>CALGGJ010000134.1 GCA_937915745.1 uncultured Prevotellaceae bacterium | reverse complement strand
CATCAGTATCAAAACTGTCCATAAGCGCATATCCGCCATTTAAGAACAGGTCGAAAGACTGGATATGGCTCGGTCTTGTTTTGAGTATTGTGACTTCTGCATCACCGAGTAAGGTTTGTGTAAACATAAGATATCGTTCCGGACTGTATTCACCATATAAGTACCTACCGTCAAAATCGCGTTTTGACTTGAAAATAATATTTCCGAGTTTATTGTTGGCATCATTTTGTAAATGACGATAGAAATGTCCTATCAGCTCACGTGAAAGACCTGCCCTTATGGCATATTCATTTTCTGATGGTCCAAATCCGAGATTCGAAGCGCCCCAAAATGCAATCGTATTATTGTTTGCATTTAAAATCATTGATTTGCCAAGAGACTGTGATGCAGAAAAATCTGCCACATCACAGGCTGGGGTGGTGACGATTGATGCAGCATTACCACTCTGAAGTGTAGCAGCATCGATATCGTACCAAGAGATACTATCTGCCATAAGCCATCCGGTTTCGATGCCATGAGTATCAATATTTATCAAGTTGTAACCTATTGTATTTGCAAAATGGGATTGAAGGTTTGTATTAGTAAAGGTGGAGTCATAGAGCGTAGTGACATTTGTACCTACGAGAAAGTTGCTAATAATGGAATCATTCCAGTATTTTGTATCACTCATGCCATCCTTATCGCAGAATGCCTTGCAACCTGCAAACAACGCCCTATTGTATGCGGAATAGTATTGCAATTCGTCGCGCTCATACCTGAACAGCTTGGCAGTGTAGCTTTTCACATCGGTCGAGTTATGAATAGGAAGTCGGGATACATTGATGTACTGACGCGGTGCCGCATTATCATAAGTTGTTACATAAACGTGATTATTTAAATTAACTCCTTCAGCTATTTCTGCATACTTTCCATTATTACCGTCGTCCCAGTTGAAAGAATTGTAAAACGATACATAATACAAATCAGATGCAATAAGCTTTAATGAATCATATTCGTCATAATAAAGTATTGTTTCAAGTGGATATGGAAAGTTCCCAGCCTCAGTCCTTGGTGCAGCAAACCGTGTCGGTACAATATCCACGTCACCTCCGAGCAATACATATTGCAGTTCCTTTCCACAATTAATATACTCATTGGCTATGTACCATTTTATGCGCTCTACGGAATCCGAGATGCTTGAATATGTCTGGTATATATCCTCCACAGATGCTATCTTCACTTCATAACCCTTAAGCGCCTTGCTCATGGCAAAATCACGGAATGCAGGACGGAGGGTATCGGCTGTGATGATAAGATAGTTAAGGTATCCATAGTTGTAGCTGATGGTATCATCATAACTGATATATCCAGCAGCGAATGGCGAGGATTGGGCGTATGTATTCATCGGCATACCTACCATTAATACCAATGTTAACATTACGGACCTGCCAAGAAACCGACATGTCTCTCTGAGAAAAATATTCATAATCAGACCTCCTTTCATTTTCCTTCCAACTGGCGTTTCAGCTCTTCTATCTCTGCATGCAGTTCCTTGATGGATTGCAGAAGCAATGGTATCATCTCGGTATAATTGATACTGATACTGCCTTCCTTGTCTTCATATACCAGTTCTGGAAACAATTTACGTAGAGATTTTTCATCAACACCATAGCGTTTAAAAGAAATGCGTGTCTGCAACGGAATTGATTCTTCAGGTATTTTTTCTCCATTATCCCTGGCAACAGCGATTTCATCTTCTGTTGGTTTTATCGGTTGCGGTTCTGTATCATCGTAAATCTGCACTGGAAGTAACTGCGACAACTTATCTGTAAAGTTCTGTTTATCCTCTATGCTTGAAAGCGGTGTAATTATTGCAGAAATACTGTTATTCACAGGTGTTAGTGCGTTTATATATGTCATGCCACTCACATATACATCACCATTGAAATAACCAGCGTAGTTTCCACTACGTTGGTAATCATATAATGCCCTAGAGGTTCCATAAATACCAGCAGAAAAAGTAGGTTGACTATTTTGCGCCACCAGCGTATCTACACCTCCATAAACACCGATACAGAATCTTTTGGAGCCGGAAGCTATACTTCTTATTCCATAGACTTGTGAAGAGGTTGTGTCGGAGGATGAACTTGTATTCACATAAATACCAGTAGTCACATACTTACTCCTAACAAAATTGTTTACATATATTCCAAAGGAATGCCCCTGTGTATAATTAGAAATGTACAACCCTTTGATTCCGCTTAATGGTTTAAGAGACATCGTATATACATCACTGCCGTCTCCTCCGACATTTAACAATGAGGTCAAGGGAGCTGCTTCGCTGGTTCCAATTCCAACATGTCCAAAATTATTTACACGGATTTGGCTGTTAGATGAAAGTGATGAAATAAGAAATATCACCATGCACATATGTTTTACTGTTTTCATGTCAATTATGGGTTTTATCAAGTTGATAGTTCTGTATATGACAATTTTCACTTAATGAAGACTTTATGCCCATCAAAAATGTTGATTCCTCGCTGTGGAACACTGAGACGCTGACCCTGCAAGTTGAAAATCACTCCCCTCTCAGACAAAAGCGGTAAATCCTGAGACACAAGGCTCATGATCGTTGCATCATCTATGTTCATGCCAACAGGCAGACGACGAACATTGTGTGAAGAAATAGTGCCCTGTAATTTGTTATAATACTTTACGTAAACTTCATATTTGACAGCCCTGCCATTGAGTGGGTTGACGAGGAAGAAATATAGATTGTATGAGTCACCGGCCTGTGGGCGGCGTGGTATTTCATACCAACGCAGTTCACCGTCGATGAAATAGAATCCACAACAGCAATCGTTTTGGAAATCACTAACATATGCAGTTCCATCTTCCTTGGACGCAAACCAAAAGCCCTGAGCCGGGGCTGCTGTGTATTCACAAGTGTAAATTACTTTTCCGTCCTGCAACTGTTCGGCATACAACACTGGAGTGTTTGTCCCTAATTTTTCGGCCACAGCATCAATATCAACAGGTGTGGTTACGAGAGCATAAGTTCGAGTAGCCGCATCGTAACAAGTATAATAGCTGTCGGTTGTCATTAGTTTCACATCAAGCTTTTGTATATCCACTACATCGACAGAACTCAGTGATTTTTCATCGGGAACAAATGATATATCAAGCACTATTTCGTAGTACTTGTTTTCTGTATTATCGACCAGGAATAGTGAACCAGACATTCTTTTTCCAATCTGGAATGGGGAAGAATAAGTCTTGAAACATAGTTGAGAATCATATACGTCGTATAATACATGAACAGAGTTATAATACTCGGAACGATGGTCAACGCATTCCAAATCCAGCATGAACCAAAGAGAATTCGGATCAGAAACACAACTTATGAGGGTTTCATTATCAGGATCTTGCATAACATACATTTTCAGACTTTTACCTTCTACGTGATCACCAAACTTTAGGCCAATAGCCTCAAGGTCGATTGGAATTATCAGTCCAGTTTTATAGTCGTAGTAGCCTGATATTATTTCTTCTCCAACCTTTGTCAAATTTGTCATTTCTATAAAGGAGCCCTCTAAACCATCGGATACGTTCATCATGATATCAAACTCCACCAACCTGCCGTTATAGTACAAACCGATACGAGCATGGCAAACATCTTCATCACGCAGAACGTCTGCCATCTGATGTACCTCAAATTGAAGTTCATTTAACTCTTCGTCTAAATTCAGTGCATATGACCAATCACCTCCACGAAAACCATCTTTAGACAAATAGAAACTGCCTCTGACACCAGGATAGTTGTAACGTGTCGATGCATTATCTGTCAAGTTGTATATTAATTCTGTGCCTTCTTCCGTTACGCGTTCACCTTTCAACCATCTATTAAGAACTATCTTCAAGTCCTGAGTCTCTATATCAAGCACTTTGGCTATGGCCGACAGACTGAATGATATGTAATACCTATCTAGTCCCTCAAACGACGGACGTACAGTGATGCTCCCTGAGAATATGCCGCATTTCTGAGCATTTTCCACTGTTGCAATATTACGGGTATCCTCATCGGCATCACCTAATTGAGCTGTTATTTTCAGTTCATAATATCTATTATTATATACGAGGAACACTGGGCCGGACACCTCTGTTCCGTCTTCATATTTACCTTCTGGACTCAAAGAGATTGTTTTATTCCATGAGTCATATTGGATACGAATCTTAGGGTCTGCAGAGGAGTAGCTACATGTGAAATCATAACCTAATGTATATGTACCTCCACCAGACGAACACATATAAAAATTATTGCCTGAATCGGTTATTGACGTTTTCTCCTTGTTGCTGTATGAAGCAAAAATCAAATCAAATTCTGTTGCATTCCTTCCCAATAATCTCGCAATGCTACGTGCATCAAATTTCACACTGTTTGATGAATTGTGCAAATATTTGATAAATAGGCTTTCTTCACCTACCTTTTCGTAGTTGTCTAACATGACACTGCTATTTGTGTGGTTTGATATACACATTTCTATTTCAAAGGTTGCTGTTTTGCCTTCATATTCAATACAAAAGACCGCATGACATACATCGCCTACATTCAACGGCAATAAGGGACTCGCTTCATCATTTGGATTTGGAATACGGCCCTGGAATACCAGAAACTGAATTTGGTTCATCCTTTTGTCTATAAGAACCTCACAGTTCCAATCTGTTCCCTCATGGCCATCCTTTGACAAGTTGAATCTGCCAGGTTTGTCATGAATCAGTATTTTTTCACCATCTATCACATATACCATCTTCCAACTTTCTCTCTCCCAGTTACTTAGAAAAGACTCTTTGTCAATCTCCATTGACTCTATCATGTCAGTCAGGTTGAAAGTGTAAAGGGTACCTACGTCCATGATATCAGTAGAGTATTCAACTGTCATATTCTTCTTAAATTGTGCACTAATACCAATCGTCGTCAATACCAGTGCACTAAATAAAATCATACGTTTCATAATAAATCTGTTTTGTTTTAATAACCTTGCTATATTTTTATTTCACTATTATTGTTTTGCCGTCAACGATGTTGATTCCACGCTGAGGAGCATTGAGGCGATGACCGTTGAGGTTGTAAAATGATTTTTCAATTATCGATTTACCGTTTACCAGGCTCCTGATGTCTGTCGCATCATGTTCTGTTCTCATTCCTACCGGTAGGCGACGAATGGCATGAATCGTAGCTTCTTCGAGATGTTCCACATACTCCACCTGCACTTCACACATCACAGCAAGACCCTTCTTAGAGTTGGCAAGGTATAAGTTCATGGTATATACATCGCCAACCCGCGGTACATCTGGCACTTCATACCACTTGAGTACTCCATCGCTGTAGTACACACCTACACAGCAATCCGGCGCGAGTGGCGAGACATAGGCACCACAGTCGTCCGCCTTGAACCAGAAACCCTGACCAGGTTCAGCTGTGTAGTTACGGGTAAGTGTAGCCACTCCGTTCTCCATCTCTTCGGCGTACAGCATTGGTGTTTCGGTGCCGATTATTTCGGCAATATAAAGCATGTCGAGCGGTGTAGTGACGAGCGAATAGATGACTGAGTCTCCCTGTTGTGTCATTGCTGTAAAATAAGTAGATGTAGTCATAAGGCGGACATTGAGTGGTTTCATGTCCACAATGTTGTAGTCGGTGCGGCTGTCGGTTGCATAGCCAAAGTGAAGGTCGAGTACCAACTCGCAGTATTGGTTACCTCTCACCAGCAGTACAGATCCGCTACCGCATTCGCCACCAGCGAAGGCTCGCGAGTCGAACTTTACCGACATCCGCTGCAACCATGGGTCGTAGGTCAGGATATACCACAAGCCTGCGCTGTAATCGGAGGTTTCGAGTCCCTCGATATCGAGTGATACAGCCGAACTGTGGTAAGTGTAGTAGTCGGTGAGGAGCATCTGGCCGTAGTCGGTCATAACATAGAGTTGGAGGGCACTGCCTTCATTGTCGTTATCGAACATGGCCAAAATGGCATCGTAATCGATGTTGAGTATATTGTCGGTCGTTGATTGGACAAGATCGAAAGTGGCTGAAACCACTTGCTCACCAACTTTCTCCATGCCTGTCATCGGGATGGATGGCCCGCGTGTCTCGGTAGAGATGGTGACAGTGATTTCAAACGTGACGATGCGTCCTTTCAAGTTGAAGGCAAACTCGGCAAAACATACATCACCGTTCCTTAGAGCTCCTAGGCGCTGACTGATGTCGAGTGTGAGATACTGCGTAATGGTATCAACACTGAACGTATAGAGCAGGTCGCCTTCAGACTCGTTCTTCACCAATCCGTCGCGCGAAAGCCAGTAGCTGCCGCGGCGCTCACCGCTATAATTGATGGAACCATAGTCGCTGAGACACAGGATTTGCTCGTCTTCATACATGATAGGAATCTCGCAATCTATGTCAATCCACTTAGCAAACGAGTGGCACAACTCCGAGCAGTCAGTATCAAGTGCTGTTGCCACAATGCCAAGACAGAAGGGAAGGTGGATTGTTTCAGCGGCTTCATCAGGATTAAGCACTACAGCGCGCACGAAACGAGCTTCACCCTCATCCGACTGAGAACCAGGATGAGTACCACCACGAATAACAATGGGGATGGACGGTGATGTAGTACCCCCCTTCACACTAGGTTTTGCAAAGGTAGGAATTCTGCTCTGACCCTTAGTAAATAAGGAAAGAACGATTAGTATCAACATAATTACGTTTCGTTTCATAATCTTTTAATTTATGCTGGTTGGAAATTAACAAGTTATCTCAAGCCACTACTTTATTCTCCGTTTTTCTTATGCTATTAACTCAATTGTATTGTTTTGTATTGTTTTAATGCTGGCTTTCGGATGCCCAAGAAACGTAATAACACGTAACTTTGCAAGCTTTCGGCTGCCCAAGAAACGCAATAACACGTAACTTTGCTGGCTTTCGGCTGCCCAAGAAACGTAATAACACGTAACTTTGCTGGCTTCCGGCTGCCCAAGAAACGTAATAACACGTAACTTTGCTGGCTTCCGGCTGCAAAGTTACAGCCTTTTTTCATACCCTCCAAATGTTTAGGGGGTGAAAGTGAAAGCATGAAATTCGAAGATAAAAAACCTATTAAACAGCTATCTCACAGGCGCTTGCGATAAAAGTTAAAACAAAAAAGTAAAAAAGCAGGGGGTGAAAATAAAGGTGTATTGTCGTTTTTACCCACACCCTCCCCCAAAAAACACATTAAAACTCAGCTATAATATCATCAACAGAGATGTTACTTCCCTTGTCGTTGAATATCTCAGCCTTCAGTTTTTTACGTCTCGACTTGATGGCTTCGACAGAGCGGATGTAAAAAGCAGCCAGTTCGTTTTGTGTCAAACCTATGCGCGACAGCATACACAACTCAAGCTGTTGCTGACTGATGGTAGGATATTGCAACTTCAGGCGGCTCACAAAGTGACTGGAGCAGGAGTCGAGCAGTTGTTCTACCTGCAACCACCGAGCCGGAGTCATATCGATGGACTTGAGTGCACCGCTCTTTATCTGTTGGTAAATCCTCGAATCTTCCATAGTGATGTGTTGCATCTGGCGTATGGTGTTCTTGCTGTCTTTCACTTCTTCCTGCAAAGTCTTCACCTGTTTGAGGGTTGTACGCTGTGTCTGAATGCCAATCTTGCGCTTTGCATTGATTCGACGTATGTAAATACGTACCCTGCGATAGCTGAAATAGAAGATGATTGCAGCCAGTATGACGATGCTTATAATCCCATATGTGTAGAGACGCTGGCGATACCGCAGCTGTTCGTTTTGCATCTCGTTGTGCAAGAGGTCGTGATAGTATAGGTCTTTCTGCGACAATGCATCGAAATACATGGTCTCAGATGCAGTGATGGCCGAGTCGCTATATGCTACGGCCTGCAAGTCATCACCCTCGAGTGCCGCAATCTGTGACAGGTAGCGATATGCCTCGTAAGCTATCATCGTCTGTTTGGAAAGTCTCAAATCGGTAAATATCTGCTTGGCCTCGGCCAATGAATCACAGTAGAGATATGTCTCTGCCATAAGGAAACGTGAGGCATCGTGAGTGGAAGGGGTGAGATGTTGCTGACCAAGCCTTGCATAGTGCAATGCCTGGCGGTAGTCGTGTTGATAGAAATGCAACGAAGAGAGTGCACGATACACCTCGCAGCGTTTTTCGTCGGAATCGATGTCGTCGGCTATCAGCATAGCACGGTCGAAATAGACCGATGCACTGTCGAACTCCGATTCGGCTGTATATCCATATCCCAAATCAAGACAGATGGACAGGAGGTTGGTGGGTTTGTCGTTACACCTATTGTATATATATAGCGACTTCTTCAGCAGGTTGATGCTGCCTGACTGGTTGCTACGTTTCACCAGCGTGCCGAGATACTGATATGCCATGTAGCATGTGCGCCAGTCGGCTGCCTGCTCCGAATATCTGATGGCATGGCGCAGGAGGTCTTCGGCATTCTTGGTGCTGTCGAGCTGGATATGGAACTGCGCGAAATAGAAGGCGCTCTGCCCACACTGTCGCAGGATGTCTGTCGGGGTGTTGCCGTTGGTCCAGAGCTTGCTGTGATAATAGCTGTAGCTTTGTCGAATGAGTGAGTCGCTCCCAACGCCTCGTCCGAGGAGTGCGTTGGTCTTGGTTTGCAACAGGCCATAGTGTGCCTTATTGCCCTGTCCCAGGGTGCGCCACTCTGGGGCTATCTGGCTCAGTACGGCATCTGCACTATCGGCATGTTGGGGCAGATATGTCTCGGCCTCGGTGAGGAGACGCTGTACCTGGCGGTCGCACGATGTGAGTAGGACTGCTGCAAACAGCAGGATTAATGGACTGAAGGTCTTCATGGTTATTTGATTTTATCAGAACATGACGCCTATGGATGTTCCCAGGGAGTGCATGCCTTTTGGTGTAAGTCGCTGGGTGAACAATTGGTATTCGTAGTTGACAGCCCACACATATCGTCCGGCAAAGGTGAACTGTATGCTCAATCCGGGGCCAATAAGATATTCCCTGTGTATTTCGGGTTTATGGTATCCTATGGCAGGTATGCCGTGTTGACGTACCCGCATGAGCGAGGCTGCCACGTATGGTGTGAAGTTCCACACTTCCATGCCTTGCTGGAAAGGCAGGCTGAGACCGAGGCGTCCGCCAAGCTTCCACTGGTGGATGGAGCCCATCACACCGAGGAATGGTTCGTACTCGTGTTGGAAGTGAACGAAGAGTATCTCGTTGCAGGGTGCAAAGCTGATGCCGGTATATAGATATTTGTAGGTGAGGTTGACGTTATAGCTATAGTCGGTATTCATGTGTTGCCAGGCACTGCCGTGATACATGTTGATGGATGCTCCGAGGGTGACGGACGTCAGTGCATTGCGCCACGACACGAGGCGGAACGGGGATGTGGATGGGCGCAGTGTAGAATCGGGCGGTGTTGGGAAAGTGATGTTAGACGCAGATATGGATGTGTCGGCCTCATCGTCGTAGGAACTTAAATTGAGGACGCTCCAAGGCAAGAGATGGTCGCCACGGAATGTGCCGACGATGGCTATGGGTTTTTCGTTGGGGAACGGAGCGCAGAGTCTCAGCACCTTGTAGTTGCCGTCGATACCTGCGACACGGAACTGATAGGCCACTCCCTCGTTGTATGCTCTCACTTCGAGTATGATGCCAGGCTTGACTCCCAGCTGCAGACGGTTGTAGGTTGTGCTGAAAGCTCGGAGTGCGTTGGCGCGATTTTCTGCAGACTCGATCAAGCCTTGGTCGGACTGGCGAAGGTCAACGTCGATTTTGCCAAACGAGTAGCAATGTCCATGCAACTTTACATCTACTCCTATTTCCTTATCAACGACAAGCCTGCGGCCCTCATATACTCTGATGGTCATGCTGCGCGGTACCATGAATCTGCGTATCCATCGCTGTTCGCGATTGGTGTTGAGTTCAACTCTGATGACGCCGTTGGGCGAGCTTACCTTGTACTGTGCACTGACTGATGAAGCGATGCACATAAGGGTGATGATAGCTACTAAATACTTTCTCATAATGCACATAATGTATAAGTCCTTTTTTGGTGTTGGTTAAGTATTAATTTGATAATAAAGGTATTTTATGGGTATCAATCTATTTCGCCACTTCCGTAGCAGAGGTGGTGGTTGGTGTCGTATATGACACAGAATTGTCCGGCAGCGACTCCATGTATGGGTTGGTCGGCATCGAGATGCCACGAGCCATCGGTATTCCTGCGTACATGCCCTGTGAGGAATTCGGGTGTGTGGCGTATCTTGAATGTAACGGGATGAGCCTGCATCTGTGGCACTGGGTCTTGAACGCCGCCTGCCAGTCCCGATTCCTGCTCCCAAGGATTGTATGTGATGAAGTGGAAGTCGTTCATCTTGATGTGTGACTTATACACACGCTCGGGGTCGTAGCCGTGGCTGACGAAGAGTATGTTGCGTCTCAGATTTTTTTTCACCACAAACCAAGGGCCGCCACCAAACCCCAACCCCTTGCGCTGACCAATGGTGTAGAACCACAGGCCTCGATGCTGTCCTATCTTGTGTCCGGTCTCTATTTCGCGCACATCGCCCGGATTTTCGCCCAGGTGCCGTTTGACATACTCGCGGAAATCTACGTTTCCCAAGAAACAGATGCCCTGGCTGTCTTTACGTTGGGCATTAAGCAGTTGCTCGCGCTGCGCGATGGCACGTACTTCGTGTTTCCACATGTGTCCGATGGGAAACATGAGTTTCGACACTTGCAACGATGTGATTTGCGAGAGGAAGTCGGTCTGGTCCTTCACTGGGTCGGGACTTGTGGAGAGCCATGTCTTGCCGTCAATCACGGTGGTCGTTGCATAATGTCCGGTGGCGGTGATGTCGAAATCGCGGCCCACCACGTCTTCGAAACATCCGAACTTTATAAGACGGTTGCACATGACATCGGGATTTGGTGTGAGTCCCATGCGTGCTTTGTCCATGGTATAACCCACCACCTTGTCCCAGTAGTCTTTATGCAAATCGACCACGTCGAACGGACAGCCGAACCTGCGGGCGAGCCACCGACATATCTCGACGTCTTCCTCGCTCGTGCAGTTCCACTCTTTGTCGTGCTCGGGTCCTATCTTTATGTAGAACAGGTGTGGTGTGTAGCCCTGTTCCTTCAGCATCCACACGCTGACGGCCGAATCGACTCCACCTGACACTAATGCTGCAACAGACTTCATGTAAATTAACAGACCCTCTCTGTCCTTCGGGCATCCCCCCTTCATGGGGAGAGCCATGCGGAGAGTATAATTAATAATGGATAACTAATGATGAATAATTAATAGCGGATGCGTCCCTTCCGGATGATACTCCCTCCCTGGACAGCACTCCCTCCCTATAGATGGGGATGTCAGGGGAGAGGTTCCGCCCTCCCCTTACTTCGACAGTTCGAGCATCTTTCTGATTGGTTTCATGGCCTTTTCAGACACATCGGGGGCTACCACTATCTCCGGAGTCTCGTTGAGCAGCGCCCGATAGAGTTTGTCGAGGGTATTGAGCCGCATGTAGATACATTCGTTGCATGAGCATCCGATGCTTTCCGTCATTTCCGGCGGTGCGGGATAGAACGTTTTGTCGGGACTTGCCTGCTGCATCTTGTGCAGTATTCCGCTTTCGGTTGCAACGATGAACTCTCTTGCCGGACATTCGACTGAATACTTCAGCAGTCCTGCGGTAGAGCCTATCTCGTCGGCCACTGCTTGTATGGCAGCCGGACACTCGGGGTGAACGAGCACCTTGGCCCCCGGATGTTCGGCCTTGAGTGCCAGTATGGCCTGTAGCGAGAAGCGTCCGTGGACATGACATCCACCGTTCCACAGCAGCATGTCGCGTCCTGTGATGGAGTTGATGTATGCTCCGAGGTTCTTGTCGGGACCGAAGATGAGCTTTTCGTCCTTCGGATAGCTATCAACCACACGACGTGCATTTGAGCTCGTTACCACCACATCGCTCAATGCTTTCACCTCGGCTGTGGTATTCACGTAGCTTATAACCTTGTAGCCTGGATGCTCATCGATGAAGGCTCTCAAGTCGGCTGCCCGACAACTGTCGGACAACGAGCATCCGGCTTCCAAATCGGGTACGACGACTTTCTTGTCGGGACATAGGATCTTGCACGTCTCGCCCATGAAGTGTACGCCACACATCACTATGATATCGGCCTCGGTCCTGGCCGCTGACTGAGCCAGTGCGAGAGAGTCGCCCACGAAGTCAGCTATGTCTTGGATGTCGGGTTCGGTATAGTAGTGAGCCAATATTACGGCATTCTTCTCTCTACGTAAGCGCTGGATGTCAGACTTTAATTGTTCGCGTTCCATTTGCTTTTATCTTTATTATGCGTTCAGTTGTAACTGATGGTTGCGGAACCATCATGTTTCGATGCGACGGTAAACGTCTCGGCCCTGCCATCGTGCCGCCCTGCACATGCCATGAGACATATTACATGCAGGGAGTACCACATATACGCGTCATATTTTTATTTCCTCAAGCTTTACCAGCTTGTTTACAACACAATAAATAGCCAATGCCGCAGCCGAGTGAATATTGAGTTTCCTTGCTATGTTGCGCCGATGGGTAGTAACGGTGTTGACCGACAGATACAGATGTTCGGCTATTTCCTTATTGGCCATACCCTTAGCCACACACACAGCCACCGCCTGCTCACGCTCCGACAGCACCGACGGCGAGGCTGCCCCCGAGTAGGCATCTTGCGGCTGCAGCTGGTTCGTGGAAGCAAGGTGCGGCCGACGACGTTCCATACGCCTAATCAGCGGCACGAGCATATCATCCTCAATGCGGCAGTGAACGTTGATGTCGTCTTCTATGCGATAGATGTTATACACCACGTCGTTCAGTGCATCATTGCTGCCCGAGTCTTGAGTGCAATATTGCAAAAACACCGTTATCAGCTCGTGCAGCCTTACCACAAAGTCCTCATTATGGCGGTGGTAGTTCATCTTCTCGCCTTCAGCCACCTCGCCCTTAAGCAGGCGCTCAGCATAGTCGTACACCTCTGTCTCCTCGTATGCCACATGGCTGCGCACCTCCGACACATACATGTCGAAATATTTCAGGAGCAGTATCACCAGTTCGTTTGACTCTGAGCAGTCGATGGCCCCCAACAGGTTGCGGCGCATACGTGGCAACTGATGATGTATGAGATAAGCGTGAGTACGCTTCAGATAGTCGAGCAAGGCACGCAAATCGACCAAATCGAGCGAGACGCTGTGCGAACCCGACTTCAAATAGACCCGCACACTATTCACCACTGCCAGAAACGTATGGACATCAACACCATTCTGATGGCATACCTCGCTTATGGACTTGTCGGCAAAACCCATTGCCATGCCAAACCGACACACAACCTGCATAAGCCTGTAGTCGCATTCTATAACCTCCGACAGACGGGTTGTAGGGTAAAACGAATCCTTTTGCATCATTATTTTCTCCTTTCCACCTTCAACGTGAGGTGTTATCGTCGGTGCATAATCCACCAATTTCGCAGGCAAAGATATAAAATAATTGATAATTGACAATTGAAGATTGACAATTATTTGCCATCCGCACCGCTAAAACGACGCAAACTCCCTGAAATTGCATTCACCGCAAAGCGGCACCATCGTTTTTACAACCACTCACGTGAGCCTCCGAGACTACGCACTCGCAGCACTGGGACCGCGCACTCGCAGGCCCGAGACTGCGCACTCATTTCTCACCCTATCCACAAGCAACTCTGCTGCCGTTTGCATGTGGCGGTTTCTCCGCCTCGTTCCACATCGTGTACCGCCCCTCACAAAAAACAGACAGACACCACTTGTCATGTCCCGAATTATTCATATCTTTGCAACCCTAACCACTACCGCCATGCCACACATCATCATAGCGACCGACTCGTGGAAAGGCTCGCTCACCTCACTGCAGGCGGGCGATGCCATGGCTGCGGCCATACACAGGTCGTGGCCCGATGCACACATCACCACCCTACCCATATCCGACGGCGGCGAGGGTTTCACACACACCATGACCCATGCTTTGGGCGGAACGCTCGTAAGCATCGATGCCCACGACCCACTCCTCCGCCCCATCACCACCCACTACGGCCTCCTGCCCGACGGCACTGCAGTCATCGATGTGGCCGGCATCGTCGGCCTCACCCTGCTCTGTCCCGAGGAGCGCAACCCACTTGTGGCCACCAGCCGGGGTGTAGGCGAGGTGATGGCTCAAATCATCGGCAGCGGAATACGAAAACTCATCGTAGGCCTCGGCGGTTCGGCCACCAACGACTGCGGACGCGGAATGCTGGAAGCACTTGCCGGCACTGAAGGTGTTGAATACACAATGGTCACCATTGCCACCGATGTCGATTCACCCCTTTGCGGCCCAACAGGGGCCACCCAGATGTTCGCCTTACAAAAAGGTGCCACCCCCACGATGCTCAGCAGTCTCGAACGTCGCAACCACGAATACGGCTTATATCTTGAACGCACATCAGGCCACGACATCATAAGTCAACCAGGAGCCGGAGCCGCCGGAGGAATAGGAGCGGCACTCATGTCCCTGCCCCACTGCGAACGCACGAGCGGCATCGACCTCCTGCTACGCCTCACCCACTTCGACCGCCTTCTATCCGATGCCACACTCGTCATTACCGGCGAAGGCCACATCGACCGACAAACCCTGCAAGGAAAAGCACCCTACCGTATAGCCCTCGAAGCCCGAAAACACCACGTGCCATGTATCGCCATCTGCGGCCAGGCCGACCCCCACCTCATCACCACTCCCTCGCCATGGCAATACGTCATCCCAGTCGCCCCACCCCATGCCGACCCTCTGACGATGATGCAGCCCGACATTGCACGACGAAATATCGAACGCACGATAAAAGGCAACACAATTCTTACCTCCGTATTAGGATAGCAAAACTTAAAATCATCTAAACGCTAATGACCGATTTGGGTTAAAAGATTAGGGAACAACCTCTGATTGCCATCTCCCATGTTACAAACAAGCCCTGTATGGACTTGTTTGTTGTTTTTTTTCCATTCAACCTGACTTGTCTATAACTTATTATTTTGTACCTTTGCCCCGTTTTTAAGGAAAAGAGACAAGGGATAGATATGAACAAACGTACTAAAAAGACAATAGCCAACATCGTTATCGTGGCTATGATTCTGTGCGGTGCCGCATGGATTGCAAGCAACTTCATCCACCTGGGCGGCGAGTTTACCGACAACGCACAAGTGGAGCAGGACATCGTGAACATCACATCGCGTGTGCAGGGTTTCATCAGCAGCATACGCATCAGCGACTACCAACATGTATTGAAGGGCGACACGCTCTTCACCATCGAGGACAGCGAGTTTCGCCTACATCTGGCTCAAGCTGAGGCCGCACTCGAAAATGCCAAGACTTCAAAAAGTGTTACGGCAAAGGGTGCACAGGGCGTGCAGAAGCAAATCGACGTGAACGATGCCGGCATCGACGAGGTCGAGGTGTTGCTCCGCAATGCAGAGACCGACTACCAGCGCTACAAGACCCTCTACGAGCAGGAGGCTGTAACCCAACAGCAACTCGATGCAGTGCGCACTCAGTACGAGTCGTTGAAGGTGAAGGCCGAGGCCATGCGTCGCCAGAAAGCAGTGACAGGCATTGCTCACGACGAGACTTCGCTCCGTGTCGATCAGCAGAACTATGCCATCGATGTTGCCGAAGCTGCTCTCCGCCTGGCACGTCTCAACCTCAGCTACTGCACAATCACATCGCCATGCAACGGATATGCAGCCCGCAACATGGTGCAGGAAGGCGAGCTGGTGATGCCTGGTATGCGTCTCGTTCGCATCGTTGACGACAGACGTCGCTGGGTGGTTGCCAACTTCCGCGAGTCGCAACTAAGCAACATACGCACAGGCAATCGTGTCAAGATTACGGCCGATGCATACCCCGATGTGGAATTTGAAGGGCGTGTGGCTGCCATATCGGCTGCTACCGGGGCACGCCATTCACCTGTTGCGCCCGACAACTCTACCGGCACATTCGTGAAGGTGGAGCAACGCATACCCGTGAAGATTGAGTTCACCGATGCAAACGATGCCGAAAGGCTTCGTTCTCTGGTTGCCGGCATGAATGTGGAGTGCGTGGTCGAAGTAAGGTAATACATCAATCAAGACCCTCATCCACATGTCAAACTGGAACAACCAACAACCGGCACGCCTGATGAACTTCCGCCCGTGGGTGCCCGACAAGTTGTGCATCGCACTCTATGTATGCTACCTCGTGGCGTTTCAGTTCTCCAACGGGTTCTACTTCACCACCATGGCCCAGCTCGTAGGCGAACGGGGTCTGACCATGAGCGACACCCACATGATGGGACAGACGGTGCTCACCGGCCTTTGCTTCTACTTCCCGCTGGCCTTCAGGCTTAAGTTCAGATTCACCAACAAGACGTCGCTCACCACGGCTGCAACGGCTCAGATGATTATCAACCTCGTGTTCCCTTACGTCGAGCACTACCCCGTGATGCTCATTCTGTGTTATCTCGGCGGATTCTTCCGTCTGTATGGCACATTCGAATGCTTTTCAAACCTACTGCCGCGAGTCACTCCCACCTACAACTATGCCACATTCCTCTCGTTCGTATTTTTCGTCGTGATAGGATGTGTAGGCATCTTCGACTGGATACAGATACACCTCATATACTATTTCGAATGGCAGTACATCAACCTGGCGGCCATCGCTCTGTGTGGCTTGGTCGTTGTATCGGTACAGATATTCATGCGCCACTTCCGCCCAATGCCCCGAATGCTGCTGTTGGGTATCGATGGTCTTGGTATGCTGCTTTGGACCATCTTCATCCTTGCTGCCATCTATGCCGTAAGCTATGGTGAGGAGTACGGATGGTTGGCCGACGGCCGCATACGCACATCCATCGGTGTGAGCCTCCTCGCACTTGCTGTATGTTTCATCCGCATGAACCACATCCGCCATTCATTCATCGAATGGGGTGCGTTCCGTTGTCCCAACCTCCTGAACCTGCTTATTCTCTTTCTCGGACTCGATATCTTCATAGGTACGCAGAATGTGTTGCAGAACACACTCACGTCGGCCGTCCTGAATTACGACCAACTCACGGCCTCCGCGCTGAAATGGCCCGAGTTCATCGGTGCGGCAGCTGCAGCCCTGTTTTGTTTCATCATGCGCACCCGCCTGGGTTGGCACCTCAAGACCCTCACCTTCTGGTCGATGGCCGCAATGGTGGCCTACGAGGCGTGCATGTGTCGTCTCATCAGTCCTGCCATAGGGCTAACCCATCTCTTTGTGCCCTCGTTCCTCTTTGGTTTCGGACACGTAGGGCTGTTCATCGCACTCACAGTCTATGCACAAGCGTATTGCAACTTCAAATACTACTTCCAGGTACTTTGCATCCTCGGCTTCATACGCATGGGGCTTGGCGATGTGGTAGGAATAGCGATATGGGAGCATGCGCTTGGCGGCATGATGAACATCCACATGGCCAACGTATGCCTCACGGCCGACTATGCATCCACCAGTTCGATGGCAGACATATCATCGGCCGTTGCCTACGAAGCACTCACCGACTCGCTCCGCAGCCTCTACGCATGGGCCACCCTTGCTGGTGTAGCAATGCTGGTCGTCATCCTCATCGGTCAGTTCGACAGCCTTCGCAACCCACTGCCAAAGCTGCGGCAGGCCTATATAATAGTTAGGGGAAGAACAACTCCCACTAAGCATATCGCCAAGTTCAATGAACAATGAACAATGAACAATGAATAGCGGATGCCAGTTCCTTTCATAACTCTTAATTCATAACTTATTTAATCTTCAATCGCAACCATGCACACAATACGTACAATCATCACACTACTACTCCCCCTTTCCTGCCCGTCAGTCGAGGCTCAATCGGTCGTCAGCCTCCAACAGCTATACGATATGGCCGACCATCAGAGTCAGCAACTGAAAGTATCAAACACCGCCCTGCTTGCTGCCCGCGAGGCCGAAGCATCTGCCGCCGGTGCATCGCTGCCCGAAGTAAACGTCAGCCTCAGCGGAAGCTATGCAGGCGACGTGACCCTCATGACCCGCGGTTTCTCTACATCTGGCACCACACCGGTCATCCTTGCAGGGCTTGGACCTCAGCAAGTGGCCAACGGGCGCCAGTCGGTACCTCACTGGGGCAACTCGTTCTCGCTGCAAGCCACTCAGGTGGTATATGCAGGAGGTGCAATATCTGCGTCAAGAGATATGGCACGACTCAACCGCCGGCAAGCCGAACTCAGCGTGGAGCAGAGCCGGCAGGACATGCGTTTCATCGTCACCAGTCAGTACCTCGACCTCTGTCTCGTATATAATCAGATGGAAGTCGTTGAACGTAATATCGACCTCACACGCAAACTCTTGCAGAACATGCAGACACGCTACGAGCAGGGTGTCGTGCTGAAGACCGACATCACACGCTACGAACTGCAACTCGAGAACCTCAACCTCACGATCCGTCAGTTGCGCGATGCGGCACGAGTCACATCACACACGCTGGCCACAACGCTCCATATAACGACCGACACCGAGTTGCATCCCGACACTGCAGAGGTGAACCGCAGCATACAGACGCTCGACACACTCTCATCACTCCGTCACTGGCTCTGGCAGGCACAAGGTCAGAACCTCAACCTGCGTGCCGCCGACCTCTCCACCGAGCAGGCACTGACCAGCGTGAAGCTTGCCAAGGCTGCCACACGTCCGTCGGTCGCCATCGTGGCCGAAGACCATCTGTTCGGTCCCTACACCAACGACCTCATTCCCGTCGATGCAAACGTGAACACCTGGTTCGTGGGAATCGGGGTGAAGTACCGTCTGAGCAACCTGTGGACCGACCGCCACAAGGTGAAACGCTCGATGATTGAGGCACAACTCACACGCGAAAACTCCACGTTGGCTCACGAGAGCGTGGAGAATGCCATGATGGCGAGCCACACCAACTACGTCACCGCGTTCACCAACGTACGTACGCAGGAGAAACAAGTGCAGCTGGCCGAGGAGAACTACACCACAACACTCAACCGCTATCAGAACGGACTTGCATTGCTGGTGGATATGCTCGATGCCTCAAACACCCTGCTCTCCGCCCACACAGCCCTGGCCGATGCGCGCATCAACCTCCTGTTCTGTTACTACAAGATGAAATACACAGCATGTCAGCTGTAGGAAATACACGGCCTGCCAGCTGTAGGGATGTACATTCCTTCGGCCTGATTTGCAAAAAAGACCCTCCCATTTATGCAGGACCTCCCTCCCTTTTATGCAGGACCTCCCTCCCATTTATGCAGAACCTCCCTCCAATTTATGCAGAACCTCCCTCCAATTTATGCAGGACCTCCCTCCAATTTATGCAGGACCTCCCTCCAATTTATGCAGGACCTCCTCCTATTTATGCAGGACCTCCCTCCAATTTATGCAGAACCTCCCTGTATTGTCATACCGACAGAGCGACGAAGGAGCGGCGGAGTGTATCTGTGACAGGCCGAAGGACTGCTATTTTACCCCCAAAAACAATGCCCACATTTCATCGAACACCCACAAAAGTTTTCCTCTATACGCGCAGCAAAATTCTTCTGTCTGCGCAGCAAAAGTTCTATATACTCACACAACTTTTTAATAACCACATACTGATGTCCCGACCCACGAATAGAGTTAAACCCAAATCGATATATCATAGTTATTTATTTTCTAAAGAAACTTTGTATATTTTGTTTCTCAGCCTTCAACTTCTGCATTCCGATTTCAACAAGCAGATGTGCCCTAAAGAACATGCCATCTTCTATGTTTTTAATTCGTTTCATGTTTTTTTCCGATGAACCTAATCACCTAATTTCTCCGGTAACTTAAGGTTTGTTAATTCAACAGAGCAGAAATAATCATCATAAATATATTCGTAACTGGACTTTATATCTTGTGCTAAAAACATGTCGTCAACACCCTCAATCCTATCAAGAAGCACATCATCAGTTACGTGCGTTAGATTAGCACGTATAACCTTGAAGAACTTAATTTCACTATATTCAATCTTCTTATCCTCAAGAATCATTTGAACGGCCACATTCGCAATTTTGATTTCATCATCCTCCGAAAGAGAGAGTTGTGTTAGGCTATGTAGATATTGTTTTAAAAAGCCTTTACCTTTTTGGTTAATTTCTTCCACTAACACGCCTAGACACTTGTCAATATCTATGTTTCCAAATAAATTGTTCACTTTGGACATACTTCTAATCAGGTCCAATTCTTCCTTCGCAATCTCGCCATCGCATGACATACATGCAAAAGCAGTCTTTAATAAAAATTCGTTTAACTCCATATTCAGAATCCTATCTTATTACGTTTCACACTCTGTTTGATACCCGTAAACTGGTCACGTATTTCTTCGTGCCTTTTGATTTGTTCTATAGTCAAGCTCGGTTTAATTTGATTTATTGCCTCCTCCAGCAAAGCCATTGTTATTTTTCCTGCCTTTCTTCTGAAAGCAAGACGGGCAGCAGTATCTATTACAAGACTTATGTCCGCAGACACATAGTTCTCCGTTCGTTCGGCTAATATATCATAATCAATACCAAAGTCATAATTGCGTTTCTCTATTCCTATTTGGAACATTCGCTTCCTTGTTTCCTTGTCAGGCTGAGGAATGTAGTACTTCAGTTCCAACCTGCCTGCTC
>CALGGJ010000133.1 GCA_937915745.1 uncultured Prevotellaceae bacterium | reverse complement strand
AGAGGTCGGAAAATGAAGTAGGAGGAAAACTACTTCATTTTCCTCCTACTCGATTCTGTCCAGTCAGTATTGCTATCTTTACTTAATCAGCACTCTGACTTACGTCTTAGTGCCTAGCGTTCAGCATTGCTGAAAGCGAGCTTTCGCACTGCTCTCACTTAATCAGCACTTTGACTCCACCAATGATATTAATGCCCTTTTGAGGAGCAGCAAGTCTTTGTCCATTGATGTTGTAAATAGTACCTGCAACCTTTGTATTGGCAGTTGAGCCGTCAAGGGCTTCGATGCCTACAGTCGGTTCCTTGGTGCTTTCGGTACCGTAGTAAGTAAGGATGAAGTTGTCGGCTTTGAACCAAGTGTTGCTTGCAACCCTTATGGTTACGCTTTCACCTGCGGCCACTGTGAAGATGATGCTTGCAGGTGTTCCAATCTCTTTCTCGTTCTCCATCGTGTATTCTGCACTACCGTTGGCAGCAGAGAGGGTTATCACGCTTCCGAGATTAGCAGCGAGTATGGCATCGAGCTGGTATGTGCCTTCAGGGAGTCCTGCGATTTCCTGTTCCAACCAGAAGCCGCCTTCAATAGCACTGCCGTTCCATGTGTTGAACACGTATGCACCGTCGGCATTCTCAACGATGTAGGTTGCATTGCTGTTATCCCTTGCACCGGTGTCGCCTGTGGCTCTGGTGTTGTAAGTCCAGCCCGATGTGTCGCCGGTTTCGAAGCTGTTGTTGACAACACGTACAGTGAAGTCAATTGGTGTGTCGTCGGATGCTCCTTCATACTCAGGGTTGTTGAGCATAGCGGCCACGTTCTTCATGTCGGCAATCAGTTCGCGGATTTCGTCTTCGCTCAAATCCTTCACGTTTTCAGCCTTGTCAATCAGTTCGGCTGCTGCCGTCATTGCCGACTGCGGTGCATCTACAGCGTTTTCGACTGCTACGTAGAATTCATCGATAGCAGTCTGTGCTTCTGCCATGAGGGCTACGTTGGCTTTTGCAGCAGCAAGAGCTTCGCTCACCTTCACTTCGCATTCGCTCATCGCACCCATGTCAGTGTAATCCACAGCTTCTGCATCGGCAAGCACAGCCTTGCAAACATTGATTACAGGGTTAGACATGTTGTCTTCTTCGTTGGCTTCAACATAAGTCTTGAGGTCGGATATAAGGCTTGCAAGCTCATTGCTCAGCACTTCTTCGTCTATTGCGTTGTATGCTATCTTGAACGAATACCATACTACCCACGAGCTGCTCTCCAGGGCTTCCTCGGTCTTTATGCCGAATGTGAGGTCGCCTGGCTCTACAAGTACTGTGGAAACCGAGCGTGTCACTACTTCAGCGTAAGCTTCGTTGTTGAAGATGTAGAATGCACCTAACTGCGAGTTTGGTACATATAAGGTGTTGCCATCTTCGTCGATTGTGATTTCAGATGCACCGGTCACTGCATTGTCGGCATCGGTTGCAAGTTCGGCCAAGTTAACGATTGGAGTCTTCGAGCCGCCTGCGAATACGTATGCATTTGGCAAATCCTCTCCCGACATGTATGACTCATAGTTGGTTGCATTGCTCGATATACGGTAGAATGCCTTGGTAGTGATGGTGTAAGTACCTGCAGGCATGTCGGTGAGTGTGCGGCTGACAGTGAATGGGCTTTGATTCCATACCTCGGCTGTACCATACTGTGTCTTGAAGTTTGTAGCCGTACCATATTGCCATTCCTTGTCAGGAATGCTGGTGTTCAACACTGCCGATGAGCTGTAGGTGTATGCCATCTGGTCGAAGAGCTTGGTGATGTCGAAGTTGTTGTCGAGTTTCTCGCCCGATTCCACTGCTTCATCCCATGCTATCTTAGTCACTTCGCGTATGATACCGTCGAGCGAAGCGATGGAGTCGTTTATCTGCTCGGTAGTCCAGTTGTAGTCTTGGAGTGCGTCCATGATTCCGTCGGACAGAAGTCCGAGACGGTCGTAGAGTGCAGGGAAGGTCTCGTTATACTCTTCCATACTCTCGTTCAGTGTCACTTCGTAGAATTCCAGCAGGCGTGCGTATGCGTCGATGTTGGCATTCACTTCAGGCAGCATCGATGTGATGGCGGCAGCTGCGGCGCGGTTGGCATCCTGGTCGCTGCTGTTGTCGTCCGACAGTTCCTGTGCTGCATCTACTGCGGCCTGCAGTTCGTCCTTCAGTGATTCGTTGAATGTTGCTTGCAGCAGTTTCTCGCCCGATGCGATGGCTGCACGCAGTGCGAAGAGTGATGGGTCGAAACCGGTACCTACGTATGAGAGGAAGAATCCATCGACAAAGAAGTGCGGCATGTTGCCCGAACCTGTGTTGGTCGATGTGTAACCAAGTGAGAAGTAGCCCGAAGTCTCTTCGTCGAGGGTGAACGATATGCTCTCCTTAGTCCATGAGCCTACAGGGAACTGTGTCTTGGTGAAGTAGTATTCCTCACCGTCATCGGTCACGAATCCCATGAGGTTTTTTGCGATGGCCTGTGTGCCTCCCGAGTTGTAGTAAGAGATTGACAGAGTGTATTGTCCTGCAGGCAGCGTCACTGTCTGACGGTATTGTACCGTTGCAGTCCAGCATGTTACGAACCCGAGCACCTTACCCTCGCTGCTGCCGTCGGACATGGTTGTAGGCGGCAGGAATGCAGCACCTCCGAGGAATGCCTTTGTTCCGATGCCATACACACCGCTGGCACGACCGTTGGAAGTACTTTGTGCCACCCATCCTGTCACTGGCAACATACTGTAGTTGGATGTACTGATGTTGTTTTTCACGCAGTCATAGTCGTATGTACAGATACCACCCTGAATGGTGTCGTCGATAGAGAAGTGAGGGTTGGTGATGAAGTACTCCGAGAGGTCGGTGATTCCTGTCTCGTTGATTGCCTTCTGCTCTTCTATGGCGGCAAGCACCTCGTCGAGGGTGGCGTTGGCATCGTTATACACAGCCTTCGCCTTGCTGGTATCCACTCCGTATGCCGTTCCTATGTCGATAACCTGGAGGAGGTCGATCTTAGCCTCGTCGATCTTATGCTGCTCCAGCACTTTCTCGTCAATCGAATAGAGTTTCACGTAATCGATAAACAAGTGTGGAGCCGAACCCGAACCTGAGTTGAATTTGTAGCCGAGGCTCACCTGACCTGCAGTTGCTTCTGCCAGCTGGAAGACGACAGTGTCTTCGCGCCATTCATCAACATTGCCCGCGGTCACCGGATAGGTTCTGGTGGTCGAATAGTATTCGGTACCGTCGTCGGTCTTGAAACCGATGTAGTTCTCCGATGGGCTGGAACCGCCACCTGTGTTCTGATAGCTCACAATCATCATGTAAGCACCTGCAGGCAGTTCCACCTCCTGGTAGTAGCGTATGGATGCGCCCCACACAGCTACAAATCCGAGCACTTGTCCCGGATTGTCGCCCATCTGATATGGCGGGTAGTAAGCACCACCGAGTCCAGGCACCTCATCTTCAGATGTGTCGTCTAACAGGGCGAACACACCACCGGCACGCTGATTTACACTCGAACCGTCTTCGCGCGCATTCGATGCCGATTCCGACACCTTGATGTTGTCGGTAGGGTTGGAGCTAATCCATCCGGTTACCGGCTGCTGGCCATACAGAGCCACAGCACCCTCTTCGCCCGAACCGGCTCCGGCATCGGTCATGTCGTAGTCGTAAGTGCGAATCAGCTGGGTCACCGGTTGGTCGGCAGTGAAATCGGCATTCTGCAATTTAGAGGCAGTGAGGTCCTCTTTAATCACATACATCTGAGCCATCAAGCCCAGCGATGCCATTCCCATAAACAGGGATAGGAGTAATTTTTTTCTCATAAGCGTTGGTTGTTTGGTTTAAAGTTTTAAAAAAATAGTTAGATTCTGCTGCAAATATACAATTTAATTCTTACAACTGACTATCTCTGAAAATCGTTGTCACATTTGAAGGCGATTAACTATAATTGTTTA
>CALGGJ010000132.1 GCA_937915745.1 uncultured Prevotellaceae bacterium | reverse complement strand
CGGATGAAATCCAAAGTTTTCAAAGCGCGAAACAGTCTAATGACCGATTTGGGTTCAATAATAAAGTGCAGAGACTATGACGGTACAAGAGATTTTCTGGCCCGACGGCAGTCAGGGAGGTGGAAGTAGAGATTCTTGATATCTATCACGAAATAGAGATAGGGAAACGGCATCGGTATCGGTATGAAGGAAAGGATACCATCTGCCGACTTTTGAAAATACGCGGGGACGGATTCTTGATAGTTTCTTTGACCTGGACGAACAGAGTAAGCAACTGTTGGCTTCACGAGCGAAAAGAAGGAGATGCAATCCCTGAGGGGAGCATCTCCTTCTTCGAAATGTTATCACTTTCGTTGTAGCTTACTTCACGAAGATTTTCTTTCCGTCAACAATGTTGATACCACGTTGCAGGGTGTTTACACGTTGGCCTTGCAGATTGTAGATGGCGTGTGCCGCTGTCTGGTTGTCCTGGCCCAGAGGGTATTCGATGCCGACAGGTGCTTCTTTACCGAGGTAGAAGAGGCGGAAGTTGTCGAACAGGCACCAGTCGTTGCTGATTTCAACATTCTTGCGCAGGCCTATTGTGAGGCTCTCGCCGTCGAGGAGCATGATTGCCACTTCGTTTTGGTAGGATTCGGGGTTCTTTGTGAAGCGTGCGTCTGCACCTGTCATAGAGTTTGGATAGAAGTATGTGACAGTGTCGCCTTCGGCTACTTCCTCACTTACTGAAACGTCGAATTGCCAGCTTGGTTCTTCATCGTTGTAGCGATACCATAGGGTGTCGATGTTAACCCATACTTCGTTTCCGTTTTCATCAACTACAGGATCCCCGTTTTCATCGAGCTGTTGCTCTGCATTGCTGTCGTCTATGCGGTTCAGAATCTTCTCGATTGAGCGGTCGGTATATTTCTCGCTGCAGATAGATGTGATGTAAGATACACGCTCGGCGTGATTGCTCTTAGCATAGAACTCTGCGTTGTGGTTTTCCCACAGGTTGATGTCGCCGTCGGCTGCCGTCCACCAGTTGTAGTATCCGCCGCTGGTTGTATTGCCTACACCTCCGTCGCGGTAGAATGCCTGTACGCGTGCCACGTAACATCCTGCAGGGAGTGACGCTATTGTCTGGCTGAAGTTGAATGTGGTGTTGAAGCGTTCAGCATTGTGCAGGTTGTTGTCAACAGTTATTGAGCCGGTCCAACCTGTTGAGCCGTTGTCGAACGATGGGTTGACGAGCAGTTGTGTGATTTCAACAGGGTTGTCAACAGTGGCCTTGTCGGCTCCGAGCTCGGCAAAGAGTTGTGCATTCTTGTCGGTCATTGCGTTGTCGTATGCTGCCTCGAGTTCTGCCCGCAGTGTTGCAACGAGTTCTGCATCGATTAGTTCGGCATTGATGAGTGTGGCGTTTTGGCGCTCGATGATTGCCGGAATCTCTGCGTTGTATGACGCTGCACTGGTAATAGTGTTGCGGTAGTTGAGGTAGCTGCGCAGGGCGTTGTAGTCTTCGGTTGCTTTCTGTGCAGTGAGGTAGGTGTCGTCGTCATTGGCACCAATCATCATTACATAGTTGAATACATTCTCGAGAATGTCGTATTCAGGAGCTGAAGTCTCATAATCCGACTGGTCGTTTACAACTTGGTCGAGCAGGTTCCAGCTGTCGATATACTTGTAAGCCGTTGCTATGTATTCTTCGGCTTCGCTCAGGGCCTTGTTTGCTGCATCGTATGCCTCGAATCCTTCGACTGGCAGTGTAATGGCAGAGAGCAGTTCGTCAACCTTTGTTACGTCGCCAGGGAATGTGAGTTTGTTGAGTGCGTCTGACTGTATTGCAGCAAGTTTCTGCTGAATCATTGATGAGAAGTCAGGATTTTCGCCATAGTAGTAGAGTTGGAATCCTGTAGCTGCATAGAAGAAGTCGGAGCTTACACCGATGGTTACCCGTCCGTCGCTCACCTTCACCATGCCGGTGGTCAGTTTCTCCCATACAGTCTGACGCCACTGATCTCTGTTTCCGCCCCACCAAGGATTGCCCTTCTGTGTGAGTGGTGCGGTTTCGCGGTCGCCGTCTGAATTTTCAATATAGACAAACATGAGGTCTGAGATGTCGGCGCCGGCATTACACATGAGAGCAGACATAGAGTAGAATCCGTCAGGCAGGCCTGTGATTGTCTGGTATATACGCTCCGGGTTGCCCGATGGTTCGGCAGTCCAACCGCCGAGTGCAGGGTATCCGTGTTGCATTGTTACGCCTCCCATTCCGCCGCCATGCCATGTGGTTTGGTGGATAACCCAGCAGTTTTCGGCTGTTTCATCGTTGGTGAGTGTGAATGAGTCGCAGATTGGAATCCAGTCAGGGTTGGCTGCCAGGGCTTCTGCGTAGCCTTGTTCCTGGATGGTCATCCATGTATTTTCGATTTCATCGCTGAAACGGTAGGTCTGTGTCTCTTCATCCCATGTAGGTATATATGCTGCATCGGTGAAGAATGGTTGGTTGATGGCATAAGTGTAGTCGCTGTATCCGCCAGTCACTTCCTGGCTGAGGATGTAAGCCACCTGTGCATCGGCCAGTGCGGCCTTTGCTTCGGCGTATGCGCTGAAATCGGTAATGGTTATATCGCCTCCGTCATTACCGTCTTCAGCCACTTTCTTTGCTGCCTCGATAGCCTCGAGGAACTCTGCCTTGCCTTTGTAGTCGGTTGTTTCGGCCAGAGTCTCGGCTCCCTTGATGAGTGATGACAGTGCTCGTGCATCGCGCAGTGCGTTGTTGAAATCAACCAGCATGTTGCGATATGCCTCGGTTGCCTCGGCAATGCTTTCGAGGTTGCTGTCGTCGTATTCGTAGGTCATGACGACATCCTGACAGAGTGTTCCGAGTCCTACATATTCATCGAGGATGCTTTCGGCCAGTGCGTCGGCTTTTTCTTGTGCGGCATAGAGCGATTTGAGTGCCAGTGCAATCTGTGCCTGCTCGCCTGCATCGCCTTGATAGATGATGCTGAAGTTGGTCACCATGAATGTGTCGGCATCTTTCACTCCCGGCTTGCGTACACCTACCTTAACCCATGTGTCTTCGGTCACGAAGAATGTGACGGTGTTGTAGTATAATTCCTCGACATCGTCGCTGTAAGGCATGTATTTCTCGTTTTCAAACCATACGAGCGAACCTGGTATGGATGTAGGTCCGTAGGTCGTGTTGTTGTAATATCCGTCAGACATGTCCCATCCCGGATATCCGTCTTCTCCCGACTGAGGTCCCCAGTAGAGTTGGTATTCCTGAATGTCGAAGAGACGTGGCATGAGCACTCCTTCGAATGATACGCCCGACTGTACGAACTCTTCCGAGTCGATGTCGTAGGTACCTGCCTCTACATACAGCTGGGAACGGTTTACCCATGTGCCGTTGTTCCATGTCCCAGGGTCTTCCGACCATGAATTACCATTACGG
Source organism: uncultured Prevotellaceae bacterium (assembly GCA_937915745.1). GTDB lineage: Bacteria > Bacteroidota > Bacteroidia > Bacteroidales > Bacteroidaceae > Colivivens. Next base: position 596 of record CALGGJ010000132.1, on the reverse strand, counting down.
TAATAGCCTTGGCACTCGAGGTTGTACATACCTGCCGGCAGGTAAATGTATTGCCAGAGGTCGCACTCACTTCCGTTGTATATTTCGAAGAGTCCGCCTGTGTCGGTAATGTTTCCGCCATTGCTGGTGTACTGCCAGTAGTCGCATGGTGAACTTTCGAAACTGCGGTTGCCGAATCCGACTGCGTCGGAAACGTCATCGCCTGCCTTCCATGTCGATGTATCGACTGTGGTCTGGGCATTGATTGCCATAAATGACATCATGGCAAGTGTCAGTGTAATGAATTTTTTCATAAGTGTAATGATTTTAACTTGTAAAATTGTTGTTGGTTATAGGTTTTGTTTGTTGCTTTTTGGGGTTGGACGCTGCGACAGTTTTATATCGCGGCTATTTTCGATTGCAAATTTAGTGCTTTATAATAGTATATACTTGCGCAGGTGTTTCAATTATTTGTAAAGTTGAAACATCAGTTGTTTCCTGGTGGTACTTTTCGGGTTTATCACATAAAAAAGAACACACTATGGACCATCCGGTGTGTTCTTTTTTTGGTATGCTCGGCATGAGCATTGTCTAACGGGTGCAAGTCCCGAGTGAGC
>CALGGJ010000131.1 GCA_937915745.1 uncultured Prevotellaceae bacterium | reverse complement strand
GATGCCAAAAAGAAAGTTTTCAAAGCGCGAAACAGTCTAATGACCGATTTGGGTTTAATCTGTGATGAGGCACTTACCTGTCATCTCTGCAGGTTGTGCGAGGCCCATGATGTGTAGGATTGAAGGCGCTACATCGGCCAACACACCGTTCCCGACTGTCGCCTTCCTGTTTTCTGTGACATAGATAAATGGCACAGGATTGAGCGAGTGGGCTGTGTTTGGAGTGCCGTCAGGGTTGATTTCGTTGTCAGCGTTGCCGTGGTCGGCAATGATGATTACCTCGTAACCCACACTTTTTGCCGTCTCTACAACTTCATTCACACATTTATCTACTGCGACGACAGCTTTTTCCACAGCCTCGTAGATGCCGGTGTGACCCACCATATCTCCGTTTGCGAAGTTTACGACAACAAAGTCGTATTTGTCTTGCTTCAAGGCTTTCACCAGCTGGTCTTTCACTTCGAATGCACTCATCTCGGGTTTCAGGTCGTAAGTCGCCACTTTTGGCGATGCTACGAGTATGCGCTCTTCGCCGTCGTATGGTGCTTCGCGGCCTCCGTTGAAGAAGAATGTGACGTGTGCATATTTCTCTGTCTCGGCCGTGTGCAGCTGTTTCAGGCCTTTCGAGGCAATGTATTCCCCAAGTGTGTTCTCTACGTTTTCTTTAGGGAAGAGTATGTATATACCGGTGAATGATGCGTCGTAAGGTGTCATGCAATAGTATTGCAGTGCAGGTATGGTGTGCATTCCCTGCTCTGGCATGTCATGCTGTGTGAGTACTATGGTAAGTTCTTTTGCGCGGTCGTTGCGGTAGTTGTAGAATATCACTACATCGCCTTCTTTTATTGTTCCATCGACGGTCGAATTGTTGATTGGAAGTATGAACTCATCGGTGACACCGTTGTCGTAGCTTTCCTGCATTGCTTCGACCATATCGGTGGCTTGCTTGCCTTCGCCACTGATGAGCAGGTCGTATGCTGTCTTGATGCGTTCCCAGCGTTTGTCGCGGTCCATGGCATAGAATCGGCCTATGATGCTTGCTATGGTACAGCCTGTCTCATTGCATTTGTCGGTGAGTTGGGCAATGAATCCCTTTCCGCTGTGGGGGTCGGTATCGCGGCCGTCCATGAAGCAGTGTATGTATGTGTGTGGGATGCCGTATTCCTTGCTTATTTCACATAGTTTGAACACGTGGTCGAGCGAGCTGTGTACGCCTCCGTTTGAGGTCAGTCCCATGAGGTGTACGCTCTTCCCGTTTTGTTTGGCGTATGTATATGCGTTGACGATTTCGGGGTTCTTCAGTATCGACCCGTCTTTGCAGGCGCGGTTTATTTTTACGAGGTCTTGATATACGATGCGTCCGGCACCAATGTTGAGGTGTCCTACTTCGGAGTTTCCCATCTGTCCGTCGGGCAGTCCTACATTTTCGCCCGACGCCAGGAGTTGTGAGTGTGGGTAGGTTGCGTTGAGGTAGTCCATGTAGGGCGTGGGTGTCTGATAGATGACGTCGCCCTTCGATTTGTTTCCGATTCCCCATCCGTCGAGAATCATGAGTAGTGCTTTCTTTGACATAATGCTTATTGATGCTATTTAGTTTGGTATTTTCGTGTTGAGGATTGTGTGTAGCAGCTGGATGTTGTGCAGGTCGGTGCCGGTGTAGTTGTAGGCCTTTTCTTTTGTCAGCATCAGTGCTTTGCGTTTTGCGGTCTTGCCATATACTTCGGCAATGGAGCCGAGGTTCATCTGTAGCCGTACTCCCATTTGTTTCAGCTCGCGATAGGTTTTCATGTCGGCTATGTATATGTAACGTTCGGGGTGTGCAAGTACGGGGAAGAGGCCTTTCGACATGATGTCGTGCAGTGTCTGCTCCATGTGTATGGGCTTGTTGAAGTATGATGTTTCTACCAGTATTTGATCTCCTTCGTCGCCCAGTGTGAGCAGGTCTCCGGCTTCGAGTCGTTCTTCAAACAGGCCGTCCATCATGTATTCTGCCGCAAGGTGTAGGCGGATGTTGCCTTTGTATGCTGTTTTCAGTTCGTCGAAGCGTTGTTGCAGGCCGGCGGTGGTGTTGGGTATGTCTTCCATGACGTGTGGTGTGCACCACACGTCGCTCACTCCTATTTGTTCGTATTCGGCCAGTATTTCGAGCGACTGGGGCATGGTTTTCACTCCGTCGTCAACTCCTGGCAGGATGTGGCAATGGTAGTCGGTGTATCCTTTGAAGTAGCCCGACGACTGGTATGTCTTTTTTTTATGGAAGAACAGCACGTTTTTTGTTTTGTTTGTTATAATGAGAATAGTTTCTTCTTTTTCTTACTTTGTTCAGCCTCACCGTATTGGTATCCATATTTAGAGCCGTATCCGTATCTTGAGCCGTATCCGTATCTTGAGCCGTATCGTCCGCCTTCGCTTGTGGTTCCGTTGAGTATGACGGAGAGGTTCTTGAGTTTGCCTTCTTGATAGATTTGTTCGAGGTCGGGCAGTAGTGCACGGTCCATGAGTCCGGCTCGTACGATGAAGATGGTGCTGTCGGCTGTCTGTTCGATGATTTGTGTGTCGGCCAGTATTTCGATTGGCGGACAGTCTATCATGATGATGTCGTATTTGGTGCGGAGTTGTGTGATGAGTTGTGCAAATCGTGGCTCGGATATGAGTTCGGTAGGGTTTGGCGGCATGGTTCCTACTGGCAGTATGCTGAGGTTTTCGTAGTCGGGATGTTGTACAATCACCTCGTCGATGTTGGTTATCTGTCCGTTCAGGTAGTTTGATATGCCGTGTTTTGGGGTGTTGATGTATGCCGAGAGTGATGCTTTGCGCAGGTCGCCGTCGATGGCCAGCACTTTCTTGTCTTTCAGCGAGAGTGCTATCGAGAGGTTCATGGCTATGAATGTCTTTCCTGAGTTTACGTTGTAGGATGTGAGTGTGATTACGTTGGTTTGGGTTTCCTTTGTCATAAACTCGAGGTTGGTTCTTACCACACGGAATGCTTCGTTCACTACGTCGCGTTCGCCTTGTTTCACGATTACGATGGCTTGTTTTTCTTCTTTTTGTTTTTTCCAAGGCAGTATTGATTTCTTTACAGGTGTTCCTGCCTGTGGTATTTCGCCGAGGAATGGTACGTTGAGGTTTTCGAGGTCTTGTCGTCCGCTTATCTTTGTGTTGAGGGTTTCTTTGAGGTAGATGATGATGAGTGGTATTGCCAGTCCGATTATGAGTGCGATGATCCATATTCTGCCTTTACGCGGTGATGATGGCAGTATGCTTCCTGTGGGTTTTTTGATGACTCGTGTGTTGTATGCCGTGAATGCTTGTGATATTTCGTTTTCCTCCAGTTTCTGCAGCAGGAAGAGGTATAGCGACTCTTTCACCTTCTGTTGTCGTGTTACGGTGAGCAGGTCTTTTTCTTGTTCGGGGCTTGCTGCCAGTCGGTTGGTTGCCTTGCTTTCGCGTTTGGCCAGGTTGTTCACTTGTGTCTGCAGTGCCAGTATTTGGTTGTCGAGCGAGTTGATTATCGACTCGCGCAGTTGTCCCAGGTCTTGTTCCAGTCGTGCTGCTGCGTAGTGTTGTTCGGTTGCTCCTTCTGTTATTTGGTTGCGTTCCATCACCATCTTGTTGTAGTTGGTGATTTGTGATTCGATGGCAGTGCTGCCTATTCCGCTGTTGGCTGGTATGAGTTGTGCTGTCGTGGCTTTGTTTACAAAGTCGCGTATATAGCGTGCCATGTAGAGTTGGTTGTTCAGTTCCAGTGTCTGCTTGTCGATTTCGTTGGTTTGGTTGAGTGCTATCTGTGCTGTTGCCGAGAGGTCGGGGATGAGGTTGGCACTCTTGTAGTCGGATATGTCTTGATCTACTTGTCCGAGGTCTTCGGTTATGAGTCGCAGGCGTTCTTGTATGAACTCTGATGTGCTTTCTGTGACTTTGTTTTTGTCTTGCACCCATTTGTCATTATATACTACGATGAGTGTGTTGAGTATGTCTTCGGCGCGTTGTGTCGATACGTCGGATATTGAGATGAGGATTACGTCGGCCAATTTATCTACAAGGTCAACGCCTAGCCGCCTGAGGTAGAATTCTGATGCAACTCGGTAGCTTACTCTCACTACGTGTATTTCCGGATATTTTATGTCGCCGTGGTATGTGTCGGTCGGTTCTACAATGATATTGCCCACCGGTGTGTGTATGGAGTCGTTGAGTGGTCCCTGAACTTCTCCCTGCAGTTTTTCTTTGTCGAACACGAAGTTGCTGAGTTTCACTTTGCTGCCGTGGAGTTTCATGTCGAAGCTCACCGTGGCGTCGTCGTCGAGTCCGCCTATGGTTACTTGTGCTGGCAGGTTGTGTCCGTATAGTGTCTGGCTGTGGAACGTGCCGTCGATGCTGTAGTTCATGTCGAGGTGCAGCAATCGAACGATTTCGTTCATGTTGTCGGGCGACTGGAAGGCTCGCTGTTCGTTGTTGACGTTGGTTGACGAACGGAAGATGCCCAGGTCGCTGAAGCCTTGCACTCCGCCTGGCATTGATTTGCCTTGTGTCTCCGACTTGATTTGTATTTCCATCGAGCGTGTGAAGACTGGTGCCTGGCGCAGTATGTAGAGTGTTGCAAGTGCCAGGCAGAGTATTGCCGACAGTGCAAACCAATACCATTTAGAGAGGCATTTGAATAGCAGGTCGCGGTATTGCAGCAGGTCGTTTTGTTTTTCTGCTTGGGTCTTCTTTGTTATTTTTGTATTTGTTGTACTCATAATTTCTTGTCGGATTGTTTGTTGCGGTGGTGTGGGTTGCGGGTGGTTTACTGCCAGATTATCAGGTAGTAGTTTTTCTTTCCTTTCTGTACGAGCATGTATTTGCCGGCGATGAGGTCGGAGGTGTTGAGTGTCTGGTCGAATTGTGTGAGTTTGTCTTTGTTTATGCTCACGCCTCCGCCTTGTGTCATCTTTCGCATTTCGCCCTTTGACGGGAATATGTTGGTTTTTTCGGTGCACAGGTCCACTGCCTTGATTCCGGCTTCCAGCTCGGTGAGTGGCATGTTGTGGTGTGGCACACCGTCGAATACTGCCAGCAGTGTCTTTTCGTCGAGTCGCATGAGTGCGTCTTTGGTTGATTTGCCAAACAGTATGTTTGATGCCTCCACGGCCATGTTGTAGTCGGCCTCGGAGTGTACCATGATGGTGAGTTCTTTGGCCAGGCGGCGTTGCAGTGGGCGTAGGCCGGGGTCGGCATCTTGCTCGCTGATGAGGGTTTCGATTTCGTCTTTTTCGAGCGATGTGAATATCTTGATGTATCGTTTGGCATCTTCGTCGCTTGTGTTCATCCAGAATTGGTAGAACTCGTAGGGTGATGTGTAGTCGGGGTTGAGCCAGATGTTGCCTTTCTCTGTCTTTCCGAATTTTGTGCCGTCGGCTTTGGTCACGAGCGGGCATGTGAGAGCATAGCATTCGTTGCCGTTGGTACGTCTGATGAGTTCGGAGCCGGTGGTTATGTTGCCCCACTGGTCGGCACCTCCCAGTTGCAGCTTGCAGTTTTTATGTTCGTTGAGGTAGAGGAAGTCGTATCCTTGCAGCAGCTGGTATGTAAATTCGGTGAACGACAGTCCGTCGCGGGCTTCGCCGTTGAGGCGTTTCTGTACACTTTCCTTGGCCATCATGTAGTTCACGGTGATGTGTTTGCCTACGTCGCGTGCGAAATCGAGGAAGGTGAAGTCTTTCATCCAGTCGTAGTTGTTCACCAGCTCGGCCCGGTTGGGTGCATCGCTGTCGAAGTCGAGGAATTTGCTCAGCTGAGCCTTGATACACTCCACGTTGTGTCGCAGTGTGGCTTCGTCAAGCAGGTTGCGTTCCTGGCTTTTGCCCGACGGGTCGCCAATCATGCCGGTGGCACCGCCGATGAGAGCCAGGGGCTTGTGGCCGCAACGTTGGAAGTGGCGGAGCATCATTACGCCGCACAGGTGGCCTATGTGGAGGGAGTCGGCCGTCGGGTCGATACCCAGATATGCTGTTACTTGTTCTTTTTCCAGTAATTCTTCTGTGCCAGGCATCATTTGGTGTATCATGCCACGCCATTGCAATTCTTTTACATAATTAGTTGCTATCATTTCAGTTTTTTAGTTTTTATATTTAGCGTGCAAATTTACGATAATTATTTGTAATGGCAAAACAAATTGGTGTTATTAACTCGTTTCTGCAACTAATCACACCTATTTTATAATTAATTTAACTGCTTGTTTGTGTAACGACCTGCTTTGTTTTTGCCATCCGCCCTCTGCAAGCACGCGCTCGCAATCCCGTGAGTGCGCACTTGCGCCCCCGTGAGTGCGCACTCGCAACGCCGAGAGTGCGCAGTCGCATGTGCAGGTCTGGTTACAAAAAGAGGATGTGCCTTCAATTTGACACATCCTCGCATCGGTCTCTTGATATCCGTCAGCCGGTTCAGAGGTTAGGGTTAATCTTGTTCCACTCGGTGATAGGTGGTACTATGTTGAGGGTCACCAACTCGTCGCGCATCTTGCACAAGTGCTCGTATGATGCATCGAGTTTGGCATTTTCCTCAGGAGTGCCCTGAGGCACTCTGTATGTGCACCCGTTCTTGTCGAGTGTGGTGTCCATAGCCATCATGATGTGGTCGTATTTGCCGTTCGATACGTATGTGCCGGCCGGATAGCGGAATGGCTCGCCTCCCATTACCGATGCAATCATCTGTACCGACAGCAACGATGGGCTTTGGAACGAAGAGCGTCCACGCAACTTAATGATGGCAGCACCGCCCTGTGTCACGTCTTTCTTCATCTGTTCCCACTCTTCGGCAGGGAATTCAGGTGTGCCTACAATGTCGTAGAGCGGCTTGCCGTCTATCTTCACAGCACTGCCAAACACCGCCATCTGCTCGCCGTGTCCGCCAAAAGTGTGAGCACCCGTCACCTTGTTCTGCATCACGCCGAACTTCTTGGCAAGTGCACTCTGCAGACGTGTGGAGTCGAGAGCAGCAAGGGTTGTCACCTGACTTGGTTTCAGTCCCGAGTAGAGCAGGGTTACAAGGCCGGTGAGGTCGGCCGGATTAAAGATGATTACCACGTGCTTCACGTCAGGGCAATACTTCTGGATATCCTTGCCCAAACCTTCGGCTATCTTGCAATTACCTGCCAGCAGGTCTTCGCGGGTCATTCCCTCCTTGCGTGGAGCACCCCCCGACGAAATAATGTATTTTGCACCGGTGAATGCCTCGCAAGGGTCGGCTGTGGCTGTGATGCACGCATCAACAAACCCCGACTGCCGCATCTCCTCGGCAACTCCTACCGGACCTACCTCTGGTGGAAATACATCATAAAGACAAATGTTTGAAGTGAGGTTCATCATCAGGGCCGACTGAACCATGTTTGAGCCAATCATACCACCGGCTCCTACGATAACGAGCTTCTCGTCTGTTAAAAATGCCATAGCTTAATGTTTTTATTGTTATAGGTTGTAAGTTGTTCTGTCTGCAAAGGTAAAAATATTTTGTGATTCGCGAGTCATGTTTCTCAATTTATTTCATGTTTCATCCAAATTTAGTCAAAACGCCACCCATACGCACCTGCAAACGAAAACCGCAGTTGACAAATCATGCCGGCAGCATGACAGGGCGGTATGACCTGAATGGATATATGTGACAGGTTGAGGGTATGGGCGGCTAATGAGTGACGATTGAGACGGAATCACCATGATAAAGCCCGGGCTGGGGCCTCATCGGGGCGGCAAAGCGAAAAGAATGAAAAAAACATAGAAAAGGGTTGGTATTCTCAGATTTAATTTGTACCTTTGCCTTGTCATAGCCGGATTCTGCTTGTTTTCAATGCAACACTAAGACAAGTGAGCGTCCTGTGGTGACATGATCCTTTGGCAGCCTGACGTTGCCGAGGGAAAAACGTGATATGACATAGTGTTGCAGCACACGGGTTTTGTAAATTTGTAGTTTATAGAACTAAACAATCAGAAAGAATGAACATAGTGACCGACCGACTGAAAAGATTGCGCGCGTTCATGCAACGCGAGGGCATCGATGCGTTTATAACACCAAGTACCGACCCCCATTGTGGCGAATATATTCCAGAACGATGGAAGTCGAGACGTTGGATTTCTGGCTTTACCGGCAGTGCCGGCACCAGCGTGGTAACCCATACACAAGCAGCACTGTGGACAGACTCGCGATATTTCATACAGGCTACCGAACAACTCGAAGGCTCGGGCTATTGCCTCATGAAAGAAAAGATGGAGGGTACACCTTCGGTATGCCAGTGGCTGGGCAGTGTGCTGGCCAAAGGGTCGGTGGTCGGTATCGATGGATGGGTGAACACGGTGGAAGAGGTAAACGCCATGGAACGGGAATTGGCTGAATATGGTCTGACACTGCGTGCCGACACCGACCCATATTCAGAATTATGGACAGACCGTCCAGCCGTACCCGACAGCAAATTGTTTATCCAACGGCTTGAATTCGCAGGCGAAAGCACCCAAAGCAAGTTGGCCCGCATACGCCGACAGATAGGCTCCCATGCACTGCTCACAACATTCCTGGAAGACATAGCATGGACACTCAACCTGCGTGCCGATGACATACTCTACACACCGTTTTTCGTCAGCTACCTAATCATTACCCCCGACACGGCAACCCTTTACGTCAATAAGGAAAAACTGACAGCCGAAGTAGAGTCTTACCTGCGTGACGAAGGCGTAGGCATAAGACCATACGAATGCATTGCCGACGACCTTGCCGCCCTGACACTCACCGTCGAGATTCAACCAAACAAAACCAACTATGCCACATATCAGTCCATACCGCAAGTGATAGAGAAGGATTCGCCCATACCACACATGCTTATGTTTAAGAACCCTACAGAGATTGCAGGCTACCGCCGCGCCATGGAGAAAGACGGCATAGCAATGGTGAAATGGATGAAGTGGACACTGGAGAATGTGCCGAAGGGTGGGCAGACCGAACTGTCGCTTGCAGCTAAACTCGAAGGATTCCGCCGCGAGCAACCACTCTGTATGGGCATCAGCTTCGAGAGCATCATGGGCTATGCACACCACGGGGCTATAGTACATTACGATCCGACACCAGAAACCGATATACCGGTGAAACCGGAGGGACTGTTGCTCATCGATTCGGGCGGCCAGTATCTGGATGGCACTACCGACATAACACGTACACTGCCGCTCGGACCTCTGACCCACCAAATGCGCCGAGACTACACGCTCGTGTTGAAAGGGTGGATAAACCTTGGACGAGCCGTCTTCCCGCGCGGCACCAACGGCACTCAGCTCGATACGTTGGCCCGTATGGACATGTGGCGATACGGCATCAATTACCTGCATGGAACCGGACATGGAGTAGGACAATTCATGTCGGTACACGAAAACATTGACCTTCACCAGTTCCGTATGCAGTGGCGGCCAACACCGCTCCTGCCGGGAATGATTATAACAGTAGAACCCGGGATATATATTGAAGGCAGTCACGGTGTACGTCATGAAGATACTATGCTCGTGGTCAATGCCAACTTTGCCGGTCCAGACGGAAAGGCTGTAGAACCGACAGCACAACCATACGACGGTCCGGTGGCCGAGGGAACCACTTTCGGACCATACTATACTTTCGAACACCTCACGGTATGCCCGGTCATCACCAGCCCTATCATAGCCGATATGCTCACCGACGAGGAACGCAACTGGTTCAACCGTTATCAACACACCGTGTATGAACGTCTTGCACCTCATCTCGACGACGAACACCGTGCCTGGCTCCACGATGTGACACGTGCAATATAATGTCTGTTCCGCAGCTCTACTCAACCCTGAAGACACTGCACAGCCTTCAGGGTTGAGTCGTCCTGAATGAATTGTCCGTATTCCGATGCCGCGACAACAAAGCTTTTTCAGTACTGACTCTTCAAAAATGTGAAATAATACTAAAAAGCATACAATATGTTTGGCCAAATGAAAAATAATGACTAACTTTGCAGCGAATAGTGAATGTCCACAATGAACGTGGATAATTCCAACCCCACAACAGACGACCGACTATAAGATGGAGAAAACCCTGGTAATACTCAAGCCAAGTGCGGTGCAAAGAGCTATTGTAGGCGAAGTGACCGCACGATTTGAAAAGAAAGGACTGCGACTATGTGGCATGAAGATGATGCAACTGACCGATGAGCTGCTCAATAAACATTATGCCCACCTTGCCAACAAGCCATTCTTCCAGCGTATAAAAGACTCGATGATGGCCGCCCCCGTGGTGTGCTGTTGCTACGAAGGTGTGGATGCCGTAGAAACCGTACGCGCGATGACCGGCAGCACCAATGGCCGTAAGGCTGCGCCCGGCACTATCAGAGGTGACTATGGCATGAGTTTCCAGGAAAACATCATTCATACATCAGACACACCGGAGAATGCAGTGGCCGAATTGGCACGATTCTTCAAAGCCGATGAAATATTCGACTACAAACAATCCACATTCCAATTCCTGTATGCAAACGATGAGTATTGACAGGTAAACCATAAACGAGACTAATCCGAAGTATAAAACATACCAACATTTTCGTTAAGCCAGCAGAGCAAAGTGCTTGCATTTCGCCTTGGCGAGAAAGGGAATGATGAAATCCAACCCAATTATGCCTAACTTAAAACAAACAATCACCTGCATTGCAGTTTCAATAATGAGCCTCAGTGCGACAGCCCAGGATTTGCTTGCAAACCGTGCACCGTCAGACCGCAAGCTCACCGACCTTAAGGCAGTGAAAATAAACAATACAAAGGCCGTAATAGACCTAAGCAACCCTGCCGGCGACATATACGCCACATGGGATCATGCATCGGCACTCGTGGCACCAGGCACCCTGCCTGCAAATTTCAAGGTTGACCTCCGAGGGTTTGCTATGCCAACCCCAAGTCGCAAGGTGACATCCAAATACGGAGCACGATGGGGAAAGCAACACAAAGGTCTGGACATCAAAGTATATATGGGCGACACCATATATGCGGCATTCGACGGCAAGGTACGCATATCAAAATACAATGCAGGCGGATGGGGCTATTACATCGTGATTCGGCATCCAAACGGGCTGGAGACTCTGTACGGGCATTTGAGCAAACAACTGGTGGCCGAAGACCAGATCGTACGTGCCGGACAGCCAATAGGATTGGGTGGTGCTACAGGACATGCGACAGGTACACACCTGCATTTTGAAACACGCCTCTTGGGACAAGCAATAAATCCGGAACTGATGTTCGACTTTGAAACACAAGACGTGACGGGCGACTTCTACGTGGTGAAGAACGGGACAATACAAAACTCGAAACAAACAGCAGTGGCAAGCACATTACAAGTGCAAAACCAAGAACCCGAGACAGTGACAATGGCCGAACGGCCTCAGACACAGGCAACCGCAAGTAACGGAGAACAAGAGACAAATCCCGACACACCACAACCGACAGCACAGAAACGTGAAGTGACATATGTGGTGAAAGACGGTGACACCTTATTCCGCATAGCTAGAAACCACGGATTGACACTCGACCAATTATGCCGGCTCAACGGATTGAACCAAAAAAGCCTAATAGTGCGTGGAATGGTGCTTAAATGCTCGTGAACACGCTCCTGTGGCAGAAAAACAGTATGATGGACAAGAGGAGAGGTTGACAGAAACCGGTGAAAAACGGAAAGGACGTTAAGAGGACAATGCCTGCTGGATATATGCAGGAGGCAACAGAGTACAGTCCCTTAACCAAAATCGGTCATTTGGCTTAACGAAAACGCCCCGTTGTAACTGAAAAGCGGTTAGACAGATGCAAAAAAGGATGCATGTCAGGGCGTAGCGGCCTAATGGCCGGTTTGAGTTGGACTTCCTTTCCAACTTATTTCAAACATAATGAAACGATCATAGAAATGGCTGAAACTTCAGAACAATTCAAACATGAGATGACAAAATGCCGGCAGGTGTTCGCTTCGAAATTATACGACTACGGAGCCTCATGGCGCATACTGCGTCCGGAATCAGTAACCGACCAAATACTCATCAAGGCGAAACGCATACGTAGCCTTGAGGTAAAAGGCGTGTCGATGGTGGACGAAGGCATCTATCCCGAATTTCAGGCTATAGTAAACTACGGAATCATAGGCCTCATACAACTATCCAACGGATATTCCGATACCGTGGATATGACAGCCAATGAAGCCATGAGCCAATACGACTGCTATGCACAACAGGCACTCGACCTCATGATAAAGAAAAACCACGATTACGACGAGGCGTGGCGTGCAATGCGAGTAAGCTCATATACCGACATTATCCTACAGAAAATCAACCGCACGAAAGAGATAGAGGGACATGATGGCAAAACACTTGTGTCAGAAGGTATAGACGCCAATTATCTCGACATGATCAACTATTCTGTGTTCGGACTGATAAAACTCGAGGAAGGCCAATGAAAGGCAATGCAAGGTACACCATAACAAACATCTTGACGAATGTGAGCCGAATGTTGCTGGCAGCTACATTCCTGTTCTCAGGATTCATCAAAGCTAACGACCCATCAGGCACGGTGTACAAACTCGAAGACTACTTTCTGGCATGGGGCATCACAGACGTGCCATACCTGACAGTTCTGAGTATGACGTTTGCAATGGTAATAGTGGAATTCGGACTTGGTGTGTATTTGCTCTTCGGAATGCGACGTCGTATCGTGTCAAGACTTACGGTGGCGTTTATGGCCGTCATGACATTGTTCACTGTATATATAGCGATATTCAAACCAGTGAGCGACTGCGGATGCTTTGGCGATGCAATAATACTCAGCAATACTCAGACTCTGGAAAAAAACATATTGCTGCTCGCGTGTGCACTGATTGTGGCTCGATGGTATAAGCTTCAACCTCAACTGATAAACCGACACATATATTGGATAGTCTCGACAATAGCAATGCTCGCAGTACTGGCATACTCAATTTATTGTATATACACGCAGCCAGTAATAGATTTCCGACCATATAGCGTCGGCACCGACCTTCGTCGAATGGTGGAAGTGCCTGCCGAACAACGACCGCAGTTTGAGGTAACTATCGTATATGAACGCAATGGTGAGACTTTGGAACTCAGTATCGATGACGATGACCCCGACTCTACTTGGACATACGTTGAGACACGCCGTAAGGAAATTGCCAGAGCCGACAAAAACATAATAAACGACTTCTATATAAACGATATCGAAGGTGACGATATCACAACCGACATATTATCAGACAACGGATATACCATGTTGCTCACAGCACCAGTGCTTCATGCTGCCGACCAAAGCATTATGAACAGAATAAACGACCTGTACGACCTGGCCCTACAGACCGAAGACCTCAGTTTTGTGGCGTTGACAGCAGCCGACACTGAAACAAGAGTCAAGTGGACTGACTATACGGGAGCGGAATACCAGTTCTATACTGCTGATGAGCGGACACTCAAGACCATGGTACGAGCAAACCCCGGACTCATACTGCTGCACGATGGCGTGATAGTAATGAAATGGAGTAACTGGAATTTCCCCTATGTAGATGAAATAATAAATGTTATTAATAAACAAAACGAAACATGAGAAAAAAAATCGTAGCAGGAAACTGGAAAATGAATAAAAACCTGCAAGAAGGCGTTGCACTCGCAACTGAACTTAACGAAGTACTGAAAGCAGAGAAACCAAAATGTGATGTAGTAATCTGCACTCCATTTATCCACTTAGCCACAGTGTCGGGCATCATCGATCACAATGTAATAGGACTTGGAGCTGAAAACTGTGCCGACAAAGCGTCAGGAGCCTACACGGGCGAAGTAAGTGCTGAAATGGTGAGGTCAACAGGTGCAGAATATGTGATACTTGGTCACTCCGAACGTCGTGAATACTACCACGAAACACCAGAGATTCTGAAAGAAAAAGTAAACCTCGCTCTTGCGAACGGTCTCAAGGTGATATTCTGCATAGGAGAGAGCTTGGCACAACGCGAAGCCAACGAACAGAATGCTGTGGTGAAATCAGAACTCGAGGGAAGTGTGTTCCACCTCACAGCCGAGCAATTTGCGAACATTGTCATTGCCTACGAACCAATTTGGGCCATCGGTACAGGACTGACAGCTACCAGCAGCCAAGCAGAAGAAATACATGCTTACATCCGTGGCATCATTGCTGAAAAATATGGTCAGGCTGTAGCCGACAATACTTCAATACTCTACGGTGGTTCATGCAAAGCATCGAATGCGCCTGAACTCTTTGCAAAACCCGACATTGACGGCGGACTTATAGGAGGTGCGTCGCTTAAAGCTCCTGACTTTAGGGGCATCATCGATGCTTGGAAGTAAAATTTTTTAGGTTCGTAAGTTCTTCGATATAAAAAATCACAAACTCACAGACTTACAAACTCACAACAATGAAACTGACAAGAATAACAATCCTGTGTGTCATGACAGCCTTCTCGACTGTCATGACGGCACAAGAGAAGTTCACCGAACAACTGCAGGCCGAGGTTGAAGGACAAGGTATTATTACTATCGACCAGGACCCTTTGCTCACCGACATACTTAACGGAGACATCGCCGTTCCGAGCAGTGTGGCAACGACATCGAGAGTGTCGGCCATAACAACTGAGACTAAGGTGAAACAAGATGCCGACGAACTGAGAGGCAAGGCTTCAGGAATGCACCAAAAAGTGCGTGGCTATCGTGTGCAAGTATATTTCGGCGGAAATCAGCGTACCAATCAGACGCAAGCACAGAAGGTCGGTACACGTGTCACGGGTATGTTCCCTGAATTGCGAGCATACACGACCTTCGAGTCTCCACATTGGAGATGTCGTGTAGGCGACTTTATTACCTATGACGACGCATCAGCCTATATGCACAAAATTAAAGCCAGGGGTATTGCAGAGGCAATGGTTGTAAAGAGTGAGATATATGTCACTGCCGAACAATTAAAAAAAGAGCAGCAGAGGAAATAGAGATGTACATCACTACATTAGAAGGCAAAAGAGCCGAGATAGAGGCTATGAAAGCCAATGTGGAGCAGATGCTCGACATTATTGGTGAAGATAAAGATAGAGAGGGATTACAACGTACACCTGAGCGGGTAGCAAAAAGTTTGCTCCAGCTGGTCGGAGGGTATGATGTCGACCCAATAGCCGTGCTCAATTCTGCAAAATTTTCCGAACGGTATTCTCAACCGGTTATAGTAAAGAACATAGAGTTCTATTCATTGTGTGAACACCATATCCTTCCGTTTTTCGGGAAAGTGCATATTGCTTATATTCCCAATGGCAGTATTGTGGGATTGAGCAAGATACCACGAGTGGTGGATATCCTTTCGCACCGGCTCCAGGTGCAGGAACGATTTACCCGGGAAATATGCGAATGCATACAGGACGCATTACAACCTCTTGGTGTTATTGTGATAGTCGAGGCTCAACACCTTTGTATGCAGATGAGAGGCATAGAAAAACAAGGAGCTGTAACTGTAACGTCAGACTATACAGGCAGATTTACAGACCCTACGATGCGGCAGGAGTTTATAAATACAATAGGCTTTTAAACCATTAAGCGCAGGTCTCGAAGAAACGGAATATGCCAGGAAGACATAAGAAACATAATGCTAACTCCATCTACAATTGAGCGCATACGTAGCGCTGCAAACATAGTTGATGTAGTGTCGGAATATGTCACACTACGGCGTGCAGGCTCCAGTTTTCGGGGCTTGTGTCCGTTTCATGACGACACTACACCTTCTTTTTCTGTCTCACCGGCGCGTGGTATTTGTAAATGTTTTGCTTGCGGAGAAGGTGGAGATGTCGTGCACTTCATCATGAAACAGGAGCAGTTGGGATACTACGATGCCCTTAAGTTCTTGGCAAAGAGGTATGGGATAGAAGTTGAGGAGCGTGAAATGACCGAAGAAGAGCGCCGTACACAAAACGAGCGCGAAAGCATGTTTGTAGTTAATGAATGGGCAAGCAAGTACTTTCATGACACGTTACTTAACACGAATGAAGGTCAAGCTATCGGACTTGCCTACTGTCGCAGCCGAGGTTTCCGCGACGATATCATTACTCGATTCCGTATCGGTTTCTCGCCTTCCGAATATGATGCAATGTCGCAGGCAGCACTGAAGGAGGGATATAAAGAAGAATATCTCGTGAAGACAGGATTGTCGGTACGTCGTGACAATGGAACTCTTTATGATAAATACCATGGTCGCGTCATATTCCCTTGGTTTGGAATAAGTGGTAAAATCGTGGGCTTTGGAGGGCGTGTACTCGATGCACGTACTAAAGGTGTAAACCAAAAATATATCAACTCGGCAGAATCTGAGATATACCATAAAGCTAAAGAACTATATGGGCTGTATCAGGCAAAGAAAGCTATATCCAGAGAGCATAATGTATTCATGGTAGAAGGATATACCGATGTAATATCCATGCATCAATGTGGAATAGAAAATGTGGTGGCAAACTCAGGAACAGCCCTTAGCGAAGACCAGATAAGTATGCTTCACCGCTTTACTAACAATATCACATTACTCTACGATGGCGATGCTGCCGGACAGAAAGCAGCCTTGCGGGGAACAGATATGCTTTTAGCACATGGTATGCGCATAAAGATTCTGCTACTTCCTGATAATGATGACCCCGATTCGTTTGCCCGTAAACACAGTGCCGCTGAATTCCGTGAATATGTTGAATCACACCAGGTAGATTTCATAACATTCAAGACCAACCTCTTGAAAATCGATGCCGCAAATGATCCGGATCGTATGTCTGACTTGATTCGAAGTATCGTTGAATCGATAGCCGTCGTACCAGAAGAAATAGAACGCTCCATTTACATCCACCGTTGCTGCGAGATTCTTAAAGTCGAGGAGAAAATGCTGCTTAATCAAGTTCGGCGTACACGTCTGGTAAATGAAAAAAGGCGATTGCGTGACAAGGAAATCGCAGAAGGCAGAGCACGTGTGCAGCAGAATGTCGGTTCGGTCGATGCAGATGATGACGCACACGCTGCCAATAGTGAGGAGAATGCTGACAATGCGGGCAGGGTCAACAATGCAGCCCAAACTAATAATGCAGAACAGGTTAACAATGTTAAGGAATACGATGAATTGCTGCGCTCTAAAGACGAGAGAAACTTGCAATCACTCGAGCGTCTTATAATGCAACACATAGTTTTGGGAGGAAACCGAAAGATTACAGTTCTGCAGCCAGATAGTGATAACTCAGAAACAACTGTTGTACAATATGTTGCAAAAGAGCTGTCGGCCGATGGCCTCATGTTCCATACAAAAATTTATCGTGACATGTTGGCTGATATCATGCAAGCTCCGCCCGACACATCCTCATCGGCTTTTTTCCTTAGTAGCTCGCGTGAAGATTTCAGCAAAGAGGCTTCATCCCTGTTGAGTAATCAATATACGCTTTCCGCATCGTTCGCTTCTGATAACGATGCTGTGTATGCCGAACAGGTTTCACGACTTATGCTTGACTACAAAAACCTTATTGTTACTATTGCTATAAAGCGTATAATGGAGCAACTTTCAAACGATGAGGTGAAATCTAATCCCGAGAAACTTATGTCTCTGATGCAGCAGCAAATGCAGATGACACGTATCAAACAGGACTTGGCACGCAAACTCGGAAGATATTAAATCCTTGCAGAATGTTTAGAGTTTAGAGTTATAATATCTGAATGCCATGCTTGCATATATCATCTCTGCATACAAGGATGCCAATCATCTGGCACGTTTGGTCCGCCGTCTCTCAGATACACATGGGACCGACATATTTGTTCATGTTGATGCTAATGTCGATTCCAAACCATTCAGGGACTTGCTGTCTCAAAGGGTCACGTTTGTTCGTTCACATCATGTGAGTTGGGGAGGTTGGGAGCAGGTGGAGTACCAGCGTGAGTTGTTGAGGGCGGCACTTGCCACAGGACATAATTACACTCATATAGTGTGTCTCAGTGGTCAGGATTATCCATTGTGGACTCCTCGTCATATACGTGAGTATTTTGCGGCGCATACTGATACGGAATATCTTTATGCTTATAACATAACGCGTGGAACCGACCGTGGTCAGCAAAGTAAGATTCGTGTCTATCATCTTTTACGTGATATCAGGCTGCGGCCTTTGTGGATTAAGCATAAGGCAATCGTAGCAGCCCGCACTTTATCGGGCATCATGCATATAACAAAACCGCTTAGAGCTCCGTTGGGTGATGGACGGTCTGTGGATGTTTATGTGGGTTCAGACTATTTTGCCCTCACTCCCTCGTGTGCACGTTATGTTCTTGAAACATTAGACGCTTCACCTGCGTTTGTCAATTATTTCAAAACAAGTTTTACACCTTCGGAGATGTGCATACATACCATCGTTTGTAACTCGCATTATGCATCTCATGCTCATATACACCCTGATGCAACATATCCGGGGCTAGCTGCACTCACTCCACTGCATTACATTAACTATCATCCTGTAATCAGGATTCTCACCCTTAGCGACCTTCCGGCGCTTATTGATTCAGGACGTATGTTTTGCAGGAAGGTGGTGAGTGGTGAGTCGGATGCTTTGGTCGAAGAGATAGACCGGATGGCACTTTAGGCTCTAAACGCTATTACTCCATTGCTTGTTTGAGGTCGGCGATGATATCGTCGCAGTTCTCTATACCTACGCTCAGACGTATGAGGTCAGGACGTACACCTGCTTCCATTAGCTGTTCGTCGGATAGCTGGCGGTGTGTATGTGATGCAGGGTGCAGGACACATGTACGTGCGTCGGCCACATGTGTTACGATGCAGATAAACTCGAGGTTGTCCATAAACCTTATTGCATCTTCGCGATTACCTTTCAATCCAAACGCAATGACTCCGCACGTGCCATTCGGCATGTATTTCTTTGCCAGTTCGTGATATTTGTTGGTTTTGAGTCCAGGGTAGTTTACCCATGCCACGTGTGGATTGGCTTCCAACCATTCGGCTACCCGTTGCGCGTTTTCACAGTGGCGTGGCATTCGCAGGTGTAATGTTTCAAGTCCGAGGTTGAGCAGGAAACTGTTTTGGGGCGAGGGTATGCTTCCCATGTCACGCATAAGTTGTGATACAATCTTTGTTATGTATGCTTGGCGTCCGAATTTTTTAGTATAGGTGAGTCCGTGATAGCTTTCGTCGGGTGTTGTGAGTCCGGGAAATTTGTCGGCATATTTGTCCCAAGGGAAATTGCCTGAATCGACCACTGCTCCTCCCACTTGTGTTGCATGTCCGTCCATATATTTTGTGGTTGAATGGGTCACGATGTCGCATCCCCATTCGAATGGTCTGCAGTTGATAGGTGTGGCAAATGTGTTATCGACGATGAGCGGAACCCCATGTCGGTGTGCCATGTCTGCAAAGCGTTCGATGTCGAATACGTTTCCGCCCGGATTGCTTATTGTTTCGCCAAAGAAGCATTTGGTGTTTGGCTTGAACTCGTTTTCAATTCGTTCGTCGTCCCATTCGGGGTCAACAAACGTACATTCGATACCCAGTTTCTTAAGTGTGACGCCAAAGAGGTTGAATGTACCTCCATAGATACTGTTGCTGGTAATGAAGTGGTCTCCGGCTTGGCAGATGTTAAATACGGCATAGAAGTTTGCAGCTTGTCCACTGCTGGTGAGTACACATCCCACTCCACCTTCCAATGCATTGATTTTGGCGGCTACGGCATCGTTGGTCGGGTTGGCTAGTCGGGTGTAGAAGTATCCTTGGTCTTCGAGGTCGAAAAGTCGGGCCATTTGCTCGCTTGAGTCGTATTTGAATGTGGTGCTTTGGTAGATAGGCAGCACCCTTGGTTCACCTTTGCTTGGTGTCCATCCAGCCTGTACGCATAGTGTTTCTAAGTTCTTCATCTTCTTTGGTATATAAAACGCGCCCTCCCTTGTCTTCTCTTTGAGGGGTGCCAGGGGAGGGTGCATGCAGTTAGTCGGCTTCGCCTTTGTTTTGTCTTTGTCTTCTTCCTTGCATGGCATAGTTGGAATAGACTCCACTCTGCTCATGCTTCGTTCGTCAGGTTTCGCCATGCCAAGGTGAGCAAGTTCCCTTTGGTCATTTGGCTTAACGAAAACGCTTGAAAAAATACATTACCTGATGGTATTTGCCCATTCCATTGTTTTTTCTGTCTTCTCGACTTGTGTCATCGTCATAGACATCGTCTGTGCCATCGGTTGTGTTTTCTCAGGCTCAGGTTTGATGATTTCAATCTCAACATTGACAACACCTGCTGCCAACATGTCGATTTCCTCAGCTGCAGCTTTCGACAAATCAATGATACGTCCTTTCACGTATGGCCCGCGGTCTGTAACTTCTACCACGGTCGATTTGCCATTCTTCAAGTTGGTTACTTTCAGCATGGTGCCGAACGGTAAGGTTTTGTGTGCACATGTCAGTTTGTTCATGTCAAACACTTGTCCGTTGGCACACTTACGTCCATGGAATCCTGGCCCGTAATATGATGCTTTACCTGTATAGGTCTGTGCATATATGCCGACGGCCATAAATGCCATTAAAATAACCATTAACACTCTTAGTTTGCTCGATTTGCTTATGCAATCAGCACAATAATAATTTCTTTTCATTACATTTCATTCTTTGAGCGCGACACCAAGTCGCACATTGATTCCAGCCACACATCATGGCTCTGGTCTTACATTTTCTGTTTAATCCTCGCTCGGATTTCTTTACCGGCGGCCCAAAAACGCAATGAAACCTACGCCACCTGCCCTCCAGAGGGAGGGGAGATACAGTGAAATCGCATCTTTGCACCGTAATTTGGCTGCAAAGGTACGACTATTTATTGAATTGACCAAATTTTTTTCTGTTTATCAGACTATAACCGATATCTGGCATGGCAGAATGCACGATATTGATTGTTAACAATGCTAATGACAAGTTTAGGCAAAAAAATGTTAATTTTCAAAAAAGAGCCTTGCAGATATTGCCGAATCAGAAATAATGCTTACCTTTGTGGTGCTATGAAAATAAAGATATTAACCATTGCAGCGATTGTGACATTTTTGCTGACATCGTGTGCATCAAACGAGAAAGAAAACATGAAAACAGTTTATGATTACAGTGTCCTCGACAAGAAGGGCGAGGAAGTGTCGCTCAAGCAGTATGAGGGTCAGGTATTGCTGATTGTGAACACAGCCAGTCGTTGTGGCTTTACACCTCAGTACGAAGCCTTGGAGTCCATGTACGAACGTCTGCACGATAAGGGTTTTGAAATTCTCGACTTCCCTTGCAATCAGTTCGGCCAACAGTCGCCCGAGAGCGATGAAGAGACCACTCAGTTTTGTTCATTGAACTACGGCACCAAGTTCCCTCAGTTTAAGAAATGCGAGGTAAATGGAGAGAACGAAATAGCACTCTATACATTCCTGAAGTCGGAGAAAGGCTTCGGAGGATTTGATCTTAATTCCCAACTTGGCCCGTTGCTCGATAAGATGATGCGTGAGGCAGATGCAGAGTACGACAAGAAACCTGACATCAAGTGGAACTTTACAAAATTCCTTATCAACCGCAAGGGTGAGGTTGTGGCTCGTTTCGAACCAACCCATTCGATGGAGGATGTTGAGAAACAGGTGGCCGAGTTGCTGTAGAAGGATGGAATACAGTGAACCTTAAACCTGAAATCGATCATTAGCCGGTTTCAGGTTTTTAGTAATTCAATGGGGCGCATTTTGCTTCATGGCGTTCCATCGGTATTCGTTTGTTTTTCAGTTGAGTTCAATGTGATGGACTGGTTATTCCTTATACCAGTCTTTGTACATGATGTAGTGGCTTGCGATGCCTTGGTTGAGTTCTTTGGCTTGCAGGGGATCTACTTTCTTTATAAACTTGGCGGGTACTCCGCCCCATAGTTCGCCGTCGCCTACCTTGGTATTTGACAGTACGAGTGCTCCGGCAGCGATGATTGCTCCCTCGCCTATGACTGCGTGGTCGAGTATGGTGGCACCCATGCCAATGAGTGCGCAGTCTTTGACGGTGCATCCGTGCAGGGTGACGTTGTGGCCTATGGTCACGTCGTCACCTATTTCAATAGCGGCTTTCTGATATAGTGTGTGTAGGCAGGAGCCGTCTTGTATGTTCACACGATTACCGATTCGTATGTAGTTGACGTCGCCTCTTACTACTGCATTGAACCACACGGTGCATTGGTCGCCCATTGTGACATCGCCCACAATTGTGGCGTTTTCGCTGAAATAGCAGTCTTCACCCCAGTGTGGTGTAAGTCCGCAAACGGTTTTTATTAGTGCCATTATATTGTTTTTTTGGCCTCCCCCCCCAGTGGTGCTGTCGGGTGGTGTTGCTGTGATTTAAGATTGAGGATTGTTTTGTTTTTCTATCCGAATATTGCCTTGTAGCATTTATCGACGGCTCCGGCATTGCCATATATGTACTGGCTGGCTGCTTGTCCGGCGGCTGTCATGGTGTCGGGATGGCTGATAAAGTCATCGACGAGGGTCTTGAATGTGTCGGCATCGTTGAACGTGAACGAGCCTCCGCACTCCAGCAGTGCCTGTGCTTCTTGGAATTTCCGGTTGTTAGGGCCAAACAGTGTTGGTATGCCATATACTGCGGCTTCGGGCACATTGTGTATTCCTGCTCCGAATCCGCCGCCGATGAGTGCCAGATGTCCGTATCGGTAAATCGACGACAGTTTGCCGAAACAGTCGATAATGAGTACTTCGGCATTGCGCAGCACAGAGTCGTCAACCGATTGCTGTCCGTCTTCGGTTGTTATCTCTGAGTAGAATAATACCTTGCGGTCGGACAGCCACTGGCTGAGTTCGCTCAGGTGGTGTCCGGTGATTTTGTGTGGTGCAATGATGAGTTTCCAATCGCGATGTTGGTTGAAGTATGGTATGAAGATTTGTTCGTCGGGTTGCCAGCTGCTGCCTGCGATGAAAGTCTGTTTTCCGCAGGTGAATGTCTTTACTACCGGCAGGTTGGCCGAGCGTTGTTTTATTTTGATTACCCGGTCGAAGCGTGTGTCGCCCACTACCGACACGTTTCGAAGTCCGTGTCGGGTTAGCAGGTCGGCCGACTGTTGGTTTTGTACGAAGAAATGGTCTATCTGTGGCAGTGGTTGTAGTGTTCCCCACCAACGGAAGAAGTGTTGGTCGGGGCGGAATATGCTGCTCACGCTATATACTTTGCAGTTGGCTTTGCGTGCTTTTCTTATGAAGTTGAACCAGAATTCGTATTTGATGATTACTGCAATCTCGGGATGTGCGAGTTTGATGAATGTGTGTGCATTTTCGGGGGTGTCGAATGGTAGGTAGCACACTATGTCGGCTCCTTCGTAGTCGCGTTGTACATCGTATCCTGATGGCGAGAAGAATGTGAGCAGAATCTTGAATTCGGGGTGGTTGCATCTCACGAGTTCCATGAGCAGACGTCCTTGTTCGAATTCGCCCAGCGAGGCTGCGTGGAACCACACCACACGGTCGTCGGGGCGTATTGCTTTATACAGTTTGAGGTAGGTCTGTGTCTGGCCTTTCACCTGGTGGCGCATTTTCTTGACGAATGGTGTCATAAACAGTGCTCCAAGCGACAGGATATACATTCCTACATCGTAGAGTAGTCTTTTCAAGATGTGTAGTTGTTATTAGTTAATGTCAATAGTATTGATTGCATGTGTCATGCGCTGCAGTGTTTCTTCCTTTCCCAGGAATGCTGACAGTTCGTACATGTCGGGTCCTTGTCCGGTTCCCACCAGTGCCACCCGCCATGCGTTCCATGGGCGTATGCCTGTCTGTTCGGTCCATGGTTCGACCACGGCCTTGATGCCTTCGGCGGTGAAGTCGGTCACGGTGTGTAGCAGTGCAGACAGCTGTTGCATTTCGTCGGCTGTTTCCGCTTTCCAGTTTTTTCGTACGAACTTGTCGGTCGGGTCGTATGTGTCGGGGGCTACGAAGAAGAACCGGCACAGCGGCCACAGGTCGGTCACGAAGCTTATGTTGCGTTTGCGGCGGTTGCCTTCTTTGTCGGTGTATTCTATCACTTTCTGTTTCATCATCTCTACTACTTGTGCTTCGCGCTCGGGTGTGGAGTCGATGCCTTCGGCCTTGAGTATCTTGTCGAACTCGGGTGTCCATTCCTTGGCTGGGAGTTGTAGCAGGTATTGGTGGTTGAACCATTGGGCCTTGATGTAGTCGAATCGTGCTCCCGCCTTGCTGCATTTCGACAAGTCGAACAGGTGTATCAGTTCGTCCATCGACAGCACTTCCTGTTCTCCGCCAGGGTTCCACCCCAGGAGTGCAAGGAAGTTGACCACGGCTTGTGGCAGGTATCCCTGTTCTCGGTATCCTTGCGACACCTCGCCGGTCGTGGGGTCGTGCCATTCGAGTGGAAATACGGGAAATCCCAGTTTGTCGCCGTCGCGTTTCGACAGTTTGCCGTTGCCCACAGGTTTGAGCAGCAGTGGCAGGTGTGCAAAGCGCGGCATGGTGTCGATCCAGCCGAATGCTTCGTAGAGTAGCACGTGGAGGGGTGCGCTTGGCAACCACTCTTCACCGCGTATGACGTGTGTCACCTCCATCAGGTGGTCGTCAACGATGTTGGCAAGGTGGTAGGTGGGCAGTCCGTCGGCACTTTTGTAGAGCACCTTGTCGTCGATTACCGACGAGTTGATGCTCACCCGCCCGCGTATGATGTCGTCAACCTCTACGTCGCGTCCTGGCTCAATCTTGAATCGTATCACATATTGGTGGCCTCCGGCCATGAGGCGTTCCACCTCGTCGGCAGGTAGGGTGAGCGAGTTGCGCATCTGTGTGCGTGTCGATGCGTCGTACTGGAAGTTGTCGGTCTCTTTGCGCTTGGCCTCGAGTTCCTCGGGAGTGTCGAATGCGATGTAAGCCTTGCCTTGGCTCAGCAACCGGTCAACATATTGCTTGTATATTTCGCGGCGTTCGCTTTGCCTGTACGGACCGTGGTTGCCACCGAACGACACGCCTTCGTCGAACTCTATGCCCAGCCACTTGAAACTCTCTATGATATACTCTTCGGCTCCTGGTACGAAACGTGTGGAGTCGGTGTCCTCTATGCGGAATATCAGTTCGCCACCTGCCTGACGGGCAAACAGATAGTTGTAGAGTGCCGTGCGCACACCTCCTATGTGTAGTGGCCCCGTCGGGCTTGGGGCGAAGCGCACTCTTACTTTGCTCTTTGCTGTCATTCGTTTGTATGTTTGTTGATTTTACCGATGCCCCAGACACAATGAAATCATATCTTTGCACCGTGTTTCGGATGCCCCAGACACAATGAAATCATATCTTTGCACCGTGTTTCGGATGCCCCAGACACAATGAAATCATATCTTTGCACCGTGTTTCGGATGCCCCAGA
>CALGGJ010000130.1 GCA_937915745.1 uncultured Prevotellaceae bacterium | reverse complement strand
GCATTCATCTTGAATTCGTCGATGGAGTTGTCTATTATTTCTTTCAGCAGCACGTAAATGCCGTCTTCGGCGTGCGAGCCATCTCCCAAACGGCCTATATACATACCTGGCCGTGTGCGGATATGGTCCATATCGCTCAAGTGGCGAATGTTGTCGTCGTCGTATTTTGGCGGTGTTGTGTTTTGTGTGTATTTTGCGTCTTCCATTCGTCTGTCAGTCTTTTGAAATATCTTTCTTATAGCATCGTCTGCGTTTGTGCTGTCGTCTGTCGAAATATATCCACTGCGACTGCACTTTCAAGTTGGCTTCGAGTTCGGGGTTGGTTTCTACATATTTATATCCTTCTGATATGTAGATAGGCAGCAGGTCGTGGAACAGCACGGCATTCACTCCTTTGCCTTGATACTCGGGCAGTACGCCCACGAGCATGAGGTCGAGTGTGTCGGGCTTTTTCCATTTGAGGGCTTTCAGCAGGTGGAACCATCCTATCGGCATCAGCTTGCCTTTAGCTCGTTGCAGTGCACGCGACAACGACGGCATAGAGATGCCTACGCAGATGAGCCGTCCGTTACTGTCGGTAACGAGCGACACCAGTTTCAAGTCGATGAACGGAAGGTATGTCTTCACGTATTGGTCTATCTGTCGGTCGCTCAGTTCAGAGTATCCGAACAGTGGCTTGAATGCCTCGTTGATGACTTTAAAGATTTCACGGCCGTACTCGCGTGCAATAGCTTTGTGCGATGTGTATTTCTTTATTTTCAATCCGTATTTTTCAATCACGATGTTTGCTATGCGGTCGAGCCGCTCGGGCAATCCCGTCTCGCGTGGTACGGTGAGCAGCATTTCTATCCAGTCGGCTCCCTTCTCAAATCCAAGCCGCTCGATGTGCTGCGGATAGTATGGATAGTTGTATATCGTGGCGTTGGTGCCGAGTTCTTCAAACCCTTCGACGAGCATACCCTCGGCATCCATGTCGGTAAAACCTAACGGGCCTTCAATCTGAGTCATGCCGCGCTCGAGTCCCCACTGCTCAACTGCCCTGATGAGTGCCTCGCTAACCTGGGTGTCGTCGATGAAGTCGATATATCCGAACCTCACCATCTGTTGTTCCCATCGTTTGTTGGCCTTATGGTTGATGATGGCAGCCACACGACCTACAATGGTATCGCCACGATAGGCCAGGAAATAGGCTGCCTCGCAAAACTCCATGGCTGCATTATTATCAGAAAAGGTGCTGAGCATATCTTCATATAGGTCGGGTACGGAGTAGGGGTTGTCTTTATATAATTCGTAGTTGAAACGTATGAACTTCTTTAGTTCCTTTTTTGTTTCTACTTGTCTAATCGTAATTTTTTCCATAAAACGGTGTAATGAGATTGCACATCATCGCTTTTTGCGTATTGTCACGACATAACAAGTGTGCAACCTGGTTTGTGGTTAGTGTCCTGGGGAACCGCACGAAACGTAACCTTGCCGGCAATCCACCTGCAAAGTTACGAATAATTTTACAATTCATCGCCTTAAATCAGAATAAATCATGATAATTACATCAAATCTATACACTGAACAGAATAATTTGTGACATCGATTGTTGCCACCATATATAGCATCCAGTGCCGGTTGGGCAAGTTCTGAAACACTTTTTTTTTCATGATAATCTTTTGTTTGTTGTTTATTTAATAATTTTTCTTATCTTTGCCACGAAATAATGTACACGATATGAAGCAAGCCATAATAATCATCGCCAGCCTGTTCTGTTGTCTGTTTTGCAGCGGACAGGAGTTGAACTGCAAGGTGAAGGTAAACCGCAGCGCAGTGCAGGGTACGTCGAGCAGTGTGTTTCAGACACTCGAAACTGCAATAACCGAGTTTATGAACCAGCGTGCTTGGACTGATATGCAATACAGCGAGGATGAACGCATCGATTGTACGCTCAATATCACTGTCAGACAATATAAACCAGCCGACAACCTCTTCACATGTGAGCTGCAATACCAGTGTATCCGCCCAGTGTGGGGGTCGAACTACAACACCACGATTTTCTCGATGCGTGATCCCGATTTCACATTTACCTATATTGAAAACGACCCACTCGAATTTAACGAGGTCAGCATGGACAATAACCTCACAGCCATGCTTGCCTATTATGCTTATTTGTTCATCGGACTCGACCTCGATACGTTTTCGCCTCTTGGGGGTACCGATGTGTTGCATCGTGTCGAGTCGATTGTGAACAACGCACAGAGCCTGCCTTCATCGGGATGGAAGGCTTTTTCGGATACCCGCAACCGACATGCCATCATCAACGACTACATGGAGACGTCGATGCAACCTATGCGACAGATGATGTATAAGTATTATCGTGAGGGCCTGGACGAAATGAGTTCGAATGCCGACCGTGGACGTACGGCTATTACCGATGCACTGGAGATGCTGGCCGAAGCTCATAAGGCCAAGGCCATGTCGCTGCTGCCGCAGGTATTCACCGATTTCAAGCGCGACGAGCTGGTCGGAATATATCGTGGGCATGGTACTGCCAACGAGAAGAACAAAGTCTATGAAATACTTGCAGACATAAATGTGGCGCAAACTGCCGAGTGGAAGAAATTACAGCGATAAGAAAGAAAACCTGCCAAAAAGATGCAAAAACGTCTGTGCTATGCCCCCTGCTGTCCATCCGGCAACCTTCCCGCCTGTCATACCGACGGAGCGAAGCAAAGGAGTGTATCTGATATGTAGTTTAAATTAGTATGCAGATACGCTCCTACGGTATTTCATACCTCCGTCGGTATGACTTTGGGGTGAAATGTTTTCGTTAAGCCAGATGAGCAAAGTGCTTGCATTGAGTTACACATTAGATACGCTCCTGCGGTATTTCATACCTCCGTCGGTATGACTTCCAATGACATGTTGACCTATGCATAAACCTTTGCTATTTTGCAACAACCTTCCGCCTGTCATACCGACGGAGCGAAGCATAGGAGTGTATCTAATATGTAACTTAAAATAGCATGAAACTCATACATACGAATTAGTATAAACATAAAATCATCAAAACGCTAATGACCGATTTGGGATAATCCTAAAAAACGGGCATTTTTTTGATAGTGTTCGCTCACACAGATTGACCGTTGTCAACAAAACATGTTTTTTTTGCATAAAAAGACTGAAAAAGTTTTGCACATGCGAAATAGTGCGTAACTTTGCAGCGTCAAAACCGAGGGAGGTGTCCCGAGGGTTATGTAAAGAAACACTAATAGGTTTTAGTATAAGATAAAAGGTTTATTGTTAATAAGGATATTAATAGGTATTAAGTAAGGTAATTTTTTCAGTAAGTATTAGTTTAGGAAAAAGATTGTAAAAGGATTTGATTAGGTATTAATTTAAGGTTAGTAATGACGAAGAGGCACTAGTGATAGTCCCTCTTTTGTGTTTATATAGGGTTTGCTTTGCCTTCCTTTTGCCTTTGCCTTAGCGACAACGAAGGCCAAAGGTCAACCCCATTACTCTTTCAATACAGCAAAAAAAATCATTAAAACGCTGATGACCGGTTTGGCATAAAAAAAAGGACAATTACATTCCCATGCCATTGTCCTCGAGAAAAATGATAAACACCTATTTACTACTTTATGTGTTTGACTGCATTTACCTGAAAAGGTTTAATCAAAAGACGAAAAAAATGTTTTATTTCTTTTCGTTCTTATTTGCTTGTGCGGTCAATTATGGTTATACGTACAAATTCAGACCTTTTTTTCTTTGTCTTCTCCCTCCTTGCATGGCATAGTCGGTTTCGAAGGGGTGTCATGGTCCGCACGTATTCTCCCCTCCATTCAGCACCCCCACGGGGGTGACGGGGATGGCGTGCGTTGACGGTTGTCATTTGCCGTTGGTCTTCACTTTGTTTATTCCTGAGGTGATTTTTGATAGTAGGGGTATTGATTGGTCAACGAGTTCTGGGTGTTCTTCGGCAAACTTGTCGATATGGCGCATGCGCTTGCTTTCCAGTATTTCGTCTATTGCTATCAGGATTCCGGTTTCTTCTACATCGCCGAAGCCGTCGTTTATGGCTGTGCCGAACACTTTCATGGTTGGCGAGAGGCTCATGTATGCGTTTACGAGTGGTGGTATGTTGAGCCCGAAGCTTCGTACGACTCGGTTGAGTATGATGTAGTCTTCCTTGAAGTCGTTGCCGGAGAAGAGTTGTTCAAACTCGCGTGGGTCGTGTTCCATCTGCAACGGTGTCATCGGTGTGATGATGTGTTCGTTGTCGGGGAAGTGTTTGTTGAGGAAGTAGAGTATCATGTCTCGGCAACGTCGGTTGTATGATGGGTACATGGTCATTTTACCGAAGAAGTATTTGCAGTTTGGCATGATGACTGAGATGGCTCCTAGTCCGTCCCATAGGTTGTCGAGTGCGAACAGTCCCTTTGAGTCGGCTCGTGTGGCTTGGTATTCGAGTGTTACGAATGAGCGTCCGAGTTCGACGGTGTATGGCATGTATTCTTTTATGAATCGGTCGGAGAAGTGGAACATGTGTGATGTTGCGAGCAGTGGTTGTCCGTTGGTTCCGTATTCCACTTCGGTACCCAGCAGGAATCGGTATCCTCCGATTATTTCTTGTGCTTCGGGGTTCCATACAATGAGTTGTTTGTATGGGTTGTTGCAGGTGTCGAACTCGTCGAGGTCGAGTTCCTTGCCGGTGCCGCCTCCTGCTGCCCGGAATGCTATTTCGCGCAGGCGTCCGATTTCACTCACCACGTTGGGTGAGTTCTGCCATGTTACTATGTATATTTCATTGTTGCTGCGGTTGGTGAATCGCAGTCGCTTGTCTTCGGTCAGTTCTGCCTGGAGCAGGTTGCGGTCTATTGGTGGTATGATGTTGTTATGGTACATGATGGTGTTGTTGTGTGCTTCGAATTGATTCAGACGTTTTGATTTTGCCTTCTGCCTCCTTGCGCGGCACAGCCGGATTAAACTACACTCTGCTCATGCTTCGCCTTCGTTTCCTTGCCATGCCAAAATGAGCAAGTACTCTTTGGTCATCCGGCTTAGTGGAAACGATGGACGGTGTTTATGACTCGAGGGCATATACTTGGTTTTTGACCCATTCGGCCCATTGTGAGTGTGAGCGGCTTTTGTCGAATGTTTGCCACGGTATGGGTTGTCCGAATGTGACGGTGAATTGCTTGCCTACGTTTTTATACATTTCGTCAACCAGCAGTATCATGGCGAGGTTCACTTTCAGGTTGAGCGTCTT
This sequence comes from uncultured Prevotellaceae bacterium, assembly GCA_937915745.1. Taxonomy (GTDB): domain Bacteria; phylum Bacteroidota; class Bacteroidia; order Bacteroidales; family Bacteroidaceae; genus Colivivens. The sequence goes on along the minus strand of CALGGJ010000130.1, from coordinate 50,349 downwards.
GCATAGGTTGGCTATGCGGTAGAATCGTTCTGAGTTTTGTCCCGAGAAGTGTACGGGTATCACGTCGCGATGGTATTCTATGCTTTTGGTCACGAATGTTTTTTTCCACTCCAGGTCGCGTATCACACCGTTTTGTTTTCTTGAGCAGAGTCCGGCCGGGAACATCAGTACGTTGTTGTCCGACTGGAATGCGGCATCCACCATCTTGGGGAAGTTGCGGCTCTGACTGCCTGTCTTGTTGATTGGCACACAGAGGGGTGCGAGGCCGTCGAGGTTCATGAGTATGTCGTTTACGAGGTATTTGATGCGGCTGTCGTATTTATGACATAGTATGCTGCCAAGTGCTACGCCGTCTTCGCCGCCGAGGGGGTGGTTGGAGACGATGGTGTAGTAGCGGTTGCCGTCGTTGCCGGGAAGGGCGTCGAGCCCACGCACATTAAGATCCATCTCGAGGTAGGCCACACATTCGTCGAGCCATTCCATGCCATATTTGCCACTGGCGCGACCGGTGAGGTAGCGGTTTACCTCGTCTTGATGCAGAATCCGTTTCAGCCAGCTGATGGCAGGGCGTGGTATGTATTTATACCTTGAACCCGCCTTGCTCCTTACTATTGCTTCTACATCAATCCTGAAATCCTTGTTTTCCTGTGCCATGTGTCATCTGTTTTCTGTTGCGATACATCTTTTTCCGACGGGGTGCCATACGCTGCAAAGGTACAAAAGATTTGCGACTTATGCTCACTTAATTGTAAAAAAAACGTGCATTGCGGGTATTATTTGCAGTATGGAAGCTGTAATGATTGGTATGGTGCAGATTTGTGAGTGCGCAGTTTCGGCCTTGTGAGTGCGCAGTCTCGGCCTTGTGAGTGCGCAGTCTCGGCCCCGTGAGTACGCAGTCTCGGCCCGGGGCATGGTGCCGGTGGTACTGACGGTTGTTGCAGGATGTATTGCCGTTTGGTGGCGGGGTTACGCCAGGGCGAGCACAGAATAGGCCACAACGATGTAGCGCAGAAATTTGCCGAGAAAGGTTGAGAAGAATGTACCCCACACATTGGCTTTCAGTATGCCGAGGGCAATGCTGATGGCTGTGCCGAGTATGGGTATGAACGAGAAAAAGCCCATCCACGAGCCATAGCGCTGTACGTATCGCTGGGCCGTGTCGAGTCGTTTTTGTTTTATGCGGAACCAGCGCGAAATGGTCTCGGTCTTTGCAAACGAGCCTATGTAGTAGTTCACCATCGACCCTGCCACATTGCCTGCCGTACCACTCGCAATGGTTGCCATGGGGTCCATGCCTGTGGTTACGAGCAGGGCGGCCATCACTGCCTCGCTGCTGAATGGGAAGAATGTGCCGGCAAGGAACGAGGCAAGAGCCATACCCCAGTAGCCGTAGTTGATGAAGAATTCGTTTATAGTATCCATGCGCAGACAATGATGTTGACAATGAGCAAAACGGTAAGCAGTATGCATACGACGTTTGATTGTGTGGTTGGGTCGTTGGCTACATAATGGCCGCCCAGGATGGCTGTCGGCATCATGGCTGCCGGCAGCAGGTAATGCAGCTGGAGTGGCTGCAGCAGTATGAGCAGATAGAGCATGAAACCATGTATGGCTGCAACGCTGTAAATCACTCGTACGCGGGTTTTGTCGAGGTTGATTCGCATGTAGAAATCGACAAAAGCAATGATAAAGACCACAAACGAGAACCACACAGTGACGGTCTCGGCCGGAGTGTGGAGCGAATAGCCGCTCCACTCAAACCTCGCCATGTCGGCCAGCAGGTTTGTGAAGATGTAGGTGTGGTCGGTGCAAAATGCGATGCTACCTACAAGCCACAGGGGGGTAATCAGCCCTAACACCGAGGCAATCACACTGCGCACATTGCCCGAGCGCAGCAGATACATCGAAAGCCAATAGACGGGAGTCATCCATACCAGCATGGGACTCACCAGTATCGACAGTCCCAGGCATAGAAAACTGACGTAAATAAGGTTGGCAGAAGAGTCAACCTGATATGAGCTGAACAAAGAAAAATAGGAAACCAGCACACACAGCATGGCAGCCATGCCCGGATGTAGCGAATGAAGCGGCAGGGCCATAGACATCAGTGCTGCATATACTATGCTGATGGCACGCGAGTTGAGTCGCAGCAATATCTGCGACATGTTCAGCTCACGAAGTATATACACCACGGCTGCTGCCATGCCTGCACCCAATGCAGTGTTCAGAAAACCATGACTCAATACGATGTCAGGGAGCAGGACCGACAGGCCCTGTGGTGTATCTACATCAGATACGGCAACATCGGGAACGGCAATCCATACCACAATCAATATCGCCGACACGACATGTAGCGATATGGGGCTTATGGCTAACTTACGCTGAAATGTCATTTGAGGTATTCTAATTATCAGATTCAGAGCCGCCCTGCACTAATTCAGGTCTTTACCTATGTCGGAACGGAAATACTTACCCTCAAACTTTATCTTCTGAGCCTCGGCAAACGACTTGGCCAAAGCCTCTTCCCTGCCGGCCCCGTATGAGCTTACGGCTATCACGCGCCCACCCGACGTAACCACGGCACCATCCTTCAATGCCGTACCGGCATGAAACACGATGCTGCCATCTACGCTGTCGATGCCTGTTATCGGAAAGCCTTTCTTGTAGGCCTCGGGGTATCCGCCCGACACAAGCATGACGCATACAGCCGAGCGAGGGTCGGTCTCCAACCGGCGCTCGTCGAGATTGCCCTCGGCCACACCGTCAAACAAATCGACTATGTCGCTCTTGATGCGCAACATGACACTTTCTGTCTCGGGGTCGCCCATACGTACGTTGTATTCAATCACCATTGGGTCGCCATCTACGTTGATGAGGCCAAAGAAAATGAAGCCCTTATAGTCGATACCCTCAGAGGCCAGACCCTCCACCGTAGGGCGAATGATACGGTCTTCAACCTTTTGCATCCATGCCTTGGTGGCAAACGGCACCGGACTTACCGAGCCCATTCCACCGGTATTCAAACCCGTATCGCCCTCGCCTATGCGTTTGTAATCCTTGGCTTCGGGCAGTATCTTATAATGACGTCCATCGGTCAGCACAAATACCGAACACTCAATACCGCTCAGGAACTGCTCAATCACCACCTTCGCACTGGCTTGCCCGAACATGCCACCCAGCATCTCCCTCAACTCGCGCTTTGCCTCGTCGAGCGCAGGAACAATAAGTACCCCCTTGCCGGCACACAGACCGTCGGCTTTCAGCACGTAAGGCGGCTGCAGGGTCTCGAGGAAACGGAGACCCTCGTCGATAGTCGTACCGTCGAAACTGCGGTAGGCGGCAGTAGGAATACCGTGGCGATGCATGAATCCCTTGGCAAATTCCTTCGACCCTTCAAGCAGAGCTCCGGCACGCGACGGACCAATCACAGGTATATCCCTCAGCTGGATGTCGGCCTTGAAATAATCGTAGATACCTTTCACCAGTGGGTCTTCAGGACCTACAACCACCATGTTGATGCCTCGATCCAAGACAAAACGGCGGATGCCATCGAAGTCATCGGCCTTCAACGCTACATTTTCGCCTATATTCATGGTGCCGGCATTACCCGGGGCAATAAAGAGTTGCTCTACCTGCAGGCTTTGTGCAATCTTCCAGGCCAAGGCATGTTCGCGCCCACCACTGCCTAATAAGAGTATTCGTTTCATTTCAGATAGTCGTTAAAGTATTGAGTTATTTTGTTGTGCAAATGTATGCGGTCGGTACCCATCATGTTGTGTTCGTCGCCCGGATAAGTGAAGAGGTCGGGATAGGTATCGGCATCTATGCACGCACGTATAAAAGATAATGTGTGTTGAGGCACACATGTATTGTCGTTCCCGCCATAGATGACGAGCAACCGCCCCTTCAGGTTCTTGGCCTTATTCAACAGTGAGGTCTTGGCATAACCGTCGGGATTACTCTGTGGGGTATCCATATAGCGTTCGCCATACATCACCTCATAGTATTTCCAATCGATGACGGGACCTCCGGCCACCCCTACCTTGAATGTCTCGGGATAGGTAGTCATAAGGCCTGTAGTCATAAAACCTCCGAAACTCCAACCATGTACTCCAATGCGGTCGGCATCGACATAGGGAAGCGACTTGAGGTATTCCACACCCTTCATCTGGTCTTTCATCTCCTCAATACCCAGCTGGCGGAAGGTTGCCTGTTCGAATGCCAGGCCACGATGCTCGCTGCCGCGGTTGTCGAGGCAGAACATCACATATCCCTGCTGTGCCATCCATATATCCCAGCCGCGCACTCCCCAATGGTGCGAGGCATCGATGTTGTGGGCATGAGGGCCGCCATAGACGTAGATAACTGCCGGATAGCGTCGTGTAGGGTCGAAGTCGGTAGGCAAGACAAGCCGGTAGTAGAGGTCGGTCACGCCATCGGCCGCCTTGACTGTGCCTACCTTCATCTCGGGAACACGGAATTTATCCCACGGGTCGGAGGCGGTGAGCAGGCGCACCGGACGACTCTTGCCTTGTGTCGGGCAGAGATTGATGTTGCGTGCAACGGTAGGCGACGAGTAGGTATCGAGCATTGCCGAACCACTTGCCGAGAGCTGAACACTGTGCCACCCCTCGCCGTCATCGAGCAAGGTTGTGCGACCGCGCATATCTACACTGTATATGTTCTGCTGCAAAGGATGCATGGCATTGCATGTATATACGATGCTCTTCGTCTTTGTGTTAAAGCCCGCCACGTCAATCACCTCCCACGCGCCTTTAGTCAGTTGCGACAGCTGGTCACCATTCGTGTTGTAGAGGTAGATGTGCAGGTAGCCGTCGCGTCTGGTAAGATAGATAAACTTCGTGTCGTCCCACGGCAGGAACTGAATGGGATGCATCGGCTCCACATATTTGTCGTTGCGCTCGTCGAAAAGCACTGCCTCTTTCTTGCCCGACAGAGCATTGTATCTCGTCAGTTGGGCGTGATTTTGATCGCGGTTGAGCTCTATCATATATATAGATTTCTCGTCGGGACTCCATGCTATGTTGGTAAAATAGCGGTCGGTAGGGTCGCCTGCGTCGAGATAAACCGTCTGCTTTGTCTTGGTGTCATACACTCCTACCGTCACCTTATGACTGGTCATTCCTGCCATCGGATACTTGTCGGGTACGAGTTCCGCCGTGCGGGCCGATACATCGACCTGCGGGTAGGTTGTCACCATCGATTGGTCCATGCGGTAGAAGGCCAGCAGTCGGCCGGCAGGACTCCAGAAGGTTCCCTTCTTGATGCCAAACTCGTTACGGTGTACGCTCTCGCCATATACGAGGTCAAGGCAGCCGTCGGTACTTACGGCATCGGTCTGTCCGCCGGCTCGGGCCACATAGAGATTGTGGTCGATGGTGTATGCTGCCTGATGTGACTCGTAGCTCAGATCGGCATTCACTGCATTTTGTGGTATCTTGATGGTTTCAACAACACTGCCTGCTTTCCAGTCAACCATCACATGATTGCCGCCTGCCTCAAGCAATACTATCGTCTTGTTTCGGTATGGAAACTTGGCATATAGCAGGTTGCGTACCTCGCGAATGCTTGCATTGCGCAATATGGAGTTGATTGTCTGGATGCGGAACAGCTCCTGTGCCGTACCTCTGGTATCGACTGTTGCCACAGCTTCAACATCTAGCTTCACTAACTGGTCGCCCCACCATGCATAGTATGCATATTGAGGTACATTATCATAATAGGTCCGGCCTCCAGGTATGAGGTCGTCGATTGTGAAGGGTCGTTTGTCTTGTGCCATGATATTTGTGGTCAGTGCCATCGCTACGACCATCGTTACTATGTGTTTCATTAGGATGTATATATGTATGTCAGTCTTAACGTTTCGGCGTGAAGTCCGCAGGGTTTCTGCGTGAAGTCCGCAGAGTTTCTGCGTGAAGTCCGCAGGGTTTCTGCGTGTGGTTATTATAGTTGCTGCATGTCGTTCAGTTTGCGGTAGTATCCGCCCTGGGCGATGAGTTCGTCGTGTGTGCCTTGTTCCACTATTTTTCCGTCGTGCAGCACATATATGCTGTCGGCATTCTTGATGGTTGACAGCCGGTGTGCGATTGCAATTGTGGTGCGTGTGCGCATGAGGTGTTCGAGTGCTTCCTGTACGAGTTTTTCCGACTCGGTGTCGAGAGCCGATGTAGCCTCGTCGAGTATCAGGATTGGCGGGTTTTTCAGGATTGCACGTGCAATCGAGATGCGTTGCCGCTGTCCGCCCGAGAGGCGTCCACCGCGGTCGCCTATGTTGGTTTGGTAGCCATCGGGCATTTCCATGATGAAATCGTGGGCATTGGCTATGCGTGCAGCTTCTTTCACTTGCTCTTGTGTGGCATGTTCGACACCGAATGCTATGTTGTTGTAGATGGTGTCGTTGAAGAGTATTGCCTCTTGGTTTACGTTGCCTATTATGCTGCGTAGCGATTGTATGGTGAGGTCGCGTATGTCGGTGCCGTCGATAAGTATGTGTCCGTGTTGTATGTCGTGGTATCGTGGAATGAGGTCAACCAATGTGGATTTGCCCGCCCCCGACTGTCCGACCAGTGCTATTGTCTGTCCGCGTGGTATGGTGAGGTTGATGTCGGAGAGAACTTCGCGTCGGTCGTTGTATGCGAAGCTTACGTGTTGCAGTTCGATTGAGTGGTTGAGGCCGTTGATGTCGTGAGCTCCGGCTTTCTCTTTTATGTTGTTTTCGGCTGCCAGTATTTTGTTTATGCGTTCCATTGATGCCAAGCCTTTCTGGATGGTATATCCGGCTTTCGACAGGTCTTTCACCGGTTGCAGCGTGGTATAGAGTATTGTGAGGTAGTAGATGAATGCGCTGGCATCTATCGGTGAATTGCCCGAGAAGATGAGATATCCGCCAAACCATAACACGATTACTATCATGAGGGTTCCGAGGAATTCGCTCACGGGGTGTGCCGATGATTGTCGTATCGCCACTCTCATGGATATGCTCCGGTATTCGTTGTTTACGGCAGTGAATCGTTCGTCCATCTTGTGTTCGGCTATGAATGCCTTGATGATGCGCAGTCCGCCCAGTGTTTCTTCGATTATGCTGAGTCCGTCGCTCCAGCGGGCTTGTGCCTTGAGCGAGCTGCTTTTGAGGCGTTTGCCTATGCGGGCGATTCCTATGGCCATGAATGGTACGACAATCATCACGAACAGTGTGAGTTGCCAGCTCATGATGAATAGTGTTGTAATATATACGATGATGAATATGGGGTTTTTTATGACCATGTCCAGGGAGCTTCCGATTGATGCATCTACTTCGTTTACATCGGTGCTGATTCGTGCCAGGATGTCTCCTTTGCGTTCTTCTGAGAAGAAGGCGAGCGGGAGGCGTAGTATTTTGCGATATAGTTTGGCACGGATGTCGCGCACGATACCTGTCTTGATTGGCATCAGGCAGGCTGAGCCTCCGAAGTATGAACCGGTTTTGAGCAGTGTGAGGAGGCTTAGGATGAGGCCCAGAATGAGCAGCGTGGTGGCTGGTCCGTAGGTTTCGATGAGTTGTTGTGAATAGTAGTATCCGTTGTTTTTGGCGGTTTCCACCAGGTTGTCTATGGTTTGGCTTATTGTTTGTCCGGTGACGAATGGCTGGTAGTGGTATATTTTGTCTTCAATCTTGAACAGGATGTGTAGTATCGGGACGAGCAGTGCAAACGAGAAGACGTTGAATATTGCCGTCAGTATATTGAGGGTAAGGGTGCCTGCAATATATCGTTTGTATGGCAGGAAGTATGGTCCGAGTAGTTTGAAGAATTCTTTCATCGTTTTTTATGGTTGTTTGGTGGTGTAGCCGGGGTGTTGGACAGCCTTTCATCCGGTGGCCTCCGCGTCAGTGTTTTTGCCTGGAGTCGTCAGTGTTTTCGTCCGAAGTCGGCTGGTATTTCGCCCCACTCGTCGGTTTGCCATGTTTCGATGGGATTGGAATAGCTGTTGTTGCGCAGCCATTGTTCGGCTCGTCCGATGATTTGGAACAGTTGTTCGGTCTTTTCGTTGCGTTCGAGGTTGGTTTTACATTGTTTTTTCTTCACCCATGTGCGTGCTGTGAAGCTGTCGGAGTATATGGTCATGTTTGAGCCGTGACGCTTGAGCAGTGCCAGTGCATGCACGATAGCCAGGAACTCGCCTATGTTGTTTGTGCCGTATATGGGTCCGAAGTGGAATACTTGTCTGCCCGATGGTATGTGTACGCCCCGATATTCCATCTTGCCTGGATTGCCGCTGCACGCAGCATCGACACACAGGGCTTCGGCAGTGATTTTGTTGTCCATCTGTCTGTTGTGTATTGTCTGATGTTGGTGTGGTTACATGCGTTCTGGCATTTCGATTCCGAGCAGCCCCATTGCGTCGCGCAGTGTCTTGGCTACTGTGTGTGAGAGCAACAGGCGGAACTGTAGTTTCTGCTGGTCGGTTTCGTGCAGGATGCTGTGGTCGTGGTAGAATTGGTTGTACTCTTTTGTGAGGTCGTAGCAGTAGTTTGCTATGCCCGACGGGCTGTAGTCGGTGCCTGCCTGGCGCAGCACGGGTTCAAACTGGCGGAGTCGTTGTATGAGGTTGATTTCTTTTTCCTCGAGTTTGAGCCCGTCTGTATTGGTTGGCTGCACGCTTATTCCTGCCTCCTTGGCTTTTCGTTGTATTGATGCTATGCGTGCGTATGTGTATTGTATGAACGGGCCTGTGTTGCCGTTGAAGTCTATGCTTTCGGCTGGATTGAAGAGCATGTTTTTGCGTGCATCCACTTTCAGTATGAAGTATTTGAGTGCGCCCAGGCCTACCTTGCGTGCAATTTCGCGCGACTCGGCTTCGCTCAGGTCGCCCGTCTTGCCCATTTCTTGCATCGTCTGGTAGGCGTCGTCAATCATTTTGGCCATGAGGTCGTCGGCATCTACCACGGTGCCTTCGCGGCTCTTCATCTTGCCTGACGGCAGTTCTACCATGCCGTAAGAGAAGTGTACGAGGTCTTTTCCCCACCTGAATCCGAGTTTGTCGAGCAGTATTGACAGCACCTGGAAGTGGTAGTTTTGTTCGTTGCCTACCACGTATATCATCTTGTCGATAGGGTAGTCTTGAAATCGCAGTTTGGCTGTCCCGATGTCTTGGGTCATATATACCGATGTGCCGTCGCTGCGGAGCAGTAGTTTCTCGTCGAGTCCGTCGGCACGCAGGTCGGCCCATACCGATCCGTCGTCGCGACGATAGAATATGCCTTTTTCCAGGCCTTCCATCACTTTTTCCTTACCTTCGAGATAGGTGTCGGATTCATAGTATATCTTATCGAACGACACACCCATCATGCGGTAGGTCTCGTCGAATCCGGCATATACCCATTCGTTCATCTTGCGCCACAGGCTTCTCACCTCTTCGTCGCCTTGTTCCCAACGCACGAGCATGGCATGTGCTTCCTTGATGAGCGGAGCCTCCTGCTTGGCACGTTCGGCAGCGGCTTCGGCATTCATGCCGTCGGCCATGTACTGTGTGGTGAGCTGTCGGCACTCTTCCTTGTAGTGGCGGTCGAATTCCACATAGTAGTCGCCTATGAGGTGGTCGCCTTTCTTTCCTGATGACTCGGGTGTCTCGCCGTTGCCGTATTTGAGCCATGCGAGCATCGATTTGCAGATGTGTATGCCTCGGTCGTTGACGATGTTGGTCTTCACCACCCTGTTGCCGTTGGCCTCGACTATGCGTGCCAGGGCCGACCCCAGCAGGTTGTTGCGCACATGGCCCAGATGGAGCGGCTTGTTGGTGTTGGGCGAACTGTATTCAATCATCACAAGTGGCGACGAGTCGGTTGCATTGCAGAAGCCGTAGTGTTCGGTTTGGCTGATGTCGTGCAGCAGTTGTATCCAGCACCGGTTCGTAATCACCAGGTTGAGGAACCCTTTCACTACATTGAACGATGCAACCACGTCGGCCAGGTTTTCGGTGAGGTATCGTCCAATGTCTGTGCCAGTCTGTTCAGGCCCTTTGTGCGATGCCTTGAGCAGTGGAAAGACCACTACCGTCATCTGTCCTTCAAATTCGCTGCGGGTTTGTCCCAACTGCACGCTGCTCTCTTCTATGTCGGCTCCGTAGAGCGTCTTCACTGCGGCTGTCACCGCGTTTTGTATCTGTTGTTCTATATTCATCGTGGGTAGGTTTGTTCGTATAGCATATCATCGATGCACTGGCAAAATCGCGTAACAACCACGTAGTTTTGCAGCAGTTCAGTGTGCAAAGTTACGAAGTTTTGGTGAATAATCAAATATCATGCAACAATAAAATGCAGTATGACTATCTAATTGTAAGGAAACGAGTGCGCGCTCGCGAGGTTGAGAGTGCGCGCTCGCAAGGCTGAGAGTGCGCACTTGCGAGGTTGAGAGTGCGCACTTGCAAACGAGGGCGGTTACAGATACCTTGCTGTGACCGACTGTGCCGAACAGGCCATTTGTTCGGGTGTGCCGGTGAATATCACCTCACCTCCGTGTTCGCCTGCACCAGGTCCGAGCTCGATGATGTAGTCGGCCGAACGTATGATATCGGTGTTGTGTTCGATAAGGTATATGGTGTTACCTTGGTCAACCATGCGGCTGAAGAGTGTCAGCAACTGGTGTATGTCTTTTGTATGCAGACCGTCAGACGGTTCGTCGATGATGAAGAACGTGCTCTCGGTGCGTATATACGAAGCCAGTTTCAGACGACCCAGTTCGCCTCCCGACAGTGTGGAGAGCGACTGGTTGAGGTGGAGGTAACCCAGGCCGACATCAGAGAGCGGCTGCAGCTTCTGTGCAATAGGTGTGCCGGCAAACACCTCGCAGGCCGACTCTACCGAGAGGTCCATCACCTCGGCTATATTGTAGTTACCATAGTGGTAGGCAAGTGCCTGGGGCGAGTAGCGCAAACCACCGCAAGCCTCGCAACGGGTCTCGATGTTGTCCATGAATGCCATCTCCGACACTATCACACCCTTGCCTTCACAAACCGGACATGCACCACGCCCGTTGAATGTGAAAAACTCTTCTTTCACCTTGTTGCTGCGCGCAAAGAGCCGGCGTATGTCGGGAGCCACATCCATATAGGTCGCAGGCGTCGAACGCAGGCTCACTCCAATGTCTTTTTGTGATATATAAACCACATCTGACTTGCGACGTCTCACCTCCTCCATCAGACTGCTCTTGCCCGAGCCTGCCACTCCGCACACAACTCCAAACACACCCAACGGAATATCCACCGACACGTCTTTAAGATTGTGCAGTATGGCATTTTTAAGGCTGAAAACCTCGGTGAAATGGCGCGTTTTTGTGTTTAACAGCATTTCTGTATTCATCATGACACCAGTGGCCGTACCGCTTTTCAGTAGTCCGTCGTAATTCCCTTCATACATAATCTGCCCACCTGCGATTCCGGCACCAGGACCCATATCGACAATATGGTCGGCAAGGCGTATCATCTCCTTGTGGTGTTCGACCAGAATGACCGTATTGCGATGGTCGCGCAGGCGGCGCACCGATTTTTTTATCAGTGTGATGTCGTGGTTGTGCAACCCCACACTCGGTTCGTCGAGTATGTAGAGTACATCGGCCAGCGACGAATTGATGTATTTTGCTATCTTGCAACGCTGTGCCTCGCCCCCCGACAGCGTACCGATGGGCCGGTCGAGTGTGAGGTATCCGAGCCCTATTTCCTCCAATGCATCGAGCCGTTGGCCTATAGTTGTCTTCAAATCGGCAGCCAGCGGATTGGTGAGCGAGTGTATCCATCGGTTCAACCGTGATACCGACAAGTGGCACACCTGGGCAATGTTGAGCCCCTCGATACGGCACGACAGCACTTTGGGGTTGAGTCGGGTACCGCCACAGTCGGGGCATGTACCCATGGTGAGCATGGGATTGAGTACCGCACTGTGAAGCAACCCTTCCTCAGAGTTGATGATACTGCGGTACATACGTGGAATGAGACCCTCGTATTTGGCAGTACGGGGCCATCCGGCAGGTGGATTCTTGAGTTTTATCTGAGGTGAGTTGAGAAACAGGTCGAGCTCCTCGGGACTGTAGTCCTTTATCTTCTTGTCGAGGTCAAACAGTCCACTGCGTGCGTAGCGTATCCACCGCCACCCGCCTTTGTGGAACGCAATGTAGTGAATGGTGTCGTCATCGTTAAGGCTTTTGTCGAAATCGACGAGTTTGTGGATGTCGAGCTCGCGTATTTCACCCAGTCCGGAACAGCGCTGACAGCTGCCTTGAGGGTGGTTGAACGAGAATGTGTCGCTATATCCCACGAATGGTTTGCCTACACGCGAGAACAGCAGTCGCATCGGTGCATAGATGTCAGTATATGTTCCGACGGTCGAGCGGCTGTTCTGTGCCGGTTTTTTCTGGTCGATGACGATGGCAATAGGCAGTCCCTCGATGCTTTCCACATGCGGACGTCCGTATTTGGGCAGGTATTGCTGTACGAAGGCTGGGAATGTGTCGTTGAGTTCGCGCCTCGACTTGGCTGCGATAGTGTCGAGCACGAGCGATGATTTGCCCGAGCCCGACACTCCTGTAAATACTGTTATCTTATACTTGGGTATCTGGAGCGACACATGCTTCAGATTGTTTTCGTATGCTCCACGTATGGTTATCATAGAGCATTCTTGGCTGCATACACCTCTTCGATGGTCATAGGTTTCTTCTTATGTCCGAGTACACGTGCACCGTCTGCGGTGATGAGGTAGTCGAGTTCGTTGCGCAGGCCCGAGAAGCCTTTCCATGCCTCGAGCTTGTCGTAGCAGATGAAGTCGGTAAACTGGTGTTCGGCACGCCACTTGTCGATGAGTTCGGGGATGAAATATATGCCTGGCTCGACGGTGAACACGAATCCCGGCTCGAGCTTGCGTGCAAGCCGCAGCGACTTGAAGCCAAATTGCGTGCTTTTCTTTTCACCGTCGGCATAGCCCACGTATTGCTCGCCCAGGTTTTCCATGTCGTGTACGTCGAGTCCCATCATGTGGCCCAGGCCGCATGGGAAGAACATGGCGTAGGCTCCCGAGTAGGCTGCATCTACCGGATCGCCCTTCATCAGGCCTATTTCCTTCATACCTTCACACAGGCATACGGCGGCATTCATGTGTGCCTGGCGGAACGGAACGCCTGGTGCGAGGGTGTCGGTTGCGGCTTTGAAGGTCTTGAGGTGTAGGTTGTAAATCATTTCCTGCTGTGGGGTGAAGTGGTCGCTTACCGGCATCGACGAGCTTAGGTCGCCTGCATAGTGCATGGGGTCTTCGGCTCCGGCATCGAGCAGGAATATCTGTCCGGGCTCGAGGGTGTTCATGAATTTGTGCTGATGCAGGGTCTGTCCTTTTACCGTGGCTATGGTTGGGAATGCCTTATAGCAGTCTTGGCTGAGGCAGGCGCGCTCCACTTCGGCTGCTATCTGGGCTTCGGTGACACCGGGGCGTGCTGCGCGGTAGGCGGCGAGGTGCATATCTACGCTCACATCGACTGCGGCCTCTATGTGTTCTATCTCTTCTGCTGTCTTGTGGTTGCGCATATCTACTATGGCTTGTATCATTGTGAGCGATGCCTTTGCTGCTTGTTCGGCTGGGTTGATGCCCAGCAATTCTTGCAGCCACACTTGGTGTTCGCCCCGATATGGTGGCAGGAAGTGTATGGTCTGTCCCTTGCTCTGTGCGGTCTTCACACATGTGGCGAGGTCGGCCAGAGGCATGGTGTGGCTGATGCCTACCAGTTCGCATTTCTCGTGTAGTGATGGCTGATAGCCCATCCACACGATGTCGTCGATGGTGAGTTCGTTGCCGAAAATCACTTCGATGTCGTTGTCGATGTCAATCACTGCTGCAAGGCCGGCATAGTCGCTGCCAAAGAAGTAGTGGAACGAGCTGTCCTGGCGGAAGTGGTAGGTATTGTCGGCATAGTTCATAGGGGCCTCGCCGTTGCCCAGGAAGAGCAGGAGTCCGCTCCCTACGCGGCGTTTCAGTTCGCTGCGGCGCTGGATGTAAGTGTCTTTGCTGAATGGTTTCATGATTCGGAGGTTTTTAGTGGTTGTAACAGGTTTCGGTTGTGTATGAATAAAGCCCATGACGGGCCAATGGTTTTATGCTTGCAAAGTTAATAAAAAATATTGGTTCGGACCATTGAAACATGGCGAAATGATGTATCTGACACTGATAATTCTGCGTTTGATGTTGGCAAATGCACCGCATTTTCTGTATTTCAGTCTTTATGAGAGTGCGCAGTCTCGGCCTTGTGAGTGCGCAGTCTCGACTATGTGAGTGCGCAGTCTCGGCCTTGTGAGTGCGCAGTCTCGGCAGTGTGAGTGCGCACTCGCATTTTCACGTCAGTGTTTATTTGAATGCGTTTTCGCTTAGTCCGTTGCCCGAAAGGGAGAGGTCGGACATATACGATGGTACCGTGCGTCCCATGTATTTATCGACATATAGTTTGGCAAGATACTGCGAGAGCATGAATCCGTGACCTCGAAGTCCGGTGAGCAGACCAGCCTCCGGATCGACAATGTATCGCGGCTCGATGTAATACCCGGCCCATGTGGCATGTATTCCGACGTCGGCCATGTCGGGAATCCACTGGCAGAACATCTCGCTTACCACCTGTAGGAACTCCCGCGAGTTGAGTTTGAGGTTCTTCCATGCTTCGGCCGAGTCGCAGTCGGGCGAGGCGCAACCGATAATCTGTCCTGTGTGGAGGAACTGCTGACCATATACAGCCGAGAATCCGTGGTAGTGGCGGCGGTCGATAATCATGTCGAGCGAGTCGCCACCAACACCGATGAGTGGCATACGTCGGGTGATGAAGGCTTGGTGTTTTACTGGATAGAGTTGTGTATCAATGCCAAGCATATCGGTAAATCGCTCTGAACCATATCCCATAGAATTGACAAAATGGTCGGCAACGACATCGCAGCGCTGACCGTCGTGCCGGCAAATCACTGCACGGAAATGGCCGGACTCACGCTCGATGCTGATGAGTTCGCAGTCTTCAAACACCTGTCCGCCACAGGCCTCGCCAACGGTGCGCAGATACCGTATGGTCTTGCCAGGAGTGGCCTGCCAGCAATCGTTTGAGACGAGTGCATGGCTGTAGGTGGTATCGGCGGTGTTCCATCGTGGCGAAATCACGCGCCTGAAGTCCTTACGCTCAATCATGTAGGCATCGCTCCAGGCCCTCGACGCGTCCAGAGCGTTGTAGGTAGCTTCGTCGTGAACCAGATTGATATATCGTGTAGGCTTGAAGTCGATGTTGTACGCAGACTGTATGGCTATGAATAGTTCCCGGTTGTGCTGTGCAATATCGGTTATGTCGGGGTTGGAAAACGCGGGACGTCCGCCCCCGATACAGCGCCACGACGAGCCTCGGGCCTTGTTTATGAGCAGAGGTTTCATGCCTTCCTCTGAAAAATAGCGGAACAGCGAACTGCCTGCCATGCCGCCTCCGGCAATGAGCACCGAGGTGTGTAGTGTGTCTGTCGCATGAGTGGTACCGGTACTTGCCGACAGTGCCGACCGGCCTGCGGCACTTACCGACTGCCGTGGCATCACATCGCCCAGAGTGACGAGGTTGGCCATCGGAGCACGAGGGGTGGAATCGCCTGTGAGCTCAATACCGTGATTGCGCAATAGCTGACGGGCACGTGCCACACATCGCTTGCCACGGCACGGACCCATGCCCATACGGATGGTGTGTTTCAACTCATCGACCGATATGAACCTGCGACCGCCCACTGCTTCCAGCAGGGTTTCGACATCAATATCCTCACAATGGCACACATAGCACTCGCCATCCGAGCATTCGGCAGAATGTATTGCCGGCACACGGCCACCGACATGCCCGGCATCTGCAGCGGCAGGACGCAACCCTTTTATCGTCGTAAGCTCAACATCACCATCGACGGCTACCCTCACTATATTAGTCTTGTTAGGCTTCAACATCACACGAATAATGGTTCCGGTAGTCAAACCATGCCCGTCGTTGTCAACCAGACTTACACGCTGACCCTCATCTACATGATATTCCACAGGCAAAAAGACTTGTCGCCGATGGGTGTCGTAACCAAAGATGGCAAGCCCCGGACAGCGGTTTACACACTGCATACAACCGATGCAGCGGTCGTAGTCAACAGTAGGCACACTCGATGTAGATGGTTTAGATATGGCATGTTGCGCACATGAGAATGTGCAAGGATTGCACGCAAAGCCGTAAAGGCAGTCAATCTGCACAAACGGACGCTCTCTCTGACGCTCAGCCGAAGGCAGCATTGGCTTGTCGAGCAAACGGACAGGCCGTTGCTGCGAGTCGATATATTGGCGCGAGACGTCAAGATAATCGTCGTAACCAAACCGTATGCCCAACTCCTGTGCCACCTCATAGGCTGCCTGACGACCACGCAACACAGCACTGGTACCCTCGCCTATGCGTACAGCATCGCCACAACCATAAGCGTGAAGTCCAAACACCTCACGGCCTTTGACAAGCAGTTGGTTGTCGGGATTGAGACCCGTACATATGTTTATCACGTCAATATCGTCGATAACACGCTCGGTACCGGGAATCGGACGGAAATTTTCGCACCGTGCAACCACCGCACCCGTGATACCTGTACAATCGGCATTGGGTATAGCCTTCAGCAACACATGAGAAGTAAGAATCGGAATACCAAGACGCCGCACACGGTTGGCCTGCACCGGGAATCCCCCTTCGTGATCCATACCTTCGATGATGGCGCGTATCTCGGCTCCGGCCTGGAAAGCTTGATACGATGTGAGATAACCTATATTGCCTGCACCGACGGTGAGCACTCGCTTGCCAAGCAGTGTGAGTTCCTGATTCATCATCTTCTGAAACACCGCAGCAGTATATACTCCGGGCAAGTCGTCGTTCCCAAAAACAGGCATGAACGGCACTGCACCCGTGGCAACCACCAGGAAGTCGGCATCGAGATAGTTTGTCTCGCCTGTCACGATATTTTTCAGAGCCAACCTGCGACCCTCGAGAATATCCCATACCGTGGTATTGAGTATGATGCCACCACAATCATCGCCGGCAAGAGTCTTTGCTATGTCAAATCCACGCATACCTCCATACTTCTGTTCTTGCTCGAAAAAGAAGAATTGATGGGTCTGCATGTTGAATTGTCCGCCTACGTGCGAGCTGCTGTCGATAACGACATTATCTATATCAAGCTTGCGTAGTTGCTCACGACAAGCCAGTCCGGCCGGTCCCGCACCGATGATGGCCACTGTAGTGTGTGGCAAAACCGATGGCATTACATGCTGCTCGACAGCTGTATTGCGGCTGTGTCTGGCAGGAGTGTCGCTGTGTGCGGTCGTATCGGTGCTGCGTGATGAGGTTGTGACAGTGCTTTGGTTGATGGTTTTCACGCTCTTCACACCATCTACATTGGTGATACAGATGCGCCTTACCTGTCCGTCAACCAGCATTTCGCAGGCACCACATTTGCCTATTCCACACTCCAGACTGCGCGGACGCCCCTTGAGGCTGTGGCTATGAATGGGAAATCCAGCTTGATGCAGGGCAGCTGCTATGCTTTTCCCTCGCTGGCCACGAATGGTTTGTCCTTCAAATTGAAACTCTACGGCATCATCATCGGGGATGTCGATAATGGGATGAGTTGTAATGCGATACATTGAAAATGTGATTTACGGCATGAGTTGAAGGTGGGATTTACTGTCGTTGTATCCTGATTTCAACTCATATGGAAGTGTTTATTCGTAGTTGTAATAGTTCTCTTTCTTATGTTTGCCAATTTGTGCGTTTGTCTCGGGGAAGTATTTTGCGATGAGTGCATATAGGTCGGGGTCGTAGCGTTTGAGTTCTTCCCTGGTGTTGACTTGGTTGTGTTTGGTATCTGGTTTGGGGGTTTCTGCGTTCACGTTAAACCAGTCCTGCACGCCTTCAGCCCAATACTCTGCATATTCGGTTCCGGCATAGGTATTGTCCCATTTGCCTGCAGCGCGCGCTTTCGCCAGTAAATCTTTGAGTTTCTGGTTGATAGTAGGGTCAACTTGCAGGATTCCGATGAGGTGTATTGAGTGTGAGAACTCGTGTATCAGTATGTCTTCGGCGTGATATTTGTCCCACGGATAGGCCATGATGTTTTCTTCGGCGCACGATGTTATGGGTTCGCGCAGGGTTCCGCCCAGTCCGCGGGCCCGCAGGTTCCAGTTCAGGCTGCGGTCGCGGGACATTCCGCTGTGTTCGGGTACGTTGATTGTTACCTCTTTTTGTCCCATCACCACCACTCTTGTGTTGACGCGTGTCATGGCATCGAGTACCTCGGATGGCAACATGCTGGTCATGCAATAGATGGTCTTGTGTGCTTGTCTGAGTACACTGTCGGGCACTTGGTCTGACGAGAGTATGTGGATTCCGTTGCTGTTGACGTGTTTTTTGTAGAAGTTGGTGTCGAGGTGCAGCAGTTGGGCCAGTTCGGCTGTTACGGGTTGTACCTGGCATGGTGGCACGTCGATGTTCAGTTTTTTCTCGCGGTTGATGCGTGCATAGGCTTTTTTGTCGTCTTTGGTGTATAGGTTTTGGGTGGGATGCATGCTTGTGCAGTGTGCATCAGAGGTGAAGAATTGTCCGATGAAATCGTGTAGTTGGGTGTCGTATCTTTTCAAATCTTCTCTTGTGTTTACCCAGTTGTGGCGTCCGTCGGGCAGTGGTGCTTCGGCGTTTGCTCCGAACCAGTCTTGTACTCCTTCGGCCCAGTATTCAAGGCTGTTGGTTCCGGCTATGGTGTTGTGCCATTTGCCGTCTTGTCGGGCTTGGTTGAAGATGGTGTTGAGTTGTTGTGCTGCTTGTGGAACGACGGTGCTGACTCCCAGTGAGAATATTGTCTTTGCGAGTGAGTTGACGAGTATGTCTTCGGCGTAGTTGGGGTCTATTTGGTATGCCAGGACGTTTTCTTCGGCGCAGAGCATTGTCGTGAAGTCGGGTGTTGCGCCCCATCCACGTTTGTGGATGTCCCACCATGGCTGTATTTCCGGGTAGTTTTTGAATTCGGGGAGTTGGGTTATGCCTTCGTATCGTCCCATTGCCACGATGAGTGGGTGTCGGTCGATGATGGCTTTTCGTATGTTGGGTTTGAGGGAGTTCATTATGTCTTCCACTTGGCTGCACACTTGTGTGAGGCAGCTGTCGGGACAGCGGTAGGATGCTGCGATGGTGAGTCCGGCTGCTGTGGTGTGCTGTGTGTAGTAGGATGGTATGTTTTGTGCCGTGAGTGTGGCTGTGGTTGTGACCAATATGGCGTATGTGTATAAAAGAGTCTTAGGTATTATGTTCATGGTTAATTGTAGTCGTGTTAAGACATACACCAGCATCTCCTTCCGGTGTGGAGTTTGCTGGTGTATGTGTTGGTGTTACTTCATGTAGGTGTATCTGTAGTCGGTAGGGCTGACGAGTGTTTCCTTGATTACTCGTGGGAGGACCCATCTGATGAGGTTGAACTCGCCTCCGGCTTTGTCGTTGGTACCTGATGCGCGGCTTCCTCCGAATGGTTGCATTCCTACGACAGCTCCTGTCGGGCGGTCGTTGATGTAGAAGTTTCCGGCTGTGTAGCATAGTGCGTCGGCAATCTTTTCTACTGCTATCCGGTCTTGTCCGAATACGGAACCGGTTAGTCCGTAAGGCGATGTGGTGTCGCAGAGTGCTACTGCTTCGTCAACCTTGTCGTCGTCGTATGGATAGACGGTGAGTACCGGTCCGAATATTTCTTCTTCCATCGACTTGAAGTGTGGGTCGGTGGTTTCTATTATTGTCGGTTCGATGAAGTATCCTATTGTCTTGTCGCAGTTGCCTCCCATGACAATCTTGGCGTCTTTCGATTGTTTGGCGTATTCGATGTGTGATGCGATGTTGTCGAATGATGCTTCGTCGATTACGGCGTTGATGTAGTTGTCGGCATCCATCACGTCGCCCATCTTTACTTCGCTTGCGAATTTCTTCATTTTCTCGAGTACGGCCGGCCACAGGCTCTTTGGTATGTACATGCGGCTTGCGGCTGAGCATTTCTGTCCTTGATATTCGTATGCTCCGGTAAATGCAGCGTGTGCCACGGCGTCGATGTTGGCTGACGGGTGTACGAAGATGTAGTCTTTGCCTCCTGTCTCGCCTACGAGTCGTGGGTAGCTCACGTAGTTGGCAATGTTTTCGCCTACTGAGCGCCAGAGTGTCTGGAATGTGCTGGTTGAGCCGGTGAAGTGTATGCCTGCCAGGTGTTTGCTGGCGCAGCATATTTTGCCTATCTCGCTGCCGCGGCTTGGTACGAAGTTGACTACTCCGTCGGGTACTCCGGCTTCTTTGAAGAGTTGCATGAGGTAGTAGTTTGACAGTATTGCGGTTGATGATGGTTTCCAGATGGTGGTGTTGCCCAGCAGTACGGGTGTCATGTTGAGGTTGCATGCTATCGACGAGAAGTTGAACGGTGTCACTGCAAGCACGAATCCTTCGAGTGGCCGGTATTCGGTGTTGTTGATGTTGCCGCTTCCGTCTTTTGGCTGTATGCCGTAGAGCTTGGATGCGTAGTGTACGTTGTAGCGGAAGAAGTCGATGGTTTCGCAGGCCGAGTCGATTTCTGCCTGATAGATGTTTTTGCTTTGGCCGAGCATTGTCGCTGCGTTGAGGATTGGGCGGTACTTGGTGGCCAGCAGTTCGGCACATTTCATCACGATGGCAGCACGGGTGGTCCAGTCGGTCGAGGCCCATTGTCTGTGGGCTGCCATGGCTGCGTCGATGGCCTGCTTGATTTCTTTTTCACCGGCTTTGTGGTAGCGTGCCAGTACGTGCTTGTGGTCGTGTGGACACACGATTTCGGCTATGTTGCCTGTGCGGATTTCCTTGCCGCCTATGATGATTGGGATGTCAACCACGGTTTCGTGCTGACGTTTCAACTCTGCATCGAGCGCGATGCGTTCTGGGCTTCCCTTCAGGTAAGCTTTTACCGGCTCGTTCTGCGGAACCGGAAATGTAACGATTGAATTCTTCATACTTAGTTAATATAAATAATGTCTGTTTTCCTGTATTTGTAGGCCGGGCAACGAACGCAGGGCCATTGACTGCCCGTGTCGCCGTTTTCTGCCACAAAGATATGAAAAATCATTGAAAACACCGCACGACTGACGTTTTTTTTGACATTTGTATGTAAAAACAGTTATTCTGCTCGTTATTCTACAAATGGTAAATGCCATCGGCGGTCGCAGGCACATTGCCTGGTGGTCGTAGCATGAGGGGTTGGGTGGTGTCTGCGAGTGCGCAGTCTCGGCCTTGCGAGTGCGCGGTCTCGGCCCTGTGAGTGCGCAGTCTCGGCCCTGCGAGTATGCACTCACAGAAGTGCAGGGATATGGATGTGGACGGGCATCGTGCCGATGTGTGCCGACCACACCGCACAAGGGTTCACCTCTGGTGACAGCACGGGTTGACACGGCGGGTGACGTTTTATGCCGTGTAATCGTCATTATTTACAGCGATACACCCCATTATTATCGACAAATAGTTGGAAGTTCACAATTTTTTCGTAACTTTGCACCCCATTATGCCGAAAAGGCAAGCCGTTCGCCGGCAGAATGAAATGAAAAACAAACGGAAACCATAATAGAAAAAAACAGAGACGAAATGATGTCGAAAGCCGTGAAATGGCTGCTGATAGCCAACTTTGCAGTATATGTGATAGGATTTGTGATAAATGTGTCGGGGCTGTTCGGCCTGCACTATGTGTTGTCGCCCGGCTTCCTGCCGTGGCAACCAGTCACCTACATGTTCGTACACAGCTACCAGGATATATGGCATATAGTGCTCAACATGTTTGCCCTCTGGATGTTCGGACGCACCATCGAGCCAACCCTCGGCACCACACGCTTCATCATCTATTATTTTGTGTGCGGACTGGCCGGTGCCCTGGCATGGGAACTGGGACAGCTCTTCGGATTCATCAACCCATACTCCGTCTGTGTAGGTGCCAGCGGAGCCGTCTATGGCATACTCCTGGCCTTCGGAGTGCTCTACCCCAACGAGCGCATCTTCATCTTCCCAATACCGATACCATTCAAAGCCAAATGGCTGATTATCGGATACGTGTTCATCGAACTGGCATCAGCACTGTTTGTCAACGACCTCACAGCCCATACCGCACACCTTGCAGGCATGTTGGCCGGGTTCATCCTCCTCATGTTCTGGAAGAAGACAGCACAACGCCGGCGCCAACACATCGACAACCAGGACAAATGGCACACAACATCGACACAGCCCGACATGGGGGTACACTACAACAAAAACGAACGCTCCACCGACTGGCAATACAACGCCCGTCACAAGGCCGATGCCGAAGAAATAGACCGCATACTCGACAAGATACGCCACAACGGATACGAAAGCCTGAGCGAAAGCGAAAAACAACGACTGTTTGACGCCAGCAACAAATGACCATGAAGATATTCCGCAACATAATAACCATCACACTCGCCATCATCAACATCATCGCAGTGCTGGCCATGGTGGTATGCTCATACTCAATATACCTCAGCCCGACAAAATATCCCAACTGGTCATACCTGGGCATGATGCTCCCGGCATGTATAGCCGCCACACTGCTGTTCGCACTGCTGTGGCTCATCTTCAAATGGAAATACACCATCATCAGCATCCTGGGCATCGCTGCATGCTGGAACAGCATACGCGACTACTGCCCAATCAACCCATTCCAACACGAACCCACCGGACGCACACTGAAAATACTCTCATACAACGTACTCTCATTCGGAGGCACAAACCTAAACGAAGACAACACACAAGTAGTAGAATACATAGCACAATCGGGAGCCGACATAGTATGCCTGCAAGAGGTCAGCACACTAAACCGCAACTATGTACGCAAACGCCTCGACGAAGTCTATCCATACATCATGATTAACGACGAACACAAGCCGCAAGACGCCATACTCTCGCGCTACCCGATACTATCCTCACGAACCATAAAATACCCCACCCCGACAGCTTCAAGCTGCGTGTATGAACTCCTGGTCGATGCCGACACCATGACCGTCATCAACAACCACCTCGAATCATACCAACTCGACGCCGCCGACAAACTCATGTACAAGCAAATGATAAAAAACTCGGCCATGATAAACGAACCCGCCGCCGACGAACAAATAATCGACATGAAAGAAAGCTTCTGGTGGCTTGAAGGCAAGCTGGCCAAAGCCAACTCACGCCGCGCACAACAGGCCGACCTCCTGGCCGACGAAATAGAACAACTGCTCACACATACACAATACATCATCGTGTGCGGCGACTTCAACGACTCACCCGTATCATACGTACACCACACACTCACAAAACACCTCAACGATGCCTACACACTCTCAGGCAACGGACCCGGATGGTCATACAACCAAAGCGCCATGTACTTCAGAATAGACCACATACTGGTAAGCAACCAATTCACTCCATACCAAGCAAAAGTGGACAAAACAGTGCAAGAAAGCGACCATTACCCCATTTTTTGCACCTTGGAGATACATTGAGTCCGAAAAAAATACTATATTTGCACCTTGAAAAATATGCGCCATGCAAAAAAACGCATAAAAACAAAGGCAAGACAAACCCAAAAACAGAAAGCAAAAACTCAAATAAAATAAAAATTATTAATTATCAACAATGCAAAACAAAGGATTTGTTAAGTTCTTAGCCATAGCGCTAACACTTATCTGCATCTTCTATCTGTCATTCTCATTCGTAACAAACTACGTAGAGAACAAAGCATCAAAGATGGAAGAAAAACAAGCAGAACTCTATCTGGACTCGCTCAGCACGACTCCGTTCTACTTGGGAAACTACAACCTGAAGCAATGCCGCGAAACAGCCATTGGACTCGGACTCGACCTCAAAGGCGGTATGAACGTCATTATGGAAGTATCAGTGCCCGATGTAGTAAAGGCATTAGCCGACCACAAAACCGACTCCGCATTCGTGGCATCTGTCAACGAAGCACAAAAACAAGCCATCGAAAGCCAGAGCGACTTTATCACACTGTTTGTCAAAGCCTATAAGAAAAACGCACCTGATGCCCGCCTGGCACAGATCTTCGCGACACAAAAACTTAAAGGCAAAGTAAAAGCCAACTCATCCGACAGCGAAGTCGAAAGCGTATTGCGCGACGAAGTAAGCGCAGCAATCGACAACTCATTCCTCGTACTACGCAACCGTATCGACCGCTTCGGAGTAGTCCAGCCAAACATACAAAGAGTAGAAGGACAGTCGGGACGCATCATGATCGAACTGCCGGGAATCAAAGAACCAGAACGCGTGCGCAAACTCCTGCAAGGAAGCGCAAACCTCGAGTTCTGGGAAACCTACGACACACAAGTAGCACTGCCATACCTCAACCAACTCAACACAGCACTGCGCAACTCACAAACTGTGGATGAAACAGCAGAAACCGACCCTGAAACCGAAACACTCCAAACCGCCGAAACAACCCCGGCCGATACAACAGCCGAAGAAGAGAACCTGCTTGCACAAGTTGCCACAGACAACGCACAAAACATACGGAGCAACGGAGCAACCGACGAGGCAGCACTCGCCAAGGCAAAGGCACAAAACCCACTCTTCGCCATACTGCAACCAATGCAGGGAGCTGCCGGATGTATGGTAGGATATGCACTTGCATCAGACACGGCAGAAATCAACTCACTCCTCCACTCCGACATAGCAAAGCAGGTATTGCCAGCCGACATGTCGCTCAAGTGGGGAGTGAAGTCGGAAGACAAGGCCGGACGCATCTATCCACTCTATGCAATCCGCATGACCGGACAAAACGGCCGCGCACCACTCGAGGGTGAAGTCGTAACCGAGTCGAAAGAATCGTTCGACGAAATGGGACGCCCATGCGTAACCATGAAGATGAACACCGAAGGCTCGCGCAAATGGGCCGCACTCACCGAAGCAAACATACACCACTGCGTGGCAGTAGTACTCGACGACCTCGTATATAGCGCACCAAACGTTCAAAACAAGATTGCCGGCGGAAGCACACAAATCACCGGTTCGTTCACAACAACCGAAACACGCGACCTTGCAAACGTGCTCTCATCAGGAAAGATGCCGGCACCTATGCAAATCGTTCAGGAAGACATCGTAGGTCCGTCGCTAGGCCAAGAGTCAATCAACGCCGGATTCGTGTCGTTCATCATCGCATTCATCATACTTATGATATACATGTGCATGATGTACGGCCTGCGTCCGGGCATGGTTGCCAACTGCGCCCTGTTGCTCAACTTCTTCTTCACACTGGGTATCCTCACCTCCCTGTCGGCCGCACTCACCATGTCGGGTATCGCGGGTATGGTGCTCACACTCGGAATGGCAGTCGATGCCAACGTGCTCATTTACGAGCGTACCAAGGAAGAACTCAAGGGAGGCAAGAACATTAAGAATGCAGTGGCTGCCGGATACAGCAACGCCTTCTCGGCAATACTCGACTCCAACGTCACGTCAATCATTACAGGTGTAATACTCTTTTACTTCGGAACCGGACCTATCAAGGGATTCGCAACGACACTCATCATCGGTATCGTATGCTCGTTCTTCACTGCTGTATGGTTGACACGCATATGCTACGAACACTTCCTCAACCGTGACAAGTGGCTCGACCTCACGTTCACAACCAGCATATCAAAGAACCTCATGCAGGGTACCAAGTATAACTTCATGGGTGCTTACAAGAAGTCGTTCATCGCATTCGGCACATTCCTTGTGATTTGCCTCATCTCGTTTGCGGTGCGCGGACTCAGCCAGTCAATCGACTTCACGGGAGGTCGCAACTACAAGGTGGAATTCGTTACCGAAGTAGAGCCGGAAGACATACGCGCAGCCTTGGCCGACAAATTCCAGGAGCGCGTTGCTGCCGAGGAAGATGTTGACAAGGTGACAACACAGGTCATTGCATTAGGTACCGACAAAAAGATGGTACGTATCTCGACCAACTACCGCATCGGCGAGAACGGCGAGAACGTGGATGCCGAAATCGAGAAGACCATCTACGAAACCCTCGTAGAAGGCGGACAGATTGACGGATCGACAGTGACACTCGAACACTTCATCGACCGCGACAACCGTACAGGCGGCTCAATCATCAGTTCGCAGAAAGTAGGTCCTTCGATTGCTGAAGACATCACCTACGGTGCAATATGGTCGGTTATCCTGGCTCTCATAGCTATATTCATCTACATCCTCATCCGATTCCGCAACGTGGCATTCTCTGTAGGTTCGGTTGTGGCACTGGCCCTCGATACCGTGCTCATCATCGGTGTCTATTCTCTGTGCTGGGGATGGATTGGGTTCTCGCTCGAGATCGACCAGACATTCATCGGTGCCATCCTTACCGCTATAGGTTATTCTATCAACGACAAGGTGGTAATCTTCGACCGCATACGCGAAGAGTTGAAGCTCTATCCTAAACGCGACAAGCAGATTGTATTCAACCAGTCGCTCAACTCCACATTGGCACGTACCATCAATACTTCGGTATCAACACTCATCGTGCTGCTCTGTATCTTCGTATTCGGTGGTGACAGCATCCGCAGCTTTGCCTTTGCAATGATACTCGGTGTTCTCATCGGTACTACGTCTTCACTCTTCATTGCGGCTCCTACAGCTTACCTCGTACTCGGTCGTAAGATTAAAGAGAACGACGCAGAGTAATTCCTGACATACAAGTCGGAGCCATCGCTCGCACATCATACCATGAGTGTGCGAGCGATGCAATAACTGAATAACCCCCTTAGTTCCCCGCAGGGGAAGATGCGAGGGGGTCTTTTTATTCACAACATAAAACACAAAACAAATCATGACAAAAGTAGCAATTGTAGGTTACGGCAATATAGGCCGTTATGCACTCGAGGCGCTTGAAGCTGCTCCCGACATGGAGTGTGTCGGCATCGTGCGCAGGAAAGTGACCGAACCAACCATCAGCGGCTATCGTGTAGTGACCGACATCCGTGAGCTGGGCGCAGTGGATGTAGCCATACTTGCCACACCAACCCGCAGTGTTGAAGAACATGCCAGACAGTGCTTGTCATTGGGCATCAACACCGTCGATTCGTTCGACATCCACACCAGTATCGTTGACCTCCGCCGCACTCTCGACCCCATTGCCAGGCAGCATGGGGCAGTGAGCATCATCAGTGCCGGATGGGATCCAGGCAGCGACTCCATTGTGCGTACACTCATGGAGAGTCTTGCTCCACGCGGCATCAGCTATACCAACTTCGGTCCGGGGCGCTCGATGGGGCATTCGGTGGCTGTGCGTGCCATACCTGGAGTGCGCAATGCACTGTCGATGACCATTCCCGTGGGTACAGGCATACACCGCCGCATGGTGTATGTAGAGCTTGAACCGGGAGCCGACTTCAAGAGCGTGGAGGCTGCCGTCAAGGCCGATGCCTATTTCGTGAACGACGAGACACATGTGATGCAGGTCGAGTCGGTTGACCAACTCAACGATGTAGGCCACGGGGTGAACCTCGTGCGTAAGGGTGTGTCGGGCAAGACACACAACCAACTGTTTGAGTTTAACATGAAAATAAACAATCCTGCACTCACTGCTCAGGTACTCGTCAATGTGGCTCGTGCCGCCATGCGCCAACAGCCGGGTGCCTACACCATGATAGAATTGCCGGTAATCGACATGTTGCCTGGCGAGCGCGAAGACATCATCCGGCATCTGGTGTAATAAGCCGATAAACATTTACGTGAGCCCCGCAGCAACCACAAGTTCGGCGGGGCTCTTGTTTTTGGAGGCTATATACCACCTGTTTTCCACGAGTGCGCAGTCTAAGCCCCACGAGTGCGCAGCCTCAGCCCCACGAGTGCGCAGTCTAAGCCCCGCGAGTGCGCAATTGAAAAAAGGGATTAAGAAGTTGAGAATTATGAGACGGTGGAAAACAGGGAGAATAGGAGCATGGAAAATGAGAATTGGTCATACAGAAAGGAAAAAAGCACTTCATTGGTGACAATCGATGAATCATTCCAACTAATTTCACGCTTTAATTAAAAAAAAATCACAAATCCTTTGTCAATTAAAAATAATAGCATACCTTTGCGAGGTATTATCTTGAATCAAGAAAACAAAATAATCAAAAATAAGGATTGACTATGAAGAAAATTTTACTCACACTCGTTGCAATGCTTGCAGTAGCAGGCATGAATGCACAGGAGACAGTCAACATGTACATTGAGGTTGGCTCAACAAGTGATGCTGCGAACATCCCTGTAACTCTCTATCTTGACAACACGGTTGAAATTACTGGTTTCCAAGTTTCTTTTGCTCTACCTGCAGGTTTGACAAAAGACAATTATGTCGTAGTTAACGCAGAAGCTGTGGAAGAGGATGACGAGGATCCATATTGGTTCGAATTATCTTCACGTGCCGTTTCAGCACACAAGAAAAATAATGTAAATATGTTCACGAAGTCACAACCTGACGACCTTCTCGTTTCTGTAACTTCGGGTCAGTCAACAAGGTATTTCAAAGAGAACTCGGGTGCAGTCGGTTCATTCTATTTCGATGGAAGCTCACTAGCCGACGGTGAATATGCTGTGACAATGTATGGAGCAAATGCATTCCACGATGCAAGCGGTCGTTACGATGCAAGTGGCTACCACACACCAGAGCAGAGTGCCGACTATAGTCCATTCGAAGGAACAGCTACATTCACAATTGCATCTGGCACAGTCACAGGCATCGACCTCGTTAAGGATGCAGCCACATCTAAGACTGGTATCTACAATATAGCAGGACAACGCCTGAACGGTCTGCAGAAAGGTATCAACATCGTTGACGGCAAGAAGGTCATCGTAAAGTGATACAACTGCGATAAACCATAAAACGAAACAAACAAGAGGGTGTGTCAAAATAGGCACATCCTCTTGTTTTACGCCAAGCCCCGACTTTCTCAAGCCAGGGCTTTTTATGTCGTAAGCCCCGAAGCGTGACGTCCACTTCATCTGGCAGGCCGGCCACGGGCAGCCCGACTTCATCACCGTCAACCGTTTCCGTCACCGCGTGAAGAATGAGATCAACAACACAAAATCAAGAAATACAAGTTTCGTATGTATAGGTTACATATTTATAAGTTACATATTAGATACACTCCTACGCTTCGCTCCGTCGGTATGACAGACCTGCCTGTCGGCAGACAGGGCGGAAAGTCCCTGCATGGGTAGCATAGTTTTTTTGCATAGACAGGGCATTTCATTGGCGTCATACCGACGGAGGTATGAAATACCGCAGGAGCGTATCTGCAGATGAAACATATACTTGCGAAACCTGAATAAAGAAATAGATGTAAAGCAACTTACTTGTTTGCGATATACTCTTCATCAACTTAAGCCTAATCCATGTCGGGCACAACTTCCTGATAAACCATTTAAGGTGTGTTCTATTAATTAATAAATCCTCTATGAATTATCATTGCTTGCTCTTGCCTCCTTTCGGCATCCTCGCCTCCAATCCCTTGAACCGTAGCTGGCTACGCCTGCGTCGGGTCCAGAGTCGAATCTGCCCGGAAAATGGTCTAAGAACAATAGGCTAATTTATAGAACCCACCTTAAATTTTATGACGGTCATGTCATGAGAGTAACCATCAATCCAACATCACAACTCCTGCCCAATAGTATGGATCTTGCGATGGGTTACTCAATGGGACTGGTCATGCCTACCTCGATGCGGTTGCCGCTTTGGAAGATGGTGCGTGCCATCTGTTGCACGTCGGCGGCTGTGACTGCGTTGAGGGCTTTGAGGTATCCTGCGGTGTAGTTTTTGTTTTCCATCACCTTGTTGACGATGGCATTTAGCCAGTAGCCGTTGGTCTTGACCGACTCGTCGTATGAGCGCAGCATGTATTCGCGCACTTTCTGCATCGATTCGGCCGACGGTCCGTTCTGGCAGATGTCGTCGATACCTTGGTATATGATTTCGGTCATGCGCTGGCGTTTCTCGGGTGCCGTAGGCAGTTGTATCTGTATCATGCCGTAGCGCTCGGGGTAGGAGTTGAGGCCGCCGTTCACTCCCACGCTGTAGGCTCCGCCTTCGTCTTCGCGCACTGACTCGGTGTACATCATCTGCATCACCTGGCTGAGGAAGCTGATGCGCAGTGAGTTTTCGAGGCTTTCCTTCATTGGTGCGTGGTAGATGAATGCCACGATTGCGTTTGGAGTTTCTTGTTCTTTTTCAAACACGTTGGTCACCTTGCCTTTGGTGATACGCAGGCTTATGTCTTTGTATTTTTCGTGGTTTTTCTTCACTGGCAGGCTTCCGATGTATTGTTCGAGCAGAGGTCGTGCAGCCTGGATGTCGATGTCGCCTATGAAGAAGAATGTGAAGTCGGCTGCGTTGTCAAAGCGTTCGTTGTATATTTGGAGCAGACGGTCGTAGTCGATGCGGTCTATGTCTTCGGCCTTGGTGCGTATCACTCGTGGATGGTTGCCATATACCACCGATTTTATCGTGTCCTGCAGTGCTGTGGTTGGTTGGAGTTCGGCGTTGGCCAGTGCAATCTTTGTGCGCGACATTGTTGAACGGAACACTTCGTCGTCGCGTCGTGGTGATGTGAAGGCGAGGTAGGTGAGTTGCAGCATTGTCTCGAAGTCTTTCTTTACGCACGACCCGGATATTGACTCGTTCCGTGTTCCGATTGACGGGCTGACATGTGCGTTGATGCCTGCGAGTTTTTTTCTGAGGTCGATGGCCGAGAAGTTGCCCCATCCGCCCATGCTCACACTTTGGGCGTTGTCGGCTTGCAGTATTTCTGAGTCGGGGTAAAGTGATGTACCGCCCCAGCTGATGGCGTTGAATGTGATTGAGTTTGGTGTGTAGTCGGTGTGTCGCAGGTAGATGTTGATTCCGTTTTTGAGTGTGAGGTGTGTGAATCCGAAGTCGGCTTTGGACTCTTTCTTCACCTTGCTGCCACTTAGGTTTGCTGTGTCGAGTATCGGTTCTGACGATACTTCTTCCTTGTATGCTTCGATGTCTTCGGCCTCTACTGTGCTGAGTATGCCGAGTATTTCGTCGCGTGTAGGCAGGGTGAGTCCTTCTTTCTCGGGCATCAGGCCGAAGATGACGGGTGCGTTCTCTTCGGGTTGCATTACAATCTGATTGATGACATCGACGGTGATGTTGTCGGCAAAGAGTGGCAGGTTGGTATGTTCCCACTCGATTCCGGGTGCTGCCTCGCCCGCGATGAAGTGGCTCACGTATTCATCTACGTAGCTGTCGTTGCCTACTTTGTCGCGGCGCTGATACATGTTTTCGATGCTGGCTTTGTAGGATTCTTTGTAGCGTTCGTATTCGGTGACGGTGAATCCGTGGCGGCGCACCCTCAGCAGTTCGCGATATACGGCTTCCACTGCCTGGCGGTGTTGTCCGTCTTGGAATGTTGTGGTAAGTGCACAGGCGCTCTTGGTGTCCGACACGAGGTAGTCGGTGTTGAATGCCACTTGTGCTCCGGTGAATGGTGGGTTTTCCTTGAGCATGATTTCAGAGAGGCGTGTTGACAGCATTCCTCCCATGGCTCCGTAGAGGTAGCTCATGATGTATGCTTGTGCTGTATTGCGCATCTGACGTGGCATGGCGTCGTGTTTCCACATTATGTAGAGTATTGAGCGCGACTGTTCTTTGTCGGTTTGTATGGTGAAGATTGGCTCTGAGTTGTCGGGCACCTGGTAGTATTCGCGCACTGCGGCGTCGGCCGGTGGTGCCTGTATGTCGGCAAAGATGGTCTTTATCTTCGATTCGACTGCATCTACATCCACGTCGCCTACGATGATGATGGCCTGGAGGTCGGGACGATACCATTTCTTGTAGTAGTTGCGTATGTCTTGGTATGGGAAGTTCATGATGATGTCCATGGTACCTATAGGCATACGGTGTGCGTATTTGCTGCCTTCGTAGAGTATGGGCAGTGCCCGTTCGTACATGCGCTGGGTAGCACTCGAGCGCATACGCCATTCTTCGTTGATGACTCCGCGCTCTTTGTCTATCTCGTCGCCTTCGAGCAGGAGGTCGTGGCTCCAGTCGTGGAGTATGAGCAGGCATGAGTCGATGGCTTGCGGATTGGTGATGACCGGCACATTATTTATATTATATACAGTCTCGTCGAAGCTGGTGTAGGCGTTGAGGTTTTCGCCGAATTTCACACCGATGCTTTCGAGGTAGGTCTTCAGGGTGTTGCCGGGGAAGTGTGTGGTGCCGTTGAAACACATGTGTTCGAGGAAGTGTGCCAGTCCGCGCTGGTTGTCTTCTTCCTGCATCGACCCCACCTTCTGTGCGATGTAGAAGTCGGCACGTTGCTCGGGCCATTCGTTGTGTCGGATGTAGTAGGTGAGGCCATTGCTGAGTCGGCCCATGCGCACAGCCGGGTCGAGTGGTAGCTCCTGAAGCTGCATTTGCTGCGCAAAGGCAGTGTATAGCATTGTAATGATGAATGCTATCGAAATGATCGTACGTTTCATTGATTGTGATTATAAAATATTATTGGTTCTGTAGTTTCTCTCTGAGCGCGCACTCTCGGCCTTGCGACTGCGCACTCTCGGCCTTGCGACTGCGCACTCTCGGGCTTGCGACCGCGCACTCGCCCAGGTGCGGTTGTATTGTTGTGTGGCCGTGTCACTTCTGTCGGTCGAGTGCGTGCTTTTCGTAATCGACGGTGAAGTGCAGCCCGCGGCTTTCTTTCCGTTCGAGAGCCTGGCGTGTGATGAGGTACCCCACGTTAATCATGTTGCGCAGTTCGCAGATGTCTTTCGTCGGTTTCACACGTTTGAAGAGGTGTTCGGTCTCTTCGTAGAGCAGGTCGAGGCGTTCCCATGCACGGTGCAGGCGCAAGTCGCTGCGCACTATGCCGACGTAGGTTGACATGATTTGTCCCACCTCCTTTACATCTTGTGCAATGAGCACCTTCTCTTCGTTCGTCATCGTGCCCTCGTCGTTCCATTCCGGCACACGGGTGTTGAAGTCGCATTGGTCGATTACCGAGAGCGAGTGCCGTGCAGCCTTGTCGGCATAAACCACAGCCTCGATGAGCGAGTTGCTGGCCAGTCGGTTGCCGCCGTGCAGACCTGTGCAGCTGCATTCGCCGAGGGCATACAGACGCCGTATGGACGACTGCCCGTCGAGATCGACCTTGATGCCGCCACACATGTAGTGGGCACTCGGACATACCGGGATGTACTCCTTGGTGATGTCGATACCGATTGACAGGCATTTCGCATATATGTTGGGGAAGTGATGGCGTGTCTCCTCAGGGTCTTTATGGGTGACGTCAAGGCACACATGGTCGAGTCCGTGGATTTTCATCTCCTTGTCGATGGCACGCGCCACGATGTCGCGTGGCGCAAGCGAGAGCCGTTCATCATATTTCTGCATAAACTCCTCGCCGTCGGGCAGGCGCAGTACGCCTCCATAGCCTCGCATGGCCTCGGTGATGAGGTATGCAGGGTGGGTCTCCTTCGAATTGTAGAGCACGGTCGGGTGGAACTGCACAAACTCCATGTCCTTCACCTTGCCTTTGGCACGATACACCATTGCGATGCCATCGCCCGTGGCAATATTCGGATTCGACGTTGTGGCATAAATGGCTCCGGTGCCTCCGGTGGCCATGATGGTCACCCTCGAGAGGTAAGTATCGACCTTGCCTGTGTCGGGATTCAATATGTATGCACCATAACACTCGATGTCGGGGGTGCGTCGTGTGACACGTATGCCCAGGTGGTGCTGTGTGATAATCTCAACAGCAAAATGGTTTTCCAGAATCTCGATATTGGGATTGCTGCGTATGGCGGCCATAAGCCCCCGCTGAATCTCGGCACCCGTGTCGTCGGCATGGTGCAGGATGCGGAATTCAGAGTGCCCGCCCTCCTTGTGAAGGTCGTATTGCCCATCGGCATTGCGGTCGAAATTCACACCCCATCCCACCAACTCCTTTATTCCGGCCGGAGCATTGCGCACAACCTGCTCCACTGCCTCGCGGTCGCTTATATAGTCGCCCGCAATCATGGTGTCTTCTATATGCTTGTCAAAATTATCTACCAGCAGGTTTGTAACCGATGCAATACCACCTTGAGCCTTGGCGGTGTTAGCCTCTTCGAGGGTGGTCTTACACACAATGGCAATCTTGCCCTTGCCGGCACGGGCCACTTTCAAGGCATAACTCATTCCGGCCACTCCTGAGCCGATGATGAGAAAATCGTACGTCTTTATCACTTGTTTATAATGTTTTGCGTCAGTCGCCCGGTCATCACAGGTGTCGGGCCATCAGGTGTGGGGCATTCGTGTGGTGGCTGGCCGGCTATGAATTAGAATGTTATTGCTGCTCCCACCACAAAATTCACGCCAGGGGTGCGATACATCGTATATTGGTCGTACTTGCGGTTCATGAGGTTGTCGCCCTTGGCATAGACGGTGAGGCCCAGCGGGAACGTGTAGCTTGCCGTAGCACCGAGGTTGAGGGTGTTGTCGCGCTCGTAGCGGCCTGCGGCCGAGTCGAAAGTCTCAAACAGGAAATCGACACCTACGTTCAGGTGTCTCACAGGCTGGACCGTCACGCTACAGTCGGTCTCGAACACCGGACGCCACAACACATCAGTGTTCAGACCGTCAATCTTCAGGTCGGTGTCCCACTTGTTGAATCGAGTGTTGAGGTCGGCACCCACGATGTCCTTATACTTATACCTCACACAGGCATTGGCAAAGAAATGCTTTCCGTCGGCAAAGGTAATCGGGGCATAGAGATAATCGTCGGCCGTAGTGTCAATGTAGAAGTCGGCAATCTCGGCACGATGCTTCGATATGTCATACCCGGCACTGAGGTCAAGTGTCAGTACGGCGGTCGGCTTCAACCTGACACCACCGCGCGAACGCAGCTGGTCGAACTGATTTTCCATCTTAAACGACGTAGAGGCAAAAGCCCAGTAGGGCGACATCGAGGCAAAATGGCGGAAATTGTTCTTCACCTCTCCGCCATAAGCTTGCAGGTAAATATCGAGTGCAGGTGAAATGTGGAATGTTACGTCGGCATCGGGAGCGATGTCGAGATCGTCGTTGACATACACACCGGCCTTCACATCGATAAACCCGTTGTGCCAATAAACGTGTGGAGTGGCATCAAACGATGTATAGCCATCGACTGCACTTACGGCTCCTGCCGGTGCATCCATGCCGTATGTAGCATAATCCACACACAGGCCTATGTCGGCAGACAGGTTGTCTGTAAACATATATTCGGGTGTGACGTGCGCGTGGATAAGTGTCTCCGAGTTGCCGTCGCTGTAGTTGACGGGGTGTCTCTGTCCGAATGTATGCAGCTCGGCTTCGCCACTGATACCGAATTGTTCCCACGTGTAGGATGTAATCCCCACGTTGAGGTCGATGAGGTCGTTGTGTTGCTTGTCGGTGCCGGCCGTGGCAGTGTTGAGTGTCTGGTAGTTGAATACGTCGGTGCCATATCCTGCCTTTACATAAAACTCAGAGAGCGGTCTCAACTGGTGCACATATTCTGCCCGTACCCTGGTGTTGAACATGCGGCTCTCCCACTTGGGAAAGGCGGTCACAACGTGATTGATGTCGCTCTTGTAGCCGCGCGACGAGAGGTCGAGGCTCAGGCGGTCGGCACTCGAGAGGTCGAAGGTATATGCCAGCCGGCCAAGGATATTGGTGCCTGGGCCATATCCCAGTGTGGCAAATCCTTTCTTTTCGGGTTTGAGCAGTTGTGTGTTGCGTGCGGCCCAGATGGGTTGGAACGCAAAATTGTCGGTGTGGAACGTGCGTGTGGTGTATTCCACACTGTAGTGGGTCGATGGCGTCTGCTCGAAGTCGGGCAGGGTGTTTACCTTGTTGGCATCCTTCACCGTGGGGCGGAAGTTGTTTTCTACCTCTACCACGTTGTCCATCTGGGCAAGGCATGGCAGTGTGCATATCGACAGGCACGTGTTCAGTAATATGATTTTGTTGTATTTCATCTTCGTCTTTTTTATTGGTTCATAACTCTTGGAGGCAGCTTTGCCTGCCGGTTATTTCAGTCGCTCCCTTATCATCTGGTTGATTTCTTCATTCTCGCTGTAGTTGCTCTTGAGCGACAGGAGGTATTCACGTGCTTCTACAGCCCGGTTGGTCTTGTTGTAGATGTCGGCCAGGAGTATGAATGCTCGTGCCAACCAGTATTGGTGTGTGGTGCCCGAGTCGATGAATTTGTTGAGCAGTTGCTCGGCTGCGGTGTATTGGTTGGTATCGAAGGCATATTGTGCCAGTCGCACGTTGGCTTGTGCTCCGTAGCTGGTTTGCGTGTCTTCCGACAGTGCTTGCAGGTCTTTCACTCCTTCGGCCGATTTGCCTTGTACTATGTAGCTCTCGGCTCTGTATATGAGTGCTTCGCCTATGAGGTTGGGCGATGCTTTTTGATTTTGTAGTATCTGTGTTGCTGTCTGCACAGTAGCTTCGTAGTCTTTGGCTGCGAACGAACTGCGCAGACCGCCTTCGAGTGCTGTTGTCTGTATGTCGGCTTTCGTGGTTTGCTGGCTCAGTTGCTGATAGTACTTTTGTGCTTGTGCGTAGTCACCGTTCTGCATTGAGCGTACTGCGGCATCGCTTATCATCTGGTCGAGTTCTTCGCTGCTCAGGCTCCTGCCTGCTTTTTGTGCCAGCGTGGCATATTCGTTTACGCGCCCCGTCTCGGTGTATATGTCTTTCAGGTTGGCCAGTGCCGTATGTGCTTCTTCGGTGTTGGGGTATGTGTTGATGACTTTGTTGTATGCTTCGAGTGCGGCTTCGGTGTTCCCTGCTTCGAAGTATATGAGTCCGATTTCGTTGCCTGCGCTTCGTGCTTTCTGGCTGTGCGGGTACCGGCTCATGAGGTTTGCGAAGGTTTGCAGTGCCTGTTGTTTGGCTCCGGTTTGTATGTATGCGCGTCCTTGTTCGAAGAGTGCGTCGGCACCGTATTGTGAGTCGTTATAGGTGTCGGCCATGTTGTTCAGCAGTTCTATCTTGTGGTCGTAGTTGCCTCTCAGGCCTTCGATGAATGCTTGCTGGTAGAGCGCGTAGTCGCCCATTTGGCGGTTGGTGTTGATGGCTCGTTGGTATGTGTCGTATGCTTGGTCGTATTGTCGGTTGACGTATTGGCAGTCGGCCATGCGGTTGAGTGCGTCGGCTTTCAGTTTGGTGTCGGCCGATGCGGCTCGTGTGCCTATGAATGTGTTGAATTGTGTGAGTGCCTGGTTGTAGTTTTTTTGTTTGAAATAGGCGTATGCCAGTGTGTAGATTGCTTGGCCATAGTTGTTTAGGGTGCGTTGGGCGTTGTTGATGTATCGGTGGAGGTCGGTCATTGCTTGTTGCAGTTTACCTTGCCGGTATTCTGATTCGCCTTTGATGTAGTATGCTTCGTTCGACCCCAGTTCGATGGCTTGGTTCATGTAGGTGTCGGTTTCGGGGTAATTGCCTGCTATGAATTCTTGCACTCCCAGGTTGTAGAGTATCCGTTGTTTTGCATTTAGTATTTCGCGGCTCGGGTTTTTTATTTTGTTGATGCTTGCCAGTGCTGCGGTGTAGTTCTTTGTTGTGAAATATACTTCTGCCAGGTGTTTGCTTACGCTTGAAGCGTATGATGATTGCGGGAACTGGTTGAGGAATCGTTCGAACACGTTGACCGACTCGCCGAATCCCATTGTGTTGCCTTCGTGCAGTGTGAGTGCGTAGTTGTACAGTGCTTCTTCTTGCAGTTTGTTGCTGGCGGTCATGTCGGCTGCTTGCTGGAATGCTATCTGTGCCTGTCGTTTGTTTTGGCTGAACACGTAGCAGATGCCTGCATTGAGCCATGAGCTCTGTGCCATCTCGTCGGTATAGATGTCGGCGCTGCGGCTCAGCAGTGGTGCTGCCTTGGCATATTCATGGGTTTCCATATAGGCCATTCCCAGTTTGTACAGGGCGGTGCGCTTGGGTGCTTCTACTCCATATACGTACTGTCCGAGTGGTTCTATGACTTTTGTGTAGTTCTTTTGGTCGTAGTATGCCTCGCCTCGTATGCGTTGCATTTCGTGCAGGTAGCTCATGTCGATGTCGGCTTGTTGCAGGCTGATGAGTGGCAGCTGGTTGTTGAGCAGCGACAGGGCTTTCGACGGTTGTTGCATATTCAGGTAGCAGTCGGCCATATATACAGGTGTGGTGCGCGAGTAGTCGCTGTTTTGGCTCACTATCTGGAAGTCGTCGAGTGCATCGGCATATCGGTGGCGCAGGTATTTCACGTAGGCCGTGTAGTACACCATGTCCATCTGGTGTGTGCTGCAGTTCTGCATTTGATTCAGCAGTTCTTCGGCGCGGTCGATGTCTTCGTTGTTGATGAGGGTTATGACTCTGCAGATATTGGTCTCCTCGCATTCGGTGTCGTGCATGGTACTGATGGCGCCGGCATATTTGTCATACACGTGCAGGGCCTCGGTATAGTTGCCTTCGTTCACCATCATGTTGGCTCTCAGCAGGCTCAGGCGCTCGGTCTCAAGGCTTTGGCCATGTTGTGACAAAAATTGCTCTATGCGTTCCTTTGTTCCGGGTGTGTGCATATAGTAGTCGGCCGTCAGTGCTATTTCGTCGGCAGCAGTGCGGCGCTCGGCACTCAGTGTCTCGGGTAGCGAGCCTATGCTCAGGCGGGCTGCTTCGTAGTGGCCGTCGGCCAGTAGGTGTGAGGCCTCTTCAAGTACCAGGGCCTCGTGGGTGGCACGGTTGTAATGCTGTGCGTCGGCACAGCCCATGCTCAGAACCCATGCTATGCACATGGCTGTCATATGCAGGTGCGACCTGATGATTGTCTCTGTCTTCATATATCGTTATGGGTTTGTTGTTTCCTGTGCAAAAATACGGATAAAAAATGAAACGCGCGCGTGCGGACACTGTTTTTGTGCAATTATTTATCATGAATTAATGTTTTTTTACGAAAACCGGCCGCTTTACATCTGCTTTTGTCATGCGTAAAGGAAGCAAACCACCGCATGTCATGCCGCATAATTACAGGCACCCGCCCATAGCCACTTGTGGCAGGTGTCGTCTGCGAGTGTGCGGTCTCAGTCCTGCGAGTGCGCAGTCGCAGCCCTGTGAGTGCGCAATCTCGGCCCTGCGAGTGCGCGGTCGCGTTCAACTGTCAAGAACCGTGCCGAGAGTCCGGTTTCGGTGTCCGACCATTTTTTTACTTTTCGATTAAACCTTTTCCGAAAGGATGCGTCAAAACAAGTGGAAACAGAAACAAATCGTTATTAACAACTAAAACTGGATAATTATGAAGAAACTGATTTTTGCTATTGCAGCAATGGTAATGTCGCTGAGCATGACAGCTCAGAACGAAGGTGGTCAGGGCGGTCAGCGCCAACGCCGCGAGTTTAACCCTGAAGAACAAGCTACCCGTCAGGCCGACCGTATGAAGGAACAACTCGGCATCAACGACGAGCAGTATAAGAAACTGAAGGAGTACTACACAGCTCAGGCCAAAGAGCAGCAGGAGCGTATGCAGAAAATGATGGAGGGCGGTCAGCCACAGAACCAAGACCGTGAAGCCATGATGAAAGAGATGCAGGAGCGCCAGGCAGCTCAGGAGAAAGCCCTGAAAGGCATCCTCACCGAAGAGCAGTTCACCAAGTATCAGAAACAGCAGGAAGAAATGCGTCAGCGCTTCCAGCAGGGCGGCGGCCAGGGCTTCGGCGGTGGCCAGGGCTTCGGCGGTGTCCAGGGCGGACAACGTCAAGGTGGACAAGGCGGACAAGGCGGACAGCGCATAGGCAACCAACAGAACTAATGGTTTCGGCCAGGAAAACAATTACTAATTTTTTTTCAAGTGGTTGGCGTACATTCATTGTGCGCCAACTTGCGTTTTAAGCCCTGCCCAACCCTTTTTTACCCTTCGTCAACCCATTTTTTTACCATTTGCAGGCTGCAAACAATTATTATTTACTAACTTTGCACAACAAATGAAGTAGCCTATGGAACAAAACCTGCTTGTATATAACACACTCACACGGCAGAAAGAACTCTTCCGCCCGCTGCAGCCGCCACATGTAGGCATGTACGTATGCGGCCCCACAGTATATGGCGATGCCCATCTGGGCCATGCACGCCCCGCCATCACATTCGACGTAATCTTCCGTTACCTCACACATCTGGGCTATAAAGTGCGCTACGTACGCAACATCACAGATGTGGGACACCTCGAACACGATGCCGACGAGGGCGAAGACAAAATAGCCAAGAAAGCCCGACTGGAAAGTCTGGAGCCGATGGAAGTGGCACAATACTACACCAACCGCTACCACGATGCAATGCATGCGCTCGGATGCCTGCCACCATCAATCGAACCACATGCCACCGGACACATCATCGAACAAGAGCAGCTGGTGCAGGAAATACTCGACAACGGATTCGCATACGAGTCGAACGGCTCAGTCTATTTCGATGTCGAAGCCTACAACCGCCGTCACCACTACGGAGTGCTGTCGGGCCGCAACCTCGACGACATAATCAACAACTCGCGCGAACTGGCAGGAGTAGGCGAAAAACGCCATCAGGCCGACTTCGCACTGTGGAAGAAAGCACAGCCCGAACACATCATGCGCTGGCCGTCGCCATGGAGCGACGGATTTCCGGGATGGCACTGCGAGTGCACGGCCATGGGTCGCAAATACCTCGGCAACCACTTCGACATACATGGCGGTGGCCTCGACCTCGTCTTCCCGCACCACGAATGCGAGATAGCACAAGCAGTGGCCAGCCAGGGCGAACAGATGGTACACTACTGGATTCATAACAACATGATAACCATCAACGGGCAGAAGATGGGCAAGAGCCTCGGCAACTTCATCACCCTGGCCGAGTTCTTTGCCGGCAGCCACAAAGACAAAGACGACCACGAAATGCTTGCACAGGCATACACACCAATGACCATACGCTTCTTCATACTGCAAGCACACTATCGCAGCACCGTCGATTTCAGCAACGATGCCCTCATAGGCGCACAACGAGGACTCGAACGCCTTGCCGATGCCCATACGACACTCGGCACCCTGCAGCCGGCGGCTGACGCCACCATCGGCCTGCAGCAGATAGACCAACTGAAACAGAAGTGCTACGACGCCATGAACGACGACTTCAACACCCCGACCGTGATATCCAACCTCTTCGAGGTGGCACGCCTTGCCAACCAAGTGGCCGACCATCATGCAACCATCACAGCCGACGCCCTCGATGCAGCCCGGCAGATGTTCAGCCTCTTTGCTACCGACATACTCGGACTACGCCTCACACCACAAGGCACAGCCGACGGCAACGGAACTGCACGCGAGGAGGCATTCGGACATGTGGTCGATATGTTGTTGGAGCAACGCATGAAAGCCAAGGCCGACAAAGACTGGGCAACGAGCGACATGATACGCGACCAGCTTGCGGCACTTGGATTTGAGGTGAAGGATACAAAAGACGGATTTACCTGGAAACTGAACAAATGAACAGGCTGCAACGTATCTTTATGTACTTGTCACTATGTTTTTTGGTGATATGTCTTGGGGCAACGATATGGGCCGTGTATATTCTGCACGACCCCTCGATGTGGATGTATGCTGCTGTGTTTGCCCTCGCCATCATCTGGTTCTCGGTCACTATATACAAGAGTCGGAAGTAGGCTGTGGTGACGTTTTCCGTCATCCAAAAACAGCCTGACGGCCGATTTGGGTTCAATGAAAAGGCAAACCGCTACGTGTTGTAGGGTTTGCCTGTCTGTTGTGGTTTTAGCGGTCGGTTATTCCGTCAGCCTCGGTTGCTTATTCTTATGGCGCCGGCAGTCAATTCTTGTAG
Organism: uncultured Prevotellaceae bacterium; assembly: GCA_937915745.1. GTDB lineage: Bacteria > Bacteroidota > Bacteroidia > Bacteroidales > Bacteroidaceae > Colivivens. The sequence goes on along the minus strand of CALGGJ010000130.1, from coordinate 8,409 downwards.
CGTCGGCTACTTATACAGGTATCGCTTGATATTCTTTTTCGGTGTTTTCTGGAATTCCTCGTCGCGCACTTCGAATGATGAGAGCTGCGCAAACTTAGGCAGCAGGTTGTTTAGTTCGGCACGCGATGCCTCGAGTGTGTCGGCCAGTTGGCTACGTGTGATTCCGAGTCGTTCGAGCGTTGTATCTGTCACGTATGTCAAGGCAATGAACTTCTCTTCGCGTTGCACCAGCACACACTCGTCGGCTATGGTGTGGCCCAGTATCACGTCTTCCACTTCTTCCGGATAGACGTTCTGTCCGTTGGCTCCGAGCAGCATGTTTTTCTTACGTCCGCGTATGTAGATGAATCCGTCTTCGTCTATAGTCACCAGGTCGCCTGTGTGCAGCCAGCCTTCGCTGTCTATGGCTTCACGTGTGGCTTCAGGGTTTTTGTAGTATCCGGTCATCATGTTGGTGCCTCGTGTCACGAGTTCACCGGGGCAGTTGAGCGGGTCGTCGCTCAACACCTTCACTTCCATGCGGCTCACTACCTTGCCGCACGACCCGATGCGTGCCTCGTTGTGGTTGGCATAGCTGATGAGCGGTGCACACTCGGTCATGCCATATCCCACTGTATATGGGAAGTTGATTTTCTTCAGGAATTCATCCACCTCGCGGCTCAGTGCTGCACCTCCGAATATGAGTTCGTAGAATTCACCGCCGAAGAGGTTGATGAGCGTCTTGCGTATCTTTTTGTAAACCACGTGTCGCAGGCCAGGTATGGCGAGCAGCAGTTTCATCTTCGGTGTGCGCAGTTGTGGGAAGACCTTGCCTCTTATGATTTTCTCTACGATGAGTGGCACGGTCACTACCAGGTGTGGATGTATGTCGGCAAAGGCTTTGAGCAGTATGGCCGGGCTTGGTATCTTGGTGAGCAGGTAGATTGGTTGTCCGGTTGACAAAGGGTATAGGAATTCGACAGAGAATCCGTACATGTGTGCCATCGGTAGTATCGACATGAATTTTTCGGTGCCGGTCACAGGTGGCAGGAAGTCGTGGCAGAATATCACGTTCGACCAGAATGTGCGGTAAGGCAGCATCACACCCTTCGGATTGCCTGTCGAGCCCGAGGTGTAGCTTATGAGTGCGAGGTCTTCGGAGTCTGTCTCGTCGAATTGCACGTCGTCGCTGCTGAGTCCGTCGGGATAGCGGCGGGTGAATTCTTCGTTAGCTTTGGCGTAGGCCCTGGCCAGAGGGGTGTCGGTGTCGAACGGTGCGAAAGTGGTGATGTCTATCATGATTCCACGGTCGGTGGTGGCTGCCTTCTCATACACGCTGTGGTTGGTGATGAGCAGTTTGGCCTCGGAATGTTCAACGAGGTGGTCAATCTGGTCGATGTGGAAGTCCGACAGCAGTGGCACCGCTACGGTGTGGTTGGTGAATATCGATAAGAACGCCACAGCCCAGTTGGCGCTGTTTTTGTCGCACAAGGCTACTTTATCGCCTTGTTTTATGCCGTAGAATTCGAAAAGTAGTTGCAGGCGTACTATCTGTTCATAGGCTTCTTGGTGGGTATATGCAATGTCGGTGCCATAGTCGGCAAAAGCCAAGGTTGTCCATTGACGGCGGAACACGTCGCCGAGGAAGGCCATCATCGGCTTTGCATGAATGTCTGTTGTCATATATGTGTAGTCTTGTTAAATAATAAACACCATTTGCATTTGCGTTTGTGGTGTAAAAATCGCCACAAAATTACATCTTTCCGACCGCATAATTGCACACCACACATGTAAACCTTGCAATAAATCTGTAATAAATTCACAAAACAAGCGTGTTTTGCGCACTCTGCATTACATTCCATGCTCTGGCGAGCATTGTGGTGCGCTCGCAGACAGGACGCGATGACACCACCGTTGTCACCCCACACTATAATATTTTCAAGTTTCGCAGGTATATGTGTCATATGCAGATACCCTTCGCCTGTCATACCGACGGAGCGAATCGCAGGAGTGTATCCGGCAACTTTCGCCTGTCATACCGACGGAGCGAATCGCAGGAGTGTATCCGGCAAGCTTCCCGCCTGTCATACCGACGGAGCGAAGCGCAGGAGTGTATCCGGCAACCCTCCGTCTGTCATACCGACGGAGCGAAGCGCAGGAGTGTATCCGGCAACCCTCCGCCTGTCATACCGACGGAGCGAATCGCAGGAGTGTATCTTAATATGTAACATATAAATATTCTATACATACGAAACCTGTATAATTAGTAATCACGGTTCATGTCTTCCTGTAATTCTTGGAAAAAATTCCTGACACATCAGCACCCTCATGTCAGAAAACAAGAAAAAAGACGCAGAAAGTTTGTGTATTACCTAAAATTGCACTATATTTGCACATTCAAAAACCATCAAGCCCATTGGCAAACCCTGCGGCACGACCATGTTGCAGGTTTCGTGGTGGCAGATATAACACAACTCTAACAACCGGATTATGACCCGTGCCAAACTCAACAAACGACAGCTACGCGAGCGTGTGGTGAACTTTCTTGAAAGCCGTCCGCGCGACACATTCTCGCTGAAACAGCTGTTCAGCGCACTACGCCTCACCACCCACCCCATGAAAGTGCTGTGTGTAGATGTACTCAACGAGTTGCTCGACAGCGAAACCATATTCCGCAACTACGACGGTGAGCTGGCATGGAACGGCACCACCGGACAAGTGGTGGAGGGCATGCTGCACCGTACATCGGGAGGACGCAACACCGTCGAGACCCCCGACGGACAAACCATCGTCATACACGACGAAGACCTTTCTCATGCACTCGACGGCGACACGGTGAGGGTGGCGCTATTCGCATCCAACCGCCGCACCAACCATTTATGTGGCGAGGTGATAGAAATAGTGAAGCGAAGCGACAAACCGGTGGTAGGACAACTGAGCATAAGTCACGGAGCGGCATTCCTCGTGCGCCCCGACGGACTCCTGCCATACGATGTGTTCATACCAACGGGACGTCTGAAGGGAGGCAAAGACGGCGACAAGGCAATGGTGGAAATCGTTGATTGGCCCGACAACACACGCAACCCTATAGGCCGGGTGAAGGAAATATTTGGCAAGGTGGGAGAAAACGAAACCGAGATGCACGCCATTCTGGCTGAATACGGTCTGCCCTACAACTATCCCAAGGAGGTGGAACGGGCAGCCGACTCGATAAGCGACGTGATACCACAAGCCGAAATCGACCGGCGCGAAGACTTCCGCCATGTAACTACATTCACCATCGACCCCCACGATGCCAAAGACTTCGACGACGCCCTGTCGATACGCCGGATAACGAAAAGCGAAGGCCGTAAGACAACCGACAGCGATGCCGGCTACATGGCTCTCCCCATGAAGGGAGAGATGTCGTCAGGACGGAGTGGGGCTGCCGTCCGCTACGAAGTAGGAGTACACATAGCCGACGTGTCACACTATGTGCTCGAGGGGTCGGTCATCGACAGAGAAGCCCAGCAACGGGGCACATCCATCTATCTCGTCGATCGCACACTGCCAATGCTGCCCGAACGACTCTGCAACTACATCTGCTCGCTCCGCCCCGACGAAGACAAACTCACTTTCTCAGTGATATTCGAAATGGACGAAGAAGCACACGTCTATTCATCGCGCATCGTACACACCATCATACGCTCCAACCGCCGGTTTGCATACGAAGAAGTGCAAGACATACTCGAGCAAAACGGAGAGGCCGACGACATCGAGGGACACATACCCGTGGCCACCGACCGCCGCACCGGTGAATATGCCGACGAACTCATCACCCTCAACCGCATGGCACACCACCTCAGGGCCGGACGCATGCACACCGGAGCCATCGACTTCGACCGCGAAGAAATGCGGTTCGACACCGACGAGGCAGGCAAACCCACCAGCGTATATTTCAAGGTAGCCAAAGATGCCAACAAACTGGTAGAGGAATTCATGCTGCTGGCCAACCGCACCGTGGCCGAGAGTGTGGGCAAAGTGAAGAAAGGACAGAAAGCCAAGACTCTGCCCTACCGCGTTCACGACCTGCCCGACCCCAACCGCCTCGACAACCTCGCACAGTTTGTGGCACGATTCAAATACCACATCGTCACACAAGGCTCGAAGACCGAAGTGGCCAAGAGCATCAACAAACTACTGACCGATGTGCGAGGCGATAAAATACAAAACCTCGTAGAGACCGTGTCGCTGCGAGCCATGATGAAAGCCAAATACTCAACCCACAACATCGGACACTATGGCCTGGCTTTCGACTACTACACACATTTCACATCGCCCATACGACGGTACCCCGACCTCATGGTACACCGCCTACTCACCAGATATGCCAACGGAGGAGCCAGTGCCAGCCAGAAAAAATACGAAGGGCTGTGCGAACACTCCTCGGCAATGGAACAACTGGCCACCGCTGCCGAGCGCGCATCAATAAAATACAAGATGGTGGAATACATGAGCGACAAGATAGGACAGGAATTCGATGCACGCATCAGCGGAGTGACCGAGTCGGGACTCTATGCCGAGATACTCGACAACCACTGCGAAGGGTTCATCGGAGTGCGATTCCTCGGCGACGAAGCATTCGACTTCGACGACAAAAACTACTGCCTCATCGGACGCAAGTCACACTACCGCTACTCTATAGGCGACGACATACGTATCAAGGTGGCACGGGCCAACCTCTTCCGAAAGACCCTCGACTTCGACTTCGTAAAGAAATATCATTAACCCCGACTATGAAACAGATACTTATCACAATCCTCGCCATCATGGCAGGAACACTGTCCACCTACACCAAGGCGGCAGACAAAGTTACAATCACAGTTACCAACCCCATCAACCTGGCACGCAGCGGCGAGATGGCAGAGACCGACATCAACACCATACTCACCAAACTGGGCAACCCTGCCAGCATCATCCTGACCGATGCCGACGGAAACGAGGTGGCATGGCAACGCACCTACGACTCAAAACTCATATTCCCCGCAGCCGTGCCGGCCAAAGGCAAATCAATATACTATGCCAAGGCAGGCACACCATCGAAGGTGGAACCGAAGGTCTTCGGACGTCAGTTCCCCGAGCGTGTTGATGACATTGCATGGGAAAACGACCGCGTGGCATTCCGCTGCTACGGACCCGCACTACAGGCAAGCGGCGAACGGGCATGGGGCTACGACGTGTGGAACAAGCGCACCAGCCAACTCGTGGTAGAAGACCGCTATGCAGGCGAACTCGACCGCGACCTCCAGACAGCAGTGAACAAACTGCGACGCATGGGCAAGGGCGATATAGCCGACGATGTATATAATGCCGTCAGCTACCATGTGGACCACGGCAACGGCATGGACTGCTACAAAGTGGGACCTACACTCGGCTGCGGAACCAACGCACTGCTCACCGGCGACAAGATAAACTACCCGCGTTGCTACAAGACCTACGAAATACTCGACCGCGGACCACTGCGCTTCACCGTACAGCTCAACTACGGCACAGAGACTGTGGGCGGACAGAGCGTGGTGGAACATCGCATCGTAAGCTTAGATGCCGGTTCACACCTCAACCGAGCCACAGTGTGGTACGAAGGACTTACACAAGACAACACCATGGCGGTGGGAATCATCGTACACAACGAAAATCCCAACGCATACATACTACAACCCGAAGCCGGATACATGGGATATGAAGACCTGGGCGACCCTACACAATACAAAGAGAAATACCGTGCCACACAAAACCGCGATTTCGGACAAATATACGTCGGCACCGTCTTTCCGCAGAAAGGCCTGCAGATGAAGTTCCAGGCAGAACAAGGACTGCCGGGAGCCACAGGACACATACTCGCCACAACCACACTACGGCCACAAGCCCGATATACATACTACTTCGGCAGTGGATGGAGCCGCAACCCGGAGACCGGCCTACACTCGCTCACCGACTGGGAAGCCTACCTCAGCCGTTTTGCACAACAAGCCAAGGCACAACTGAAAGTAACAGTGAAGTAATGCCTCACACCCCCTGTAAAACGACGTCCTTTTAACTAATTACCCCCTAAATCATCAAAAAAACATAAAAATATTTGGTAAAAACTAATAAAACTGTTAACTTTGCCGCTGGAGCATGGAGTCATGCTCTGCGAGGGAGAATCATCACCTCGGCCATTTTACTACGAAGCGACGTGACCAGGCTGACCAGCAATCAAACTAATCAAGGAAAACAAAATAAAAAACTACACTAAAAATCTAATCTGCAAACTTATATTGTTTAACTTTTCAAATTACTTACTATGAACAAAAAATTACTTTTATCATGCGTAAGCTTGATGTTAAGTGTGGCAGGTTTTGCCCAGTGGGAAGAACCGGCCCCTGGCGATTTCTTCACAGCATCCAACTACGCAAAGGAATTTAAGGTTTCCGAAGCAGGCGGCGACACCACCGTCTATTACCTTCTCAACATCGAGGCTCCCGGATTCCTCTCTAATGCAACATGCTCTTCACACGCACAGTGGGAAACACATGCAGCACTGAAGACAACAGGCTCGAAATTCATCGTAGAGAAATATATCGAGACTGAAATCATCCAGCCGGAAGAAGATGTTGAAGGTGCAAAAGCCGACACTGTCGTACATCCGTGGGATGGCAAGACTTACACTATCAGCGGCTATGGCAACTTCAATAGCCGCGGCAATATGTACTACAAGATTTTCCCTACATCATGGTCCACCATGTTCGTTGACCGTGCCAGTCAGGCCGACTATATGTGGGAAATCCTTTCACAGGGCAATGGCGTGTTCCGCATCAAGCCGGCCGATGTCAACCCTGCATTCAACAACGACTCTACTGCCCGTTACTTCGGATTAGAGAGTTACGACGGATACCTTGCATTCAACACTTTCGACAACGATTATCTTGACAACAATGTGATGGCAATCTATCCGATGCTCGACCCTAAACTTGGCGAAATGATTGACATCGAGGCATCCGACAATCTGCTTAGCCTTCTGCAAGGTGTTGATGCAAAGATCGACTGGGCATTCATTTCGGAAGATGAATATGCAAAGTATTACTCAGCTGTTACAGCCTACAACTATGCCGAGACATTCCTTGCCAACATCGAAGCTATTGAAGCCGATTATCCGTTTGTTGACACCGAGACAGCCCGTAGCATATACCACAACTACAATGTATCGACCTACGAAGAGATGAAAGCCGCCGAAGCCGACATGAACGCACAGGTACTTGCATGGAAGCTCAAGGGCCTGGAGGGAGCAACAGCAGAAGACCCACGCGACGGTTCTAACCTCATCGTCAATGCAACATTCGACGTAATCGGTGACTTCACCGGATGGAGCGGTACGGCATTCGGTGCAGGTGGTACTACATCAACCTGTGCTGAGCACTACAACAAGACCTACGACACATATCAAGACATCGAAGGACTGCCAGCCGGACGCTACAAGTTCTCGGTTCAGGGATACTATCGTCGTGGCTCTGCCAGCAACGACTGGAGCCTGCAGACCAGTGAAAATCCAGACGCACAACGCTACGCAATATTCTATATTGTCACGGGCGAGAACGACACAACATCTGTTCCGATTGTATCGGCAAGCAGTGGTGCTGTCGTGACAAGCTTCGGCGGTGCAACATCATCGGTGGGTGATTACGTGATACCAAACACGATGGAAGCAGCCAACTACTGGTTCCAGAACGGTTACTACATGAACGAAATCAACCTTATTCTCGAAGATGGAGGCGATGTACGCATCGGTGTGAAGAAAGATGCAAAAATCAACGACAACGACTGGTCAATTTTCGACAACTTCTCTCTGCTCTACTACGGACCAATCGAGGGCGACCTAGACTATGCAATCCTCCAGACTCTCATCAGCGAGTGTGAGGCCAAATACCCTAACCTCGACGATGTGAGGGCAAATGCCGATGTGAAAGAAGCTTACGAAGAAGCACTCGAAGAAGCCAAAGATGCTGTCACTGACTGTGCAGAATACAATGAAAAACTGACTGAGGCTGTCACTGCACTCAATGCATCGGTTGCTGCTTATACAACAGTCAAGGCTGCCATGACACGTTGTGAAAGCGAGCAGGAACGCTTCGAAGGCACATCGTTTGCAGGATTGGGCGAAGAGTTCGGTGACTTGCTCATGACTCTTGAAGATGGATACAACGACGGCAATGCAGAAGAAGTGCTGGCCGACGAGCCTTACAACATCACGATTCCAGAACTCACTTCATTCATGGACAAGATGATAGTTGACTACATCACAGCCAACGTGAGTGCAGGCGACGAAATCACACTGCTCATCAACAACCCTTCATTCGACAGCAGATTCAGAGATCGGAAGAGCACACGTCTGAACTCCAGTCACACTTGAATCTC
>CALGGJ010000129.1 GCA_937915745.1 uncultured Prevotellaceae bacterium | reverse complement strand
CCAAGAACGGTACCATCACCGTGAAGAAGGGCTTGAAGAAGGGCACCTACAAGGTGAAGGTGAAAGTTACGGCCGTGGGCAATTCCTCGTATCTGTCCAAGACTACGGCTGTCACCCTCAAGGTGAAGGTCAAGTAGTCGAAAGCGGCGAACAAGCACCGCTTTTCGTTCGGTGAGTGCCACTTGCAGGTTTTTCACCAGTTGCTGCATGCGTGCTTTGTTTTCGGCAGGGAAGTATTTGTTTACATAGAGTTCGCCCACCGCTTCGCCCAGAATGCCGTTTACGGTATTGACCGAGCGTTTCCAACGGGGCTGTATTTCCTGTCGTCCCGACATGACACGTCCGTTGAAGTCGAATGATTCGGCATAGATTTCATCGCCCAGGGTGCTTGCCGCGCTTGATAGCAGTCGCCATTGCATCCAGTCTTTGAGCGATTGTTCGCTTGTTTCGTTGAGTATTGCGATGGCTTCTTTCACTGCTTCGGGTTGTCCTACAGAGAGAGAGTCGAGTTCTGTGATGAGTTGTGACTCGAAGAATTCGTCCCAGTCGTATCCTGGGTAGTCTTCTTTCAGTGTGGTGAATGCCATCTTGTGGTAGTTGCTGGCAGGGTCGCGCAGTTCCACGCGGCTGCGTGAACCGAGAGCCATACGTGTTTCGATTGACATCACGGCTTCCATCTTGCGTGTGGCGGTTTCTTCGGTATCGCCCACGAGTCGGAACATATTGACGATGTGTTTGCGGTATGCATCGCGTATTTTCTGCATTGCAGGGTCGTCTTTTACGTAGTAGTCTTTGTTCCCGAGCGATAGTCCGCCTTGTCCGATTTCGACCATGTTGTCGGTGCTGTTCATCATGTCGGCTCCTATTCCGCAGCTGATGATGTGTCGTCCGCCGCGCAGTTGCTGTGTGTTCATGTAGCTGAGTATTGCGTCGCGTCCCTGGAGGTTTGCAATAGCCTGGAGGTCGGGCAGGATTGGTTGTATGCCGTCAGCGTTCTGGCGGGCAGAGTCCATCATCATCGAGTAGAGGTCGCCTATTTTCTGTGCCAGGCTTCCCTGTTGGTTTTGATTTTTAGAGAGGTCTTCGATGAGGGTTCGTATTTGCTCGCGGTTGTTTTCGGCCACTGCGTCGAAGCTGCCGAAGCGTGCATACTCGGGTTTCAGTGGATTGTTTTTAATCCATCCGCCACATGCGTACTGATAGAAGTCTGTGCCAGGAGCCACAGAGTCGTTCATGTTTTCCAGTTTGATGCCGATGCCCAGCTGTTGCTGGCAGGCTGTCGTTGTAAGTGCCATTGCAATTACTGTGAGTTGTTTTAGTTTCATGATTATTTGTTTTTATATGTGTTATTGTGTCGATTGTTATTGGTCGCCGACTATTTTCTCCCATTCCGCCATTGCGGCTTCCAGTCGTGCTTTGAGTTGTGTGTATTGCTCGACGAGTTGCATGTCGTTTTTAGTTGCGAGGCGTTGTTCTACTTCGGTTATCTGCTGTTCGAGTTGTGTGACTTTGTCTTCGCATGCCTTGAGCATTTTCTCTTGCCTGGCTTTGGCCTTAGCTTCGGCTTTTGCTGCTTGCCATGCTTGAACGCCACCAGACCCTTTCTGTCCTGCTGACATCTCCCCCTTTGTGGGGAGAACCATCCGGTCAGTTCTGTCCGCAGCCTCCTTCCCCGTAAGGGGGGATGGTATGGATATGCTGCCCTTATCTATCGGTTCTCTCACCTGTTGGTCTTTGAATACGTAAATGCGGTCAACCAGGCCTTTGAGGAAGTCGCGGTCGTGGCTCACGATAATTGCGGTGCCGTCAAATTCGCGTATGGCGCTCTTGAGCACGTCTTTCGACTGCATGTCGAGGTGGTTGGTCGGCTCGTCGAGTATGAGCAGGTTGACGGGTTGCAGCAGCAGCTGTATCATTGCCAGCCGGCTGCGCTCGCCGCCCGACAGCACTTTCACGTATTTGTCGATGGCTTCGCCTCCGAACATGAATGCTCCGAGCAGGTCGCGCACTCGCGTGCGCATGTCGCCTGTGGCTACCCTGTCGATGGTGTCGAACACGGTGATGTTGCCGTCGAGCAGTTGTGCCTGGTTTTGTGCAAAATAGCCTATCTGTACGTTTTGTGCTATCTTCAGTGTCCCGTCGAACGGGATTTGTCCCATGATACACTTCACCAGTGTTGATTTCCCTTCGCCGTTGTTACCCATGAATGCCACCTTTTCGCCTCGGCGTATGCTCATGTTCACGTTTTTGAAGATGAGGTGGTTGCCATAACTTTTGGACACCTCGTCGCATATCACGGGGAAGTCGCCGCTACGCTGGCATGGCGGGAACTTGAGCCGGAGCATGGTGTTGTCCACCTCGTCGATTTCGATGGGTACGATTTTCTCCAGTTGCTTCATGCGGCTCTGCACCTGGTTCGACTTTGTAGGCTTATATCTGAATCGCTCGATGAATTCTTTGATGTCGGCAATCTCTTTCTGTTGGTTTTCGTAGGCCCTCAGTTGTTGCTGCCGTCGTTCGTCGCGCAGGGTTACATACTGGTCGTACTTCACCCTGTAGTCGTTTATCCTGCCGCAGGTTATTTCGATGGTGCGATTGGTAATGTTGTTGATGAAGGCTCGGTCGTGGCTCACCACCATCACTGCCTTTGCGCTTGTCTGGATGAATGTCTCGAGCCACTCAATCGACCCTATGTCGAGGTGGTTGGTAGGCTCGTCGAGTAACAGGAGGTCGGGGTTTTGCAGCAAAATCTTAGCCAGCTCTATGCGCATTCGCCATCCGCCCGAGAATTCGCTGGTGGGTCGTGTCAGGTCGTCGCGATGAAACCCAAGTCCGGTGAGGGTCTTATCTATCTCGGCACGCATCTGCCACGGCTCGACCGTGTGTCCCGTGTAGGCCAATGCCGTCTCTTCTTCCACGGTGCGTGAGTCGTTCACCTGCATCACTTGAGGCAGGTAGCCCACTTTCAAGCCGGTAGGGCGTGACACCTTGCCGCTCGTAGGCAACTGTAGCCCTGCCATGATTTTAAGCAGAGTCGATTTGCCTGCGCCGTTCTTGCCTACCAAGGCAATGCGGTCGTGTGGGTTCACTACAAAACACAAGTCGTGAAGCAAGGGCTTTGCTCCAAATTCAACACACAAATGCTCTATCGAAACCATCTTTCTTTAATATGCTCTTTTCCTCAGACCATAACGGAGGTGCGTGACACCACGGCCCGGCATTATGGCTGCAAAGTTACGGAATAATTCCCGATAACCCACACATTAAACATGATAATTGTGCGTCAATGCACCCTTTTTGTTTTTACAGATAGCAGTATGCACAATCCAGTTTTCAACTGGCGGCATCCGACAAGACAGACACGTGCCCGCTTGCAGCCGTGTTTCCGACTGCGCACTCTCGGCCCCGCGACTGCGTACTCTCGGCCCTGCGACTGCGCACTCCCGACCCTGCGACTGCGCAGTCGTGGAAAGGATGCTTGCACCGCTTGTGAAGACAAGCGTGCCCCCGACTGGGATAAAACATGTGCCGAACCCTGCTTTTTTCTGTTCTCCGAGGCCAAAAAACACAATTTCATGCCACCGGTTTCACCAAAACTTTGTATCTTTGCCACGTGGGTGCATGGGCACGAGACAAAAGTGCATCCCAGTCTTGGCATGAAGAAAGTGACGATATGCATACCGTGTTACAACGAAGAGGCAAACCTGCCCCGTCTCTACGACGAGGTGCGAGTCATTATGGGCACTGAGCCCGGATATGTCTGGAACCTGCTCCTGGTTGACGACGGTAGCAGCGACGGCACTGCCGGCATTATGCAGTCGTTGCATACCACCGACGAGCGGGTGACATACATCTGTCTGTCGCGCAACTTCGGCAAGGAGTGTGCCCTCATGGCAGCCATAGACCATGCTGAGGCCGATGCCGTGGTGCTGATGGATGCCGACATGCAAGACCCGCCAGCCCTCATACATGAAATGCTGAGGTGGTGGGAACAAGGCTATCACGATGTCTATGCACGCCGCACGAGCCGCGGAAACGAGTCGTGGCTCCGACACCGTGGGGCGATGACATTCTACCGCCTGATGGAACGTCTGTCGAGAGTCGAGATGCCTGTCAACGTAGGCGATTTCCGACTGCTCGACCGGCAGTGCGTTGAAGCCATGCGCCAACTGCGCGAGACCGAGCGCTACAACAAAGGCCTGTTTTCATGGATCGGGTTCAGGAAAAAAGAAATCAGCTTCGACCGTGCAGACCGTCAGTCGGGCGAAAGCCGGTGGAGCCTCTGGCGCCTGGCCGGGCTGGCCATCGACGGCATCACATCATTTTCGACGGCACCACTGCGCATGGCAACCATCATGGGAGCCATCATCGCACTCGGGGCGGCCTGCCTGCTACTGTTCTACATGGCAAAGACACTCATCTGGGGCGACCCCGTACAGGGATTCACCACACTGGTGAGCATCATACTGTTCCTGGGCGGAGTACAACTGCTCTCAATCGGCATACTGGGCGAATACATAGGCCGCATATACATAGAAAGCAAACACCGGCCAACATATTTCGTCAAGGAATCGTGCGGACTGACAAAGACGTGAACGATAAACACAAAAACAATCCGACCAACCAAACCATTGACCTCAACCACATCAGAAACCGGTCACTACAAACTCTTTTTCGACCTACATGCCACTTTTTTATGATAAGGGTAGCGTGGGTCGCGTATTTTTTTCGTACCTTTGCACGTTAAAATACGCCTTGCCAGCTATGGCGAAAAGGCGATACAAACGACATGACGACAAACGAAACCACGGACAATGGTGATGTAAGAGTGGCCGCAAACGAGCGGAAACCACATACCGGAGGTGTGCCCGGCAGCGAGTCCCTGTATTGGTATGTAGCCGAAGTGAAATACAACCACGAACGCCTGTGTCGCAGTAGGGTGCAGGAGCTGGGCTTTGAAGCATACGTCGCATCACAGACCGAGATGCACCACTACGACAAGAGCCACAACCGTGAAGTGGAACATATAGTGATTCCGCGCCGAGTCTTCATACGCATGACCGACAACCAGCGAGTTCCACTCATGCGCAGCTGCTCGCTCATCTACCACTTCATGACCGACCGTGCCAGGACCGCAGGCAGCACAAACCAACGAGCCTATGCCATGGTACCCGACTACCAGATGCGCGACCTGCAGTATATGCTCAGGCAAGCCGGCAACCCCGTCAGCTTCACCGACCAGCCCCTGCGACTCGGCGAGCGAGTGCGGGTGGTGCGAGGTCCACTCAAAGGACTCGTCGGCCAGTTCCTGCGCGATGCCACAGCTTCACACATCGTAATCACAATCAACGGCCTCGGATGTGCCATGACATCAATCGAGAAGGACGATGTGACACGTATTTAGCTCAATTTTTTGTATATGAGTGAAATTTCGTCAAATAACAAACGTATAGCAACGAACACAATTTACTTGTATATACGTATGTTGATCGTGATGGTCGTTACTTTTTATACTGCACGTATCACACTACGCTTACTAGGCTTAGACGACTATGGGGTTCAGAATGCAGTAGGTGGTCTTGTGTCTTTTATGAATGTCATTCGTGGCACAATGACATCGGCTACTCAACGTTTTTTGTCGTATGCATTAGGCATTAAAGATATTAAACTATATAGTAGAAATTTCGGAGGATTATTATTTATTTGTGCAGTATTGTCTCTGTTAGTTATTCTTGTTGCAGAGAGTATAGGCCCCTGGATTATAAATTCATATTTAGTAATTCCTCCAACTCGTATTTATGCTGCTCAATGGGTATATCAATGCGCTATTGTGACATTTGTATGTTCCTTAATGCTAATCCCTTTTTCGGCAGCAATCGTTTCACATGAAATGATGAAGATTTATGCTTATATGAGTCTATATGAGGTGTTTGCGAAGTTGATAATTGTTACAATTCTGTTTTATTCTACTTTTGATAAGCTGATAACATTAAGTGTGATGCATGCAATAGTAGATGTTTCAATACTTCTGATATATGTTGGTTATTGTAAAAGGCACATTGTGGGCTGTGTTATAAGGTTTTATTATAACAAATCTTTGATTAAGACGTTACTCAGCTATACTGGCTGGAATCTTTTCGGCTCATTATCAGGCACACTTAATGTTGCAGGCCTAAGTCTTGTTATTAATTTGTTTTTCGGTCCGGTGGTTAATGGAGCAAAAGCCATTGCTGACAGAATAAACTCTACTGTTGTCTCATTTAGCAACAATTTCTATTTGGCAGTATCCCCTCAAATCGTTAAAAAATATGCAGCTGGAGAAAAAATGATGTCACTACAGCTAGTCTATAAAAGTTCAAAATACTCATTCTTCTTGCTTTATCTTTTGTCACTTCCTCTATTGTTTTTGATGAGACAATGCCTTGACGTTTGGTTAGGAAAAGATTATGTAACGGATGAAATGGTCCTGTTCTCCCAGTTAATACTTGTATATTCTCTAGTCAATGTATTGGAACAGCCCATAAGTATGATAATAAGAGCAACAGGCAATATCAAATGGTACCAAATATGCGTCGGCTGCATAACCCTGATGTCGGTCCCATTGGCTTATTTATTCTCCAAATTATCATTCCCTTCCTTTTATTGTATTTTGTCACTAATCATAACATACTTTTTTGCTCATATAGTACGTTTGTATATATCCATGAAACAAGTTGAGCTAAGCATCTCAACATATTTTAAAACAGTGGTATTACCCATATTGACAGTATTGTGCCTGTCTTTGATAATAAATGGAGTAATTAATGTTTTTTTTAATTTAGATGATAATTTGTTTCTTAATATAATTCACGGACTTGTTATTGTTCTGACAACTGGTTCTGTTATTTATTGGATAGGAATCACATCGAACGAACGTAGGGAAATAAAAAACATGATTGCATTGCACATTAAAAAGTAACAATCGATATGTTTTCATTTGAACGCAATATTCTGCTGTACATATATACCTTCCTCCTTTTTTTGCTATTCCTCGATAGTATGTACATATATTATTTATGGAATGTCAATAATATTTTTTTGGGTATTATTACATTGATTCTAAGTATAATGTTGATTTTAGGTAGGCATGTAGAACTTGAGATAAACTCAAAATGTCTTTGGTTTGCTGTTCTTCTGTTTGCATCATTGATGTTTGGTAGTTACGAGAATGGATTTACATACTATTTCAGAATGATAATAAAGGCTATAAATATAGCTGTTTTATTATCTTTTGCAAGTGAAGAAAAACAATTCGTCCTCAATTTTATCACAAAAGGCTTCGCATTGATTCTTGGTGTTTCATTAACAGTTTTTCTTTTATTGTACATATTAGAGCTGCCCGATAATGGTATGTTATCCTATGACGACGACCGGTATTTATTTGTTAATTATTTTGTGTATATAAAGAATATCAGTGACATAGCTATACCGCGCTTCAATGCTGTCTTTTTGGAACCAGGACATGTTGGAATGATTATTGCATTCCTTTTATATGCAAACCGTTTCAATTTCAAAAGTAATTATATAAAGATTCTTTTTATTTCTCTCATCTTTACCTGGTCTTTGGCTGGATATGTTCTTACCGCAATAGGTTTTTTCCTTTATTTATTGATGGGAACAAATAGCCTTGTGACTCGACTCAGCAGGATTGTTGTATATTTGGCTTTGATAGCATCAGTTGTGTATGTCAACTCGGTTGACAATGACGAAGGGGAGTCTTTTGTTTCTGAAGACAACATTTTAGGACAACTTATTATAAATCGTCTTGAACTTGACGAAGAGAAATTTATAGCAGGAAATAACAGAACAACACAAGTTGTCGATGATGATTTTGAAAAGGCCGTTGACGACGGAACGATAATAATGGGTATTGGTGGTGATGAATTTGTCAAAAGAAAAGAAACGGAGGTCGGGTTTACAGGATCGGGTTATAAAATGTATATACTTCAGCGTGGAATAATTGGAACCATATTAATGTTGTTGACTTACATTATCGTGGTACGTACCCACGTTAACAGAAAGTATATGACAGGAATGTTGATTCTTTATATGGCCAGTTTTCTTCAACGTGCATACCCTATATGGGAAGCCTGGCTAATTCCTTTTATTTGTTGTTCAGATTTTGTTGCAAATGAAGAAGATGATGAAGACGATGATTATGTATTGCCAGAGCAAGCACAAACAGACGGATTGACATCATGAAGGTATTATATATTGTTCATAGTACAATGTGTGGAGGAGCAACGATATCATTCCTGAATATGATATTGGGCCTTAAAAATCAAGGAGTATCTCCTATAGTCGTTTCTCCCGATATAGGGGAAAACGAACAATTCGACAAGACTCTTAAGGATAATAATATACCGCACTACAAAATTTGTATCGTTTCATCTTATTTACCAATAGTAAAGTTTGATAACATATTTCATTGGATTAATAGATTTGTTACGATACCAATAAAGAAACGGAGAAGTATGCGACAACTCCGTGAGGTGATTCGGAAAGAGGCTCCTGTAATTATTCATACAAACACAGGTGTTGTTCATGAGGGATATAAAGTGGCTCGAAACTTGGGCTTGCCACATGTATGGCATCTTAGAGAATACCAAACCCTTGACTTCCACTGGTATATATTGCCATCTGCAAGTAGATTCCGTAAGATGCTGAAGCAATCTTATGTTGTAACAATATCAGATGGTATCAGGTCATACTTCGGGCTAACAGATAGTCCCAATGCACATACTATTTATAATGGCATATATAAACAAAACGACATACGGTTTAATTACCCAAAATCAAACTATTTTCTTTGTGCAAGCCGTATATCACCAGTAAAAGGACATGATGATGTAATTGAAGCTTTTGCTTTGTTTGTAAAAGATTATCCTAATTATAGATTGAAGATTTTAGGAGATGGGAAGGAGGATTATGTAAGGCATCTTAAGAAAAAGACAATTTTACTCGGATGTGCTGACAAAGTTGACTTTATTGGTATGAAATATGATGTACGTGAATGGATGTCAAATGCAAAATCATTAATAGTCGCTTCTAAGTTTGAAGGATTTGGACGCATGACTGCCGAATCTGCTTTTTGTGGCACACTCGTAATAGGACGAAACACAGGAGGAACTTCTGAAATCATAAACAAGATTGGAGGATTGTTGTTTGATGACATATCAGGTCTTAGGAAGCAGATGGTTACATTGACCTCATTGTCTGAAGAAGAATATTCAAAAATGGTGCTATCGGCACAAAAAACAGCCGCTGATCTGTATTCAATTGAGAATAATGTAATTCAAATAAAAATGCTTTATGAAAGTATTTGTCATCGGAAGAGCATTAGTTAAGTCTATAATGAAGGTGGGCAGCTATCTCGTGCCTTATGATATATTTGTGATAGCAGAGAGAGTTAAACGATATATCTACTCTCTATACATGGGTCATTCCCTTTTTCTTTGTGGTGATGGCGTAAAATTTTCAGGTATAGAACGTTTGATTGGAGGCAGGCATATATCTGTGGGAAACAATAGTACGTTTGGCAAACATCTATATCTTGAAGTAAGAACATATAATGGACAATCTGGAAAAATTTCCTTTGGTGATGATTGCCATGTTGGTGCATATAATAATATAACCTCAACTAACGAAATCAGAGTAGGCCGCGGTCTTCTCACCGGAAAATGGGTGACAATAACTGATAACTCACATGGAGATACCGATTTTGAGTCATTATCTATTCCTCCTTTGGAAAGAGATGTGGTCAGCAAGGGACCAATTCTTATTGGAGATAACGTATGGATTGGTGATAAAGCTACAATTTTACCAAATGTAATAGTGGGCGATGGGGCAGTAATTGCAGCTAACTCTGTTGTTACAAAAGATGTGCCATCATATTCTGTGGTGGCAGGTTGTCCTGCAATTGTTATAAAACAGATGAATAATAATCCTCGTTAATTTTCTTTTCTTATGAATACAAGTCAGATGATGAAAACCAAAGCAAGAGTCATTGCTATGTATTTGCCACAGTATCATCCTATACCAGAAAACGATGCGGTATGGGGAAAAGGCTTTACAGAATGGAATAATGTGGCTAAAGCACGCCCTTTGTTTAAGGGACATCATCAACCAAATATTCCCGCAGATCTTGGCTTTTATGACTTACGCTTACCAGAGGTGCGTGAAAAACAGGCTCAGTTAGCTAGGGCTGCAGGGATTGAAGGCTTTATGTATTGGCACTATTGGATGGGTGGCGGTAAACGTTTGCTTGAACGACCTTTTGATGAGGTACTGAGCACAGGAAAACCAGATTACCCTTTTTGCTTGGGATGGGCAAATCATAGTTGGAAAACAGCAACATGGAGCACTGTCAACAATTTCCAATCAAATAAGATAATTGTTGAGCAAACATATCCTGGAGATGAGGACTACATAAGTCATTTTAATTATTGTCTAAAAGCTTTTAATGACTCAAGATATATCAGGGTTGACGGTAAACCTTTTTTCATGCTATATAATGCAGAGGATATACCAGATAGGAATCACTTCTTTGCCCTATGGAATGATTTGGCAAAACAAAACGGATTGCCTGGTATTCATTTTGTGGGTTTGACACAAGGGTATGATTCGTCGATAGATAAGTTGCTTTCTATGGGTTACGATGCCGTTTGTCATGGTAATCATTGGCAGGCCGAAGCAAATGTTAAGGGTCGGTATGCCAAGAAAATATTGAATGTTATAAGGCACAGGGTTGATTGGATGGCAAACATCGATAAGTATAAGTATGAAGATATTATTAAATATTTGGTTACTGAAAGAGATGAACAAGAAAACGTATATCCATGTATTTTCCCTAATTGGGACAGAAGCCCTCGAAGTGGTAGGCGTGCTGTTATATACTATGGTTCTACTCCAGAATTGTGGAAGAAACATGTGGAAATGGCTGTTGATGCAGTGAAATATAAAAGCGACGAACATAAAATTATAATGTTACGGTCTTGGAATGAATGGGGGGAAGGTAATTATATTGAACCTGATGAGCAATGGGGAACAGCTTATTTGGACACATTGAAATCTGTTATAATGAAGTAAGCTAAAACTACAGGACTCTATTATAAGTCATGGGAAAGAAAATACTACTAATCCGTTCTACGGCAAATGATTTAGACATTAACTCGTATAATGTCCAGCAGTTGGGTATTGGACGTGCGTTTTGTGATATGGGATATGATTATGATTTCATAACGATGAAGCGTAGAGGGCCACGAAGTAACTTTGTTTTCTATCAGAATGGTAGATATCAAGCAAAATGTATTGAGGTTCCAAGATTTAGGTTTTTACGTTGGGGACTTAATTTTAATATTTGCAAACGGGATTTCTTAAAACAATATGATTTAGTAATTTGTCAGGAGTATTATCAACTTA
Organism: uncultured Prevotellaceae bacterium; assembly: GCA_937915745.1. Lineage (GTDB taxonomy): Bacteria > Bacteroidota > Bacteroidia > Bacteroidales > Bacteroidaceae > Colivivens. The sequence continues at coordinate 44,229 of CALGGJ010000129.1, read as the reverse complement.
TGACATATTTGGTATCGTTGAATCATCCTAAAGTTGCATTGTATAATGGCCCTTACTATAATATGTTTATGTTTAAGTTTGTCTCCCCACTATTTGATGCTTTATTTACAAAACGTCTGGACAGACAACTTAAATACAAGTTTGTCAAATCAGTTCTTTCTTATGACTATTTGAATAAAAAAGGATATACAAATCTATGCAATATAGGCGTAGGACTTGACACAGCACGCTTTGACTGTGATGTTGCTATTTCACCTGAAACGCAGAAACTTATGGATTTCATGTCTCAGCACAGGTGTATATTGTATGTTGGAGCGCTGAGCGAAAGAAAGAATTACCCTTTTTTACTTGACGTATATGAAAAGTTGCAAAAAAAATATCCTGATCTGAAATTCGTAGTTATTGGCAAAAGTAACATCTCTGCATTTAAGAGAATGGTAGGCTATCATCATGAGGATTATGAGGAAGATGTGATAAAACATCGGTCCCCAAAAGTTTTAGATGGTATATATCGTGTGAATCGAATTGACAACCCTCAACTTAAATATATATATCCACTTGCTAAGGCTTTTTTGCTGCCCTCAAAGTTGGAGATATTTGGTATGGTGTTGTTGGAGGCGATGTATTTGGGTGCTCCTGTGGTATCTAGCGCAAATGGCGGGTCTGCAACCCTAATAGGCGGTAATGAGGACCTGGGCATAGTGGTTGAAAAATTTGATGTAGAACCATGGGTGAATGCTGTTAGTAAATATATAGATGATGAAGAATACCGCCGAAAGGTCATAGACAATGCTCGTCAGCTGATAATTGATAAATATAACTGGCCATTTATTATTAAACAGCTCCTGAATGTAGTAAATGATGAAAAAAAATAATTTAAGAAATACACTCAAAGAATATTGTACTGGCTGTGGACTCTGCAAGGCTGTAAATGGCGTTATGATTAATGTTGATAAAAAAGGGTTCAGTAGTCCACAATTATCTGATAGGGACTTACGTTTATGTTCTTTGGTATGTCCTGCTTCAGGATTTGCTACGCGTAATTATCTTGATGGAACAATTTGGGGAAAATATAAGAGAAGTGTTTTAGCGTGGTCTAATGATGAAGATATTAGATTTAGAGCTTCAAGTGGCGGAATTATTACAGCCTTGTGTCTGTTTTTAATACGAGAACACATAGTTGATGGCGTAATTTCTACTTGTAAGCATCCCGATGATTTCAGATGTACACTGACAAGGGTGAACCATACAGAACAAGAACTCCTTGAATGTATGGGTTCGCGTTATACTACATCAGCTCCACTGACTGATATTCTGAATTTGATTAAAGGTAATGAGACATATGCCTTTGTCGGAAAGCCCTGTGATGTGTCGTCATTAAAAATTTATATTGACCATGTTAATCCGGAAATCGGAAAGTCTGTAAAGTATTTGTTTTCATTCTTTTGTGCAGGTCAACCAAGCCTTGTCGCAAATAATAAACTCTTAACGGCTTTAGATGTTGGTGATTTGAAAGATTGTGATGATTTCCAATATAGAGGCAATGGATGGCCGGGAAATGTAGTGCTTACATTCAAAAATGGTACAACATCAACTATGGAATATGAGAAAGCTTGGATGTCGATATTGGGACGTGATGTCAAAAAGATTTGTCGGTATTGTGCTGATGGTACAGGCGAGTTGGCTGATATATCTTGTGGAGATGCGTGGTATTTGAGTGATAAAGGGAAACCTGTATTCGACGATAAACCTGGCCGTAATATTGTATTCTTACGAACTAAGGAGGGTGCGGATTTGTTTGATAAATTAATAGATTCTAATGATGTGAGTGCATTGGATTGTGATGTTGACAAAGTATTACTAAAGCAGATGCAACCTTATCATTATACACGAAAGTCTTCTCTGTCAGCATACAAGATAGCTCAAAGAGTCTGTGGAAAGCGTTTCCCTCTTTATGATAATGCAATACTCCGACAGTTTTCAAAAGGTTTTTCATTAAAGCAATTAATATTGAGATTTTGTGGTACGATATACAGAATTTTAAAAGGCAGTTTATAATAATATATGATACATAGATTTGGTTTAATGGGATTATCCTTAAAGGATGCAAATAAGGGATGTGAGGCTTTGACTTTTACATTTCTCAGGATTCTTTTGAATATTTATAAAAAGGAAGAGCTTGAAATAATTTGCATAACAAAGCAAGACCAGTTAGGACTGATTCGCAAAAACTTCCCAGAATTGAATATCAGATGTTCTATCTTCAATATTTATAGCATAAAAAGTTGGATCAGTACATATAACGTCATATGTACTTGCGACGCTGTGTTTGATGGCAGCTATGGTGATGGGTTCACTGGTATTTATGGCTTTCAGCGTAATGTAGTACAGATTATGCGCAAACAGATTGTTTATTGGGCACATCGACCACTTTTCTTGCTCCCTCAGACTTATGGCCATTATAAACCATTGCTAGTCAATTGGTCTGAATGGATTATAAATAATTCGGCACTTGCCTATGCCAGAGACGATACAGCCAAATTGATAAAGGGAAATCATGTTAGGACAACGGCAGATATGGCGTTTCTGCTTCCATATGAAAAAAACAAATTCGAGATTAGCCATTCATGCGTGAATATAGGAATTAACGTTTCATCGTTGTTGTGGGATAAAAATACAAATAAACAGTTCGGATTGACTGTTGACTATCAAAAGTTTTATTATGACTTGATTTCTTATCTTGTAGGTATTGGTGGCTGCCATATTCATCTTATAGCTCATGTGGTTGACAAAGACCATTTTGAGGCTACTGAGAATGATTATCGTATATGTTGTGAACTTAAGGAAAAATTTGGAAATGACGTAGTTCTTGCTCCAGCCTTTGAAGATGCTATATCTGCAAAAAGTTACATCGCTAATATGGATTTCTTTTTGGGTTCACGAATGCATTCTACAATTGCAGCGTTTTCGTCAAGAGTAGTTACTATCCCGTTTTCTTATTGTCATAAATTTGAGGCTTTATATTATAATCTGCAATATCCATATGTAATTCCTGCTACAAAAAAAACGACAGATGAAGCTTTGATCATGTTTAAGGAATGGTTTAATAATCCTCAACCATTAAAAGACCAGGCTGCAAAATCTCTTTCGCTTGCATTAAAACGTTTGGATAGTTTCCAATTAAATTTAAGGGAAGTATTGGTTGCCCAAAAGTTACTATAGAGAAGTATGGCTCATAAATATAAAATGTTTCCGTCTTTAGATGGTATAAGGGCTTATTCAGCCATTGGAATTGTCTTAATGCATGTTAAGGCAAATATGCCCCTTAACTTTTCTGGCTATGTGTATGATAGGGTTATAGCTACAATGTCAGGACTCGTATTCCTTTTTATGATATTATCTGCTTTTTCACTCAGTTGTGGTTATTATGAAAAATTCAAATTAAAGGAGATAACACCTGATCAGTTTTATAAGAGGCGTTATATGCGAATCTTGCCTTTTTTTGCAATTCTTGTACTGATAGCAGCCTTTATTCCTCATTCTCCAAATCAAACAGCAATCAGCAGATCTTCAGACTTTATATTAGGCAGTTCGCCTATGCCTCATATTTTACAAATGGCACTAGAGGCTTTTCTCAATATTACGATGCTTTTTGGATTTCTTCCTAATTTTAGCATGAGTGTTATGGGAGTAGGCTGGTTTCTCGGTATTATATTTATTTTTTATATATTTTATCCCTTCTTTGTATTCCTTATCGATAACAGGTTTCGAGCATGGATGATGTTTTTTATATCTTTATTGATATGTTTATCGTGCATGACATACTTCTTTACGGATAAATTCATATCATTTAGTGCTGTTCCTCGTTCTTTCTTGTATAATTTGCCATTCTTCATGGCGGGTGGTCTCATTTATTTATATCGTGACTTTATATATCATATCACATCTAAGAATCAATGGCTGTGGTGGATTTTGAGCATCCTTTTAACTATTATTTATTGGGAGTATGGACATTGGAACTCAGATTTTGTCGGTGTAATTGTTACTCTGTTGACTATGTCTATATGGGTTTGCCTTGCAATTGGTTATGAAGGAGTTTTATTGAGCAATAGGATTCTTCGTTATTTAAGCTCAATCAGTATGGAGATATATTTATGCCATATGATGTGTTTCCGTGCTGTTTCATATTTTCATTTTGATAAGTTTTTTCCAAATATTCATTTGGCTTATATTGCTGTATGTATTTTAACATTATTAATAGCAATCATTTTTTCACATGTTGTGAAGTATTGCCTTATAGACCGTATGGTAATTGGAAAATCAAAACTTTACAAGGTCGGTTAAGTATTGATTGTAGAAAATGTACAAAAAAAGGTATATTGCGGTAATAGGTACGGTAGGCGTACCTGCCAACTACGGTGGGTTTGAAGCATTGGTTGAAAACATAATCAGTTACAACGAAGATGCTGAATTCACTGTGTTCTGTTCTGCTCGTAGTTACTCACGAAAACTCCAGTCGTATAAGGGTGCACGGCTTGTTTATGTACCGTTCTTACATGCCAACGGTGCTGAGAGCATACCATACGACATCGTTTCGATGTTAATGTGTGTCGGCCGTGGCTTTGATACAGTGCTGATTCTTGGAGTGTCGGGATGTATTTTCCTGCCTATATTCAGTCTGTTATTCAGGGGACGGATTGTTGTCAATATCGACGGATTGGAACATAAGCGAGATAAGTGGGGAAAAGCGGCACGATGGTTTTTGAGGACATCGGAAGCTGTGGCGGTAAGATATGCTGATGTTGTGGTGTCCGACAATAAGGGTATATACGATTATGTCGTAGATACTTATGGAAAGCAATCGGAGTTGATTGCATATGGAGGTGACCAGGCTTTGTGTAGTGTGGCTCCGGATGTGGCTGCTGAAACACTGCTGAAACACGACTTGGTTGATAAACAGTATGCAATAACTGTATGCCGCATTGAGCCTGAAAACAATTGCCATGTGATATTGGATGCTTTTGCCGGAACCGACAAGCTGCTTGTGTTTGTGGGCAATTGGGACAAGAGTGAGTATGGCATTGAACTTAAGAACAGGTATTCGCACTACGATAACATACATATCCTGCCACCGATTTACGACTTAGATGTGTTGTATGTTTTGCGCTCGAATGCCAGATGGTATATTCACGGGCATAGTGCCGGTGGTACCAATCCGTCGCTTGTTGAGGCGATGTACTTCCGCATACCAATCATAGCCTTCGATGTGGTGTATAACCGTGCCACGACAGAAGACAGTGCATTATACTTCAGCAATGCAGAAACGCTCAGACAACTGATACTATCAGCTCCCGATTCTGAACTTGAGGCAGTTGCATCTGTAATGAAGGAAATCGCTGACAGACGTTACAGATGGGATATTGTTGCTAAGCAATATGCTGAACTATACTGATATGGAACGCAATCTTGACAGATGAAAGTATCTCTATTCTTCGAACTGATTCAGGCATCGATAGGCTTGCGCAGCGACTTTTCTGCCAACATAAGTGAGCAGGAGGGCCGTAAGCTCTACCGTGAGGCAATACGTCAATCGATTACCGGCGTTACCTTTATCGGTTTTGAGAAGTGGTGGCACCAATCAGAAGACGAACTGCCGTCGTGGGCATATCAGTGGGCGGGAGTGCAAGCGGCATGTGAGCGGAACTATGCATTTCAGCAGCAGCAGTTGCCTAAGGTTGTGGCATTGCTCGAAAAGGAGGGACTGCCTTATTGTCTGCTTAAGGGACTTGGGGTGGCAGCTCTTTATCCTCGCCCGGAATTAAGGCATGGTGGCGACTTCGACTTGTGGATTGATGCACCGCGAAAAGACATTGTTGAATTTGCGAAGAAATATGGTCAGGTGGGTGATATGCTTTATCATCATGTGGATGCCGGCAAAATTGAGGGTGTGGAGGTGGAGTTGCACTTCACACCATCGTGGATGAACAATATGGTGGCTAATCATAGAATGCAGCGATGGTTTGAGGAATGCAAATCGACCAACATCACGACGCTCGATATCAATGGCATCAGTATCAATGTTCCTACGATGGAATTCAACCGAATATATTTACTCAATCACATCTATCGCCACCTCTTCAACGAAGGCATCGGTATGCGACAGATAATGGATTACTATTTTATTTTGAGACAAGGATGTACTGACGGGGAGAAGACCGAATGCAGGAAACTGCTTAGGGATTTCAATATGACAGACTTTGCACGTGCAGTGATGTGGGTTATGCAGCGCGTGTTTGGGTTAGATAGTGCTTTTATGCTGGTTGAACCTCATGAAGAACGAGGACGTTTCCTCTTGAAGGAAATAATGTTGTCGGGAAACTTCGGTAAGTTTGATAAGCGAAATACATACAATAAGAACGCTCCTCTTTGGAAACGCACATCGGTCAGACTTTCACACGATTTCAGATTTTTCAGCCAATATCCCACCGAAACGATGTGGAGTCCAATATGGAAGACTTGGCAAACTTTAAAAAAGTGAAAAAAACTTCATTGGCATTATGAGTCAACATATGATAAAAATGTTAATCACAGTGGTGATTTCTGCAATTTCATCGCTGGTGTCGGTACGTTGGGTTTATTACAAGGTACTGAGAATAGCGCGGGAAAAGAACATTGTAGATAACCCGGATGCAAGAAAGTTGCAGAAGACTCCTGTACCTATATTGGGAGGCTTAGCTGTTTTCTTCGGCATGGTTGTCGGTGTTTTCGTAGGTGTGACAACTCAATCTGTTTTGTATGAGAGTCAGAGCGGCATTATTATGGTTCCTATCTGTGCGATGATACTGATGATGTTTATAGGCTTTGTGGATGATACCGTCGGACTTAGTCCTATAATAAGGCTGATAATTGAGGTCATAACAATGCTTGGCATGATATATGGTGCCGGTGCATGTATAAATACCTTCCACGGTTTGTGGGGCATAGAGTCGTTCTCTTGGAGGATTGGTGTTCCGTTGACTGTGTTTATTGGCGTGGGAATAATCAATTCCATTAATATGGTTGACGGCGTAAACGGCCTTTCGAGTGGGTTGTGCATGGTTTATAGCTTGCTCTTTGGTGTTGTCTTCCTGCGTTCACACGACAGGAGTAATGCTATCCTCGCATTCTCCATGGCCTTTGCACTTATACCGTTTTTCTTGCATAATGTGTTTGGTAAGCGCAGCCGTATGTTTATAGGCGATGCCGGAACAATGATAATGGGTGTCCTCATCACATGGTTCACTATATGTATGTTACATAGTAAATACGGAATCGGATACTATGCATCTACGGTAAAAGTAAATCTCATTGCACTTGCTTTGGCCATCATGAGCGTACCGGTTGCCGACACGTTGAGGGTTATGGCTCAGCGGATAATTAATGGCAGGAGTCCTTTCTCGCCCGACAGGACGCACTTGCATCATGCTTTTATCAAGGCGGGGATCAGTCACTTCGTGACAACTCTTTGTGAGATTACAATCAATCTGACGGTTGTGGCAGTATGGGGCTTCTCTGTGCTGTTGAATGCAGATATAGAACTCCAGTTGTATCTTGTAATTATAGTCGGAATCGCTCTTACATGGGGCACATATTTGTTCCTTGAATACAATATAAGTCATCACTCCAAAATGATGCATAAGTTGGCACATGCATCTGCAATGACGCATTTCGAACAAAAGACATGGTGGAAGAAACTCCAACAATGGCTCGACCGCTCAGAGAAGTGTGATGATGCAGATGCGAATGAACCACAAATTACAGAACATCTGATGCGTCGGTTTGGGCACCAGGATTTAGTGTCTGATATGGATGCAGACACTCAAATGGTGTATGATTATATGCGCGGTAAAGCTGAGGTCCATGTTTCTGACATAATGAGTCGCAGTGGTGCTAATCCTGACACGGTGTGTGAGATTATCACAAAAGGGCAGGATGAGGGTACTATCAACGTGTTGTTGTATGATAAAAACGGGATGGCTTCTATCGTTGCTTTAAACTGAATGCCGGTTGTGGCTGGACATGCGCAACCTGTAATATTGCCGGTAGGTGTGATAGTAAACAGAACTGTAGATTATGAAATGTAGAAGTATAGCTATAATGCTGATGTATGCAAGCACGGTGTACTGTACAGGACAGGATTGGAAACCACTCAGTACATGTGATGTCGGCCTAACCGCTGGTAGCACAGGCCTGGGCGTAGATGTGGCCATGCCCATATATCGTAATATCCAGGTGAGAGCCGGTGCGATGTTTATGCCTAAGTTCTACAAGACCATGAACTTTGGTGTGGAGGTAGGTATGACTGAGAATGCTGAAACCCGACAGTACTACATGGACAATATCCGCCAGTTTATTCATGGGTTCATCAACTACGACATGAAGGATAATGTTGACATGCAGGGTGAGCCTACCTTCAGTAATGCCAAGTTGCTAATAGATGTTTTTCCTTTAAGTAACAAACATTGGCATCTTACGGCTGGCGTGTATATCGGTGGGCGCACTGTTGCCAAGGCAAAAAACAAGCAGGAAGAAATCTCGACACTGATGGGTGTGAACATGTATAACGAGCTATATAAGAAAGCGGCGGCACGTGAACCCATGTTCAGTGTCAATGGTATGGATGTGGATATTCCTGACCATTTTGTAAGTGCCATGCTCGAATACTATGGAGAGATGGCAATACATTTGGGTGATTTTGATCATGATGTTATTGCAACCGAAGATATATATTGGGATTACGACTATTATGACCCCCGTACCAGTCAGTTAATTCATGCCAAGGGTGACTTGCGATGTGCAAAAGGCGATGTGCTTTATCATGAAGGCGATGCATATCGTATGAAACCTACCGAACAGAATGAGGTAATAGCCAGGGCGCGGGTCAATGCTGTACGGCCATATGTTGGATTTGGATACAATGGTGCGTTAAGCCGGAACGGTAATACATACATCGGCTTTGATATGGGCATTATGATGTGGGGTGGAAGTCCGAGTGTAATTACCCATGATGGGATTGACCTTGTGAAGGATTTGCGGGATGTACGTGGTAAGGTGGGCGATTATGTTAAACTTATAAAGAAAGTTGATGCATATCCGGTTATTGAGTTGCGTATAAGCCAGAAGTTCTGATTGTAAGATTTGGACTAAAATCATCAAAACGCTAATGACCGATTTGGAATCGGTATCGTTTTAGGGATTTGGATCGTAATGGTGTGTGGACTATGATGTTCATGCACCATTTGTTTTTCTATGATGTTCATGCACCATTTGTTTTTGTTATATAACAATGTGGGGCCGTGCTGAATATGCGCGGCTCCACATTTGGTTCGTCAGCAGTGTATGTCAGACTGTTGCCTGTTCTTCTGAGTCGTTATCTGACGACGACTTGCTGCTCTTGTGATGATGTTTATGTTTCTTTGAGCTTTCCTTGCCGTAACCATACCCATAGCCGTATCCGTATCCATATCCATATTTCTTGCCGTATCCATATCCGTAGCCATACTTATAGGTGTTCTTGCGTTTTGAGAGATCGACGCCGTTGAATGCGATGCAGAACTGGTCGAACTTCTTTTCCACCTTGAGTTTGTTGACGAATTCGAGTGCTGCCTTAGGTGTTACGTCGGCGCGACATACATATATGCACACGTCGGCCACACGGCTTATGATGTCAGAGTCGGTCACGATGGTGATAGGAGCTGAGTCGATGATGATGTAGTCATACCGTTCCTTCAATTCAGCTATTGCCTCATCAAGGGTGTCGCGTGCCACGAGTTCGGTTGGGTTAGGTGGAACGACACCGCCTGGCAGGATGTCGAGGTTGCTGTGTATGTCAGAATGTTGTATGATGTCGTTGAGTGGATATTCTTTGGGATTGGCCAGATTGTTGGATATACCTTCCAGCCGTGTACTGAGGTTGAATACTTTGTTCAGGCCAGGCTTACGAATGTCGAGTCCGACGATGATTGTCTTTTTCCCCAGATATGCCAGGCTGACAGCCAGGTTTCCCGCAATGAACGATTTGCCTTCCGATGGCTGTGACGATGTAAACTGAATGACTTTCTGTCCTGGCTTGAGCATGAAGAGCAGGTTGGTGCGCAGGTTTCGGAATGCCTCTTCCATGAGGTCGTTGCGATTTTCGTGTACCACGATTGCGCCTTCTTGTTTTGTTGCAGCTACTGCGTATGGTATCTCGCTGATGATTGGCACATCGGTCAGTTTCTTGATATCATCGCTATTTTCCACCTTGTATTTGAGTTGCTCGCGTAGCCAGATGAATGCATACGGAAGTCCGAGTCCGAGTACGAGTGCAATGAGGTAAATGATACTTCGCCTTGGCGACTTCGGTGTCATTGATGACATCGGTTCTTCGATGATGCGTCCGTTGTTTGCTGTTGCGGCCAGCGTGATGAGGTTTTCTTCTCTTTTTTGCAGGAGCATGAGGTAGAGGTCGGACTTGATTTCCTGCAGACGGCTCATCTTCAAGAGTCGTTTTTCTTGCTCTGGTGTGCGGCTTATGAGTCCTTGGTATGCACCAGCCTGACGTGTGAGGTCGTTTTGTGCAATGCGCAGACCGCGCAGTGTGCTCTCGACATTGGTTTTCACTGCTGCGTGCATAGCGCTGATTTGTGCGTTGAGCTGTTGCACTGTGGGGTTGTCGGGCGTTGCAGTGAGGAGCAGCCGCTGACGTTCGAGTACCAGTTCGTTATACTGGTTTATCGATGTTGTGAGTGTCTTGTCTTCAAGGCCTACGTTTACAGGCAGTACATTGTTGTCGTTGGCAGGGTTGTTCACGTAGTCGCGCATGTATTCCGCCATAGTGACTTGTGTGCTGATGGCCGAGCGTTGCTGGTTGTAGCTGCTTTCTTGCGTGCGCGCCATCTGTGCATCACTTGCAAGGTCGGAGATGCCGGCGTCTTTTTTGAATGCAGCGATTTCGCTATCGGTGGTTCCGAGTTCGTCGTTGATGTTTGATATACGTTCGTCGATGAATTCAGCCGTACGGCGCGCCACTGCGTTTTTTTCGTCGTTGGCGTCTTGGTTGTAGTCGTCAACAAGTCGGCTTATGAAGTCGATGCCTCGTTCAGGGTTGGCATCAGCAACTGTGAGTTGTGCTATGGTAGTTGTCTTTGATGTCGGCTGCACGTTGAGGTTGTTGGCGTATGCGATGGTTACCCAATCGGGCGAACTGATGGTTGTATATAGCTGAAGGTCTTCCTTAGGTGCTGCAACCGAGTCGTTGTGTATGAATGCCACCGTTCCCACAGGCAGTGTCATGGTTGCCGGCAGTGTGGTGAATTTCTGTACTTTTTGTTCCTTTTGCTTGCGCCCTACGTAGTATGTGGCTTCCACTTGGAATGTACCGTTCTTGGCATAGTCGATGTCGAGAGTTATGGGTCCGAGCAGCTCTTCGGCTACTGTTGTCGGGAACGAAACGATAATCGGTGTGGCATGGTAAAGTGGTATTTTGGCACCGAACGTGCGTTTGAGCGATGTTGACACGTGTAGGTTGAGGTCGGTCACCACTTTCTTTATAAGTGTATGTGTCTTTAGTATTTCTACCTCGTTGTCGAAACTGCGCGACGTTGCCACGAATCCCTGGTCGAGCATATCGGTGAGGGCCGACATCTGTTGGTTGCCTTTCTTGTCGTTGTCTTGTATGAGTACTGAGCCCGTGATTTCATACACAGGTGTCTTAAACCTCAGATATACGAATGCCATGATGAGGCATACGACTACGCTGAGGATAAACCACGGCCAATAGATTGTGAGCATATATATGATTTTGCTCAGTTTGAATCCTTCAGATTCGTCGTCGGCCTGCTGTTGTACGGGTTGGTTGTTCAGTGCTGTTGTGTCCATTTGATATAGTGCTGTGGTATTTCAATCGTATTTTATAAATGCTCTGTGGTGTTGCAGATTTATTTTATTTCAGGATGTTATAGAGCAGGCTTGCGAGTGATACGAGTATTGATGTTGCCGAGAACCAAAGGCTTGTACTTGTACCTACGTCGGAGTTCTTTGCTTTTGTCTTGTTCGGAGTCACAATCACGATGTCGTTCTGTTGCAGCTGGTAGTATGGCGAGAAGATTACTTTTGCGTCGTTGAGGTTCAGCGTGTGATATTGTCGTACGCCTTGAGCGTCTTCACGCAGTATCTTCACGTTGTCGCGCAGTCCGTAGATTGTCATGTCGCCTGCAAGTGCCAGTGCTTCGAATATGTTGACCTTTTCTTTGCTGATGGTGAATTGTCCCGGGTGGTTTACCTCGCCCACCACCGATATGGCGAAGTTTGGCATACGCACTGTGACCACTGCCTTGGCATCTTCTTTGATAAATGGTTTCAGGCGTTCTTTTATCATGTGTTCGCACTCGTTTTTTGTCATGCCGGCCACGTGCAGTGTGCCGAGTCCGGGAAATTCTATGGTTCCGTCGTTCGACACGAGGTATGGCATGAGTGATGCTTGTGTCGTCACCGAGTTGTTCAACGTCGATGTGGCGTTGGTTTGTATGGTGAGGTTATATGGTGCCGAAATCTTCGGGTCTTCGGTATTGACCGAGATGGTGAGTATGTCTTTCGGCATGATTTTTGCATCATAGAGTTCCATGGCTTGAATTACATGTGCCAATGAATCCGAATTCATCACGTATGGCACGTTCTTGTAAGATGTACATGCCGTGAATAGCATTGATGCAGCCACGGCACATGTCATGATAATTGCTTTTGTTTTCATGTATTTACAATTGTTTGTCGTTTATGCGTTTCAGTTTGTTTTTGCATGGTGTTAGTATAACGGATTATCTACCGATGATACGTTTCCACACAGATGGTTTCACTTTCTTCTGCGCCCGTTCGTCCTCGTGCTCGTAGTGTTCGAGCAGGTCTTCGTATGTCAGGTTGTTGTGTATCATTTGGTATATCGTCCCCCAGTCGGGCAGTCCGCCCAGGTTACGGTCGTCGATGAAGATACCCACTTTCAGCTTTCGTGAGAAGTGATTGTTCTTGTCGGATTCTTCTTCCGGATAGTCTCGGTTCACGGCGTAAAACTCCAGCCCCCGTTCCCTGCACCATTCTACGGCCTCGTCGAGCAACTCGCCTTCGCGTACGCTCCACATGATGAGTTTATGGCCTTCCTCTTGCAGTTTGCGTAGGGTCTCTATGGCAAATGGTATTTCGGGTCCGATTTCCGGGTATCGGTGTTTGACTATCGTACCGTCAAAATCTACTGCTATTGTCATTAGTCTTCAATTTTGTGGCTGCAAAGTTAGTAAAATCCTTTTGAATTCTGATGCATTATATGATAAAAATAGTGTTTGTGTGACGCATTTTGTTGATTTGGACAGCATTTTGATGTGTTTTGGGGTCAGATGTGCCGTTATTGTTGTTTTTTTTTATGTATGTTGCAAATAATTATCAATTGTCAATTGTCAATTGTCAATTATTTCGTACCTTTGCACCGCTTTTTGGCGTGACACGCTATAGGCCCTATTTGGCCGGCATGTGTGATGGCGAATTAAGCACATAACTTAATTTATAGTAACACAAAACTTTAAGACAAATGAAAGAAATCTCACTCAACGGTCAGCTTCGTACTGACCTCGGCAAGAAGGCCAGCCGCAATCTGCGTCGTTCAGACAATGTGCCTTGCGTTATCTATGGTGTAGAAAGGGACGAGAACGGTTGTCCTGTATCAAAGTCGTTCACTGTATCTCAGAAAGAATTGGCCAAGTTGCTTTACACGCCCAACGTATATATTGTAAACATCAATATCGACGGCAAAGAAGTGAAGGCCATCCTCAAAGCACTTCAGACAGACTTTGTGACCGACCGTCCTGTCCACGTTGATTTTTACCAGATTACCGAGGACCGTCCGGTTGTGATGGAAATACCGGTGAAGCTCAATGGTCTGGCCGAGGGTGTCAAGGCTGGTGGTAAGCTCGTTGCAGCGGTGCGCAAGCTTAAGGTTAAGGCGCCTTACACTAAATTCCCTGATACGCTTGATATTGATGTAAGCGGCCTCGGTCTTGGAAAGTCAATCAAGGTGGATGAGCTTGCGTTTGACGGACTTGAAATAGTGACTTCTAAGGAAGTTGTTGTTTGCGGTGTGCGCATGACACGTGCTGCACGTTCGGCTGCTGAGGCAACAACAGAGGAGGCATAAAAATGAGATACTTGATTGTAGGTCTGGGCAACATCGGTGATGAATATGATGGTACCCGCCACAATATAGGATTCCGTGTGTTGGATGCTTTTGCCAAGGCATCCAACATTTCGTTTGAAGACCGCCGCTATGGTTTTGTGGGTAGCGGCCGTGTGAAGAATGCCGAGTTGGTATTGCTCAAGCCATCAACCTACATGAATCTCAGTGGCAATGCGGTGCGCTACTGGATGAACAAGGAGAACATCGATGCCGAGCATCTGCTCGTCGTTTGCGACGATATCGCACTTCCGTTTGGCAGGTTGCGTCTGCGGCCAAGCGGCAGCGATGGCGGGCACAATGGGTTGAAGAACATCGCATCGGTGCTTTGCTCCGGTCAGTGGGCACGAATACGCTTCGGAGTGGGTAACGACTTTCCGCGCGGCAGTCAAATCGACTTCGTGCTCGGACACTTCGAACCCGAGGAACTCGAACATATGGACGAACGTGTCAACCTATGCTGCGACATGATCCGCGCTTTCTGCCTCTCAGGTGTCACGTTCGCAATGAACAATTATAATAATAAATGACACAGGTTTCACATGTAACTTATAAATAGTTACCATATATAAGTTTTGCATGTAGATGTTTCACATAAAGATACGCTCCTACGGTATTTCATACCTCCGTCGGTATGACTTCGAATGTTTCCGTTAAGCCAGAAGGGCAAAGTGCTTGCATTTTGCCTTGGCGAGGAAACGTCTGAATTTATTCGAATGTCTGTGCTATGCCCCCTACAGCCCATCCGGCAACCTTCCCGTCTGTCATACCGACGGAGCGAAGCGTAGGAGTGTATCTGCTATGTAACTAAAACATAGTACGAAACTTTACATACGAAACTTTACATACGAAACTTTACATACGAAACTTGTATAAAGGATACCTTCCATTCAACTTCCCTCTTCTTCATCATCCTCGTCGTCGAAATCGAAGTCGAAATCGCCGTAGAATGCCGGCTGAACAAAGTCGTCGAGCTCGCGGCGTTCTTTCTTGGTGGGACGTCCGGTGCCTCGTGCGCGGTTCACGAATCCGCTTATGCGGTTCATTTCGAGCAGTTCGTACTGGTCGGGGGTGGTGATGTTTTCCAACACTTCGGCCACCAGCTTGGCTCCCACTCGGTTTTGTATGGCCTTCAACACTCGGAAGGTGTAGGTGACGGGGGCTTTTTTCACCTGTATCTCGTCGCCTTCTTTTATCATGTGTGAGGGTTTCATCTTCATTCCGCCTATCATGACACGGCCGTTCTTGCAGGCATCGATGGCAATCGAGCGCGTCTTGAAGATGCGTGCCGCCCACAGCCATTTATCCAATCGTGCTTCCATGGCAACCAAATAATTGTCAATTGTCTAAGCTCTGGACTTCGGCTACTATCTTACATATATTCACCACCGTCATCATCGCCTTTTCCATCGATTGTACGGGGCAGAACTCGTATGGGCCGTGGAAGTTGATGCCTCCGGCAAAGATGTTGGGGCAGGGCAGGCCTTTGAACGACAGTTGTGCGCCGTCGGTTCCGCCACGTATGGCCTGCACTTTGGGAGTCACACCTGCTTCGGTCATCGCCTGCTTGGCTATATCAATGATATGCATCATCGGTTCCACTCGCTCGCGCATGTTGTAGTATTGGTCGTTCATGTCGAGTGTGGCCACATGCTCGCCATACTTGGCATTGATTACGGCCACCACCTCTTCCATGCGTTCTTTGCGCTGTTCGAATTTCAGGCGGTTGTGGTCGCGTATGATGAACGATAGTTGAGCTTGCTCACATCCGCCTGCGATGCCGGTCAGGTGGTAGAATCCCTCGTATCCCTCAGTAGTCTCGGGAGTTTCGTCGGCAGGCAGCATCTGGGTCAGTTCGGTAGCCACTCGTGCCGCGTTAATCATCTTGCCCTTTGCGTATCCGGGATGTACCGAGCATCCGTTTATCTGTATTTTGGCCGATGCGGCGTTGAAGTTTTCAAACTCCAGTTCGCCCACTTCGCCGCCATCCATGGTGTATGCAAACAAGCATCCGAAATTCTCTACATCAAATAGGTGAGCCCCCATGCCAATCTCCTCGTCGGGGTTGAACCCGATGCGGATGGTGCCATGTTCCACTTCGGGGTGTTCCTTCAGATAGACCATAGCCTGTACTATCTCGGCAATACCCGCTTTGTCGTCGGCACCCAGCAGTGTATGTCCGTCGGTCACGATGAGGTCTTCGCCCCTGTGTGTCAGCAGCTCGGGGAATTTGAAGGGCGACAGCACGATGCCCTCGCTCAGGGTGATGTCGCCGCCATCGTAGTTCCTGACAATACGAGGCTTCACGTCGCAGCCCGAGCAGTCGGGACTCGTGTCGATGTGTGCGATGAACCCTATGGTAGGTACGTTGCGCGACGTGTTAGCCGGCAGAGTGGCATATATGTATCCATGTTCGTCCATCACCACATCTTCCAGACCCTCAGCCACAAGCTCCGACCTCAAGTATGCGGCAAACTCCAGCTGCTTCGCCGTGCTGGGGCAGCCGTCGGCACCTTCGCTCGACTGCGTGTCGAACTTCACATAGTTTAAGAAACGTTCGGTTATGTCCATTGTCGTATGATTTTGTTTTGATACCACAAAGATACGGAATAAATCGAAAATGCGCAACCGATAAGCCAAGATATTTCACATTACAGGTGTTTTTCATCAGGTAATCCAACCCCATTGCGCCCTCAATGCCGCATAAAACCGGCTCAACAATAAACATAAATCATCAAGACGCTAATGGCCGATTTGGATTTGACTCCGCAGACTTCAGGCTTTAACTCCGCAGACTTCAGGCTTTAACTCCGCGGCTTGCGAGTGCGCACTCTCGGGCTTGCGACTGCGCACTCTCAGACCTTTGACTGCGCACTCTCGCCCCTGCGAGTGCGCAGTCATTCCTGCCCGCACGCTTCATGCACCCGGGCGTCGGAGGGAGTTGCGGTGACGTGCAAAGTGTAAGCTGAATGTGCGGATTCTCTGGCTTTTTGAGTAAGAAATGAGCCTAACAGCTTTTTTATGGTGTATAGATACTTGCCGTTTCGTGATAATTGTGTAACTTTGTGGCTGAAAACACAGAATAAAGGAGTAAATAGAACGAATTGTATGAGCAGACGACTTTTGCTGGGCGACGAGGCAGTCGCCCTCGGAGCCATACATGCTGGTCTGAGCGGCGTGTATGCCTATCCGGGAACTCCCAGCACCGAGATAACCGAATTTATTCAGAACGACGCCCTGGCATGCGAACGCGGTGTACATAGCCGGTGGTCGGCTAACGAAAAGACTGCCATGGAGGCTGCGCTGGGCATGAGCTACGCAGGCCGACGGGCCATGGTGTGTATGAAACATGTGGGCATGAACGTATGTGCCGACGCATTTGTCAACAGTGCCATCACCGGTGTGGGTGGCGGGCTGGTGGTTCTGGCTGCCGACGACCCGTCGATGCACTCGAGCCAGAACGAACAGGACAGCCGCTTCTACGGACGCTTTGCCATGATACCGATATTGGAACCGACCAACCAGCAGGAAGCGTACGATATGACTAGATATGCATTCGACTTGTCTGAGCAGTTGCGGGTGCCGGTGCTGCTGCGCATCGTGACACGACTGGCTCACTCGCGGGCTGCGGTGGAGATTGGCGACGTGAGAGACGTGAACCCAATGCAACCATCGATCGACCAGTGGGTACTGCTGCCTGGCATAGCACGACGCAAGTATGTGGCTCTGATAGACAAACAAAAGGATATGGCCGAGGCTGCCGAGCGGTCGGCATTCAACCGCCAAGGCAAACCATCGGGCAAGACGGGCATCATAGCCTGCGGCATAGCATACAACTATGTGATGGAAAGCAAAGGCGACGAGGCCGATGTGATGAAACTGTCGCAGTATCCACTGCCCGAACAGTCGATACGCCGCTTTGCAGCACAACACGAGTGCCTGCTCGTGGTGGAAGACGGACAGCCGTTTGTGGAAGAGCAGGTGAAGCAGCTGGTGGGTGCCGACTATCCGGTGGGCGGACGCCTCACGGCTCACTTGCCACGCACGGGCGAACTGACGCCCGACTGTGTGAGACTTGCCCTGAATACCGACCCGACGAGCTTGGACGGACCATCATTCGAAGTTCCGGACATAGTGGCTGCACGCCCGCCACAACTATGCAAGGGATGCGGACACCGCGACGTGTATGCGGCGCTGAACCAAGTGCTGGCCGACTACCCCGACCACCGCGTGTTTGGCGATATAGGCTGCTACACACTCGGTGCGCTGCCACCGTTCAAAGCTCTTGCAAGCTGTGTCGATATGGGTGCCAGCATCACAATGGCCAAGGGTGCAGCCGATGCAGGACTCTTCCCCGCAGTGGCAATCATAGGCGACTCTACATTCACACACTCGGGCATGACCGGACTGCTCGACGCCGTGAACGACAAGAGCAACATCACCATCGTGATAAGCGACAACCTCACTACCGGTATGACCGGCGGACAAGACTCGGCCGGAACCAGCAAATACGAAGCCATCTGCATCGCACTCGGAGTAGAGCCCGAACACGTGAGGGTGGTTGTGCCACTACCAAAAAACATGCCCGAGATTACACGCATACTGCGCGAAGAAATTGAATACAACGGTGTGTCGGTCGTCATACCACGACGCGAATGCATACAGACCGCTGCACGACACGCAAGAGAGAAGAAACAATGAAGAAAGACATCATACTATGCGGTGTGGGCGGACAAGGCATCCTCTCAATCGCAACCATCATAGGACAGGCAGCTACACAAACCGGCATAAACCTGAAACAAGCCGAGGTACACGGAATGAGTCAGCGCGGGGGTGACGTACAAAGCAACCTGCGACTATCGACCGACACCATCTATTCCGACCTCATACCACAGGGCGCTGCCGACCTCATCATAAGCATGGAGCCGATGGAGGCACTGCGCTACCTGCCTTACCTGGCCAAGGACGGGGTGGTAGTGACCAGCAACCAGCCGTTTGTCAACATACCCGACTATCCTGCGACCGACAAACTGGACGAGGCATACCGCAAACTGCCACACGTGGTACAGCTCGACATCGAGCAGGCGGCTCGCGAAGCAGGTAACGCACGAAGTTCGAACATGGTGCTGCTCGGGATGGCTGCTCCATATATAAACATAATAGGTGTGGAACAGCTGCGACAAGCAATCTGCACCATCTTCGCACGTAAGGGCGAGGCTGTGGTCGAGGCCAACATCAGGGCATTCGATGCAGGATTGAAACAAACGGTATTACCATGAAACGATTGCTGTCATTCATCTTACTTCTTGTATCCGCAGGAGCAGCGTCGGCCCAGATAGAGCTCCTTAATGTACTTGACATGTTTGAAAGCAAGTATTACCGGGACTTTCACGTGAGGCTCTCGGCAGAACCTGCATACATGGGGTTTGTGCGCATCAAGGACAAAGAGGCTTTTCGTGACAATTACCTGACTGAGGAAGGAACCGTCGGTACACAATCGGAACTGAAGGCAAACTTGAGGGCTGATTTCGTGCAAAACTACTGCTGTCGTTTTATTGCATATCCGATAGCGGGATATACAATTGCCGGATTTGTCAACAAGGCCGACTTCAGGCAGGGAGAGGATATGTCTTCATACTTCCTGAAAGCAAGTGATGGCAGAATAAAAAGAAGTGGCGACAACGTTGATTTGGCCAAACCCGACGAATCATCCGACCCTACGTCTGACCCCACCGAGCAGTCAAGGTATAAATTTAATGCCAAGGGGGTGCAGGAATATGTGGCAGTCTTTCGCAAGGCTGTCAGCCATCATGTCACTACGGAGAAACCAGGAACGCTGGCCGAGGCCGTAGCAAAGCAGTCGGCCATCGACACCGATAACATCATCATCAGCGGACCGCTCGACTCGCTCGACGTTGAGTTTTTGCGCACAATGGTAAAAGAACATAACCTTATACGCATCGACTTGTCGAAAGCGCAGATATCACATATTCCGGAACATGCCTTATGGTCCACCAACCTATATGAGATACGACTGCCGGAATCGGGACTCGAAAGTATCGGTCTTGGTGCATTCTCCTTTTGTTGGTCATTGCTGCCGTTTAATGTTCCCGAAGGCGTGAAATGTCGCGAGAGAGACTTGAGAGACATCAACGAAAATAGTGTGGCCATCAATATTGACAACCCCGACGGACGCACAGGACATTTCGACGAGGTGCAACCCATACCGGTGTCGGAACGGACCGACCTGACGGAGGCACCCATGGCGATACCCCAATTCCCCGGTGGCGACGCTGCGATGCTGAATTATCTGAACACCAACATGAAATATCCGGACATGGCTGCCGAGATGGGCATCGAAGGAACAGTGATAGTACAAGCTGCGATAGAGGCAGACGGCACCGTGGCAGGAGGAGCAGAAGTGATAAAGAGTGCCGACCCGTCGCTCAATCGCGAAGCACTGAGGCTGGTGCACTCAATGCCGAAATGGACTCCAGGGCGGCAAAACGGGCAACCAGTGCCGACCAAGGTGACAATTATCGTAAGGTTCAAGTTGTAAACAAATACATACATATAGTTTAATAATACAAAAAAACACGACAATGATTTATAACAAAGAGATGGAATGCATGTCGCGAGAAGACATGCGTGCCCTGCAGGCCGAGAGACTTATCAAGACCGTGAAAACATGCTACGAGAAAGTACCGTTCTACCGCCGCAAGATGGACAAGATGGGTGTGAAACCCGAAGACATACGCGGACTTGAAGACATCACAAAACTGCCGTTCACCACAAAGTACGACTTGCGCGACGAGTATCCGTATGGTCTGCAAGCCGTGCCACAGAGCGAAATACGCCGAATACACGCATCGAGCGGCACGACGGGCAAGCCCGTGGTCGGGGTATATACAGAGAACGACCTGAAGATGTGGGCCGAGTGTGTGGCACGAGTCATGGCTGTGGGAGATATAGGCCCAGGCGATATCGTACAAGTATCGTATGGATACGGACTGTTCACCGGCGGACTCGGTGCACACGACGGAGCCGGACTCTGCGGAGCTGTCCAGTTGCCGACATCCTCGGGCAACTCTGAAAAACAGGTGATGCTGATGAAAGACCTAGGTACAACGGCATTATGCTGCACACCATCATACGCACTGCGACTGGCAGAGGTAATAGAACAAAGCAGGGACATAAAGGCCGAAGACCTCAAACTGAGAGTGGGATTCTTCGGTGCAGAACCATGGACATGGGGCATACGGCGCGAACTGGAGAAAAAACTGCACATCAAGGCCATCGACATCTACGGACTTACCGAGATGTGCGGACCGGGTGTGGGCGGTGAATGCCAATTCCAGAATGGTACACACGTGGCAGAAGACATGTTCTACCCCGAAATCATCAATCCCGAGACACTCGAACCTGTGGAACAGGGCGAGGAAGGCGAACTCGTGTTTACAACACTCTGCAAGGAAGCAATGCCGATACTGCGCTACCGTACACGCGACCTCACACACCTTATATACGAACCATGCGAGTGTGGACGCACTACCGTCCGACTCGGAAAAATACTGGGACGAAGCGACGACATGCTAATCATTCGTGGCGTAAATGTGTTCCCATCACAGATAGAAACCGCACTGACCGAGTTCCCTGTATTCACTCCGCAGTATTTCATAACCGTTGACAGAAAGAACAACGAAGATACATTCGACCTCGATGTCGAACTGCGTTCAGAATACTTCTCGCCAAACCCTGCACAGCAAATGCCATTCATCAAACCTCTCTACGACCGTATAGTAAGCATGGTCGGCATCAAACCAAACATACATATTAAGGAACCGGGCAATATAGAGCGCTCGACGGGCAAGGCAAAGCATGTGCTCGACAAACGCACCTTGCTCACCGACTGGATGTAACAACTCACTGACATGAAGTAACAGGAAATATACTTTGATGAATACTCCGCTAAACTACGACATCGTAACCGCTGCTATCGACAGCATGGGGCTGGGCGACTTCTCCACAGCCACCATTCGCGACATACAATCATTGTCGCGACTGCTTGAAGAACGCACCGGACAACCAATAATACACCTCGAAATGGGGGTACCCGGCCTGCAACCATCGGACATCGCACTAAAGGCCGAACAGGATGCACTGGCCGAAGGATGTGCAACCATATATCCGCCCAATGGAGGTATTCCTCGCATCAAGCATGCGGCATCAATGTTTGTGAAGGCTTTCATTGGTGTTGATATCGACCCCGAGTGTTGCGTACCCACTACCGGTAGTATGCAAGGTACGTTTGCTACATTCATGACTATGCACCATGCCATGCCCGAGCGCGATACCGTGCTGTTCATACATCCGGGGTTTCCTGTGCAGACTACACAGTGTGACGTGATAGGCATAAAGCACATAGGACTCGACATCCACGATTTCCGTGGCCGGGACCTCATCAGCAAACTCGACTCAATACTCGCTCCAGGCAATATCTGCGGGATTGTTTATTCAAACCCCAACAACCCGTCGTGGGTGTGCTTCAACGATGAGGAACTGGAGGGTATGGCACGATTGGCCGATAAGTACGATGTGGTGATACTCGAAGATTTGGCATACTTCGCAATGGACTTCCGACGCGACCTAGCGCATCCGTTCCAAGCGCCATACCAGGCCACAGTGGCTCGATACACCGACCGTTATGTACTGGCGATATCGGGTTCGAAGGCATTTTCGTATGCCGGACAGCGTATAGGCGTGACATGTATCAGCAATACTCTCTACCATCGTGTCTATCCGGCTTTGAAGGATAGGTTCGGTGTGGGTGAGTTTGGCGACTTCTTCACCAACCGACTGATGTACACCCTGTCGAGTGGTACGACACACAGTGTGCAACATGCCATGGCTGCACTTATGGAGGCTGCATGTGACGGTACGTACAACTTCCTCGACGACGTGAGGGAGTACGGACGTCGTGCACGATTTATGAAGGATGTGTTGCTTGCCAATGGTTTCTACCTTGTGTATGACAACGACATGGGAGCACCATTGGCCGACGGATTCTACTTCACAGTGCAATATCCGGGCATGAACGACCTGCAACTCACACGCGAACTGATGTACTACGGAATCGCTGTCTTTCCCCTCGACACTATGGGTAGCAACGAACAGGGTGTGCGCATCTGTACTTCGTTTTTCAGGCGGGAACACGAGCCATTGTTCAAAGAACGTATCGAATCATTCAGACAAAACCATCTCTAACTCTTAATCAATCATGGACAACAACTCACCTTATCTACATCCTCAGTATGAGACTCTCTCACGCGATGAACTGAAGGCTCTGCAACTCGAACGTCTGAAGAAGACAGTGAAGCACTGCATGAATTCAGAGTTCTACCGTAAACGCTTTGCCAATGCAGGATTGTCTCCCGACGACATACGGTCGCTCGACGACCTGCGCAAGATACCATTCACCACCAAGCAAGACCTGCGCGACACATATCCGTTTGGTATGGCCAGTGTGCCGTTGCCTCAGTGTGTGCGTCTGCACTCTTCATCAGGTACGACGGGCAATCCAACAGTTATACTCCACACTCAACGCGACCTCGACGAGTGGGCCAATGCGGTGGCTCGCTGCTTGTGGATGGTTGGACTTCGGCCCGACGATGTGTTCCAAAACTCATCGGGATATGGTATGTTTACCGGTGGACTGGGTTTCCAATATGGAGCAGAACGTCTTGGCGCACTCACAGTACCGGCAGCTGCCGGCAACTCGTTGCGTCAGATTAAGTTTATCAAGGATTTCGGTACTACGGCCATTCATGCTGTTCCGAGCTATGTGACTCGGTTGTACGAGGTGATGCAGCAAGAGGGCGTCGATCCGCGTCGCGACACAAAACTCAAGGTGCTTGCCATCGGAGCCGAACCTCATTCGGAGGAACAGCGCCGGCGCATAGAGCAGATGTTGGGGGTGAAGGCCTACAACTCGTTTGGTATGAGCGAGATGTGTGGACCTGGAGTGGGCTTTGAATGCAAAGAGCAGAACGGTCTTCACTTTTGGGAAGACTATTACATCGTAGAGATTATCAATCCCGAGACACTTGAGCCGGTGGCCGATGGTGAGATAGGCGAGCTGGTGCTTACAACCCTCAACCGCGAGGCTATGCCTCTGCTGAGATATCGCACTCGCGACCTCACTCGGGTATTGGGACATTCATGCCCATGCGGACGCAACCACATACGTCTGGATCGTATGCGAGGGCGTTCTGACGACATGATCGTGCTGCGTGGCGTCAATATCTTCCCTATTCAGATTGAGACGATACTAATGCAATTTAAGGAACTGGCAAGCAACTATCTCATAACCCTCACCACTGATGCCGACAACGATAATATGACTGTCGAGGTAGAACTCGAAGAGCTCTTTACCGATGACTATCAGCGTCTGGTGGCTCTTGAGAAGGAGATTAAACATCGTCTGAAAGATGAGATACTGCTGACACCGCATGTGCGGCTTGTGCCAAAGGGAACACTGCCGGTGAGCGAGGGTAAGGCCGTGAGAGTAGTAGATAAACGAAAAGTATATCAATAGTACGTATGAAACAGCTGTCAATATTTATTGAAAACAAGAGTGGAACACTCATCCGTGTGCTCGATATCCTGAGTCGTGCAGGCATACAAATTATAGCATCCACAGTGGCCGATACGAAGGATTTTGGTATTTATCGTGTGTTGTGCGACAAGCCCGAGCAGGCGTTCATCATGCTTAATGAGTCGGGCATCAATGTGCAACTTACACATGTCTATGCCATCAGTATCGATGATGAACCCGGACGTGCGGCCAATGCCGTGAACATGCTGTCGCAGGCTGGCATAAGTCTGTTATATCTTTATTCTTTCCTCTGGAAGGGCAGGGGCGTACTCGTGTTCCGTGCCGAGCCGTCGGAGCTTGTTGAACAGGTGGTCAAGGCGAATTCGTTGACTGTTTTGGATGAAGGCGAGTTTGCATGATGTTAATTGACCGACTAAACAACGACGACCGCTTTGCACGCACCTCGGGAGCACAGGTAACCGAGGTGGGCGAGGGGTATGCACGTGCCGAACTGACAGTGGGCGAAGTACACCTCAATGCGGCAGGTGTGTGTCAGGGCGGAGCCATATACACACTGGCCGACCTCAGCTTTGCAGCTGTCACCAACAACTGCGAAAACGTGACACTTGGCATTTCCAATACCATCACATTCCTCAATTCAGCACATCTGGGCGACCGCCTAACCGCCGTATGCATTTCGACGCACGACCACCATCGGTTGCCATACTGCGATATCAAGGTAACCAATCAGGATGGACTGCTCATTGCAGTCATGACGGGGCTGGCATACCGAACATCACGTAAGTCAACTGCCACTGGAATTGTTTGATAATCCCCGAGATAATTGCGTGTGCCATTCTGTGGGCATTACTCCATCAGCACCATCATCTGCACTTTATACATTCTGCACCATGTTATTCACACTTGTTCAGACCGACATAGAATGGGCGGCACCCGAGCGGAATCGCTCTGATATGGAACGTGTCATACAGGCAGCTCCGTTGAGCGACCTTTATGTGTTGCCCGAGATGTGGAGCACAGGCTTTGCGGTACACCCCGAGGGCATAGCAGAGGAGGAACAAGGCGAGAGCCTGCAATGGATGCGTGTCATGTCGCGCAAACTTGATGCCGCCATGGCTGGCAGCATTGCCACACATTGTGCAGACGGCACATATCGCAACCGTTTTTATTTCGTCACCCCCGACGGTGAGGCCTACTACGACAAACGCCACCTCTTTACATATGGTGGAGAACCCGAACATTACACAGCCGGTGAAAGGCGGACTGTGGTAGAGTGGCGTGGTGTGCGGTTCATGCTTCAGGTATGCTACGACCTGCGCTTTCCTGTATTCAGCCGCAACCGCAACGACTATGATTGCATACTCTACGTAGCCTCGTGGCCCGCTTCGCGCATCGGCGTGTGGAACACGTTGCTGAAAGCCCGGGCTATAGAGAATCAGTGTTACGTGGTAGGCGTGAACCGCATTGGAAGTGACCCGCGTTGCGACTATACGGGACACAGTCAGGTGGTCGATGCATACGGCAGGGTTGTGGCCCAATGTCCCCAGTCGGAACCAGCATGTATATCAGCATACATCGATATGGATAGCCTCAACAGGTTCAGACAGAAATTCCCGGTTCTGGCCGACCGCGACACCAATATTTGTCTCTCTCCCACCTGAAAGGGGGAGTTCCCGTAGGGGAGAGGGAGGCTTCACTGCGCATGCAAGTACGCACTCACAAGTCAGAGAGTACGCACTCACAAGTCAGAGAGTACGCACTCACAAGTCAGAGAGTACGCACTTGTAAATGCACACTTAGTGTGTGGAGGTTGAAAAGTGTGGGTTAAGACTGCTTGCTATCCTCTGGCTTTGTCCCTGCTATCTTTGCATCGCGTTTGCGGTCGAGTTTTCTCAATATGAAATTGAAGGCTTCGAGACCTATAAGCACCATTAGTGTTGATGACACTGAAAGTACATACATGCCCGCTCCGCAACCAAGTCCGATGGCCGCCGTGACCCATATACTTGCTGCTGTTGTAAGTCCGCGCACCGTGTTTTTATGCAGCATGATGGCCCCGGCTCCGATAAATCCGATTCCGCTCACCACCTGTGCTGCAATGCGCGACACGTCGAGTCGATGCTCGCCCGACAGGAGGGTGTCGCCGAATCCGTGGGCCGATATTATCATGAACAGGGCCGAACCCATGGATACAAGAAACAATGTGCGGAACCCTGCGGCTTTGTCTCGATATTCGCGTTCCAAGCCGATGGCTCCGCCTAAAAGGGCTGCTACAAAGATGCGCAGCATGTATTGGAGTGTGTCGCTATCTGTCATTCTTTACTGATTAAGGCTACTGCATATGCGCTGATGCCTTCTTCGCGCCCAGTAAATCCAAGGCGTTCGGTGGTTGTGGCTTTTATAGACACTGCATCTATGTCCACACCCATCGATAGGGCCAGCATTTCCTGCATCAGCGGTATGTGTGGGTTCATTTTTGGCCGTTCGGCACATATCGTGGCATCGATATTGACCACTTGGTATCCCTTGGTGGCAATGAGGTCGATGGTGCGGCGCAGCAGTATCTTTGAGTCAATGTTTTCGTATTCGTTGCCGGGGGTTGGGGGAAAGTGATAGCCTATATCGCGCATGTTGGCTGCACCGAGCAGAGCATCGCAGATGGCATGTATGAGTACATCGGCATCGCTGTGGCCAAGGAGTCCCATCGTGTGGTCTATCTTTATGCCGCCAATCCACAGCTCGCGGCCTTCCACCAGCTGGTGGACATCATATCCCATTCCTATCCGATACATGTCACCTCCTTTTCTTTCCAAGTATGTCGCCGATGCCATCCATGTCGAACGAAAGCGATATTCGCAGAGTCTGGTCGAGTGGGTTGCTTTGTGCAGCCGAGATGATATAGCCGGCATCAATCGAGAATATGTTCATCTTGAATCCAGCTCCCACTGTGTAGTATTTGCGGTTTCCCTTGTTGGGATGCTCGTAGTGGTAGCCGGCACGGAGGAAGAACTTGTTGTCGTAAGCATATTCCATGCCTACGCTCCATTGTATCTCCTGCAGTTCTTCTTTGCCACCGCCCGGTGCGTCGTGAAACGACTTGAAGATGCCCGATATTGGCGACACGTTGTAATAGCCTTGGTCCATGAGCCACGATGTATATCCTGAGAAGTCTTGGTCGTCGGCTCCGTTCTCTTCTACATATTGTGCCATGGTAGGACGTGTGGGGATGAGGAATTTATTGGCGTCGGCATTGATGCTGAAGGTGTTGTATTCGTCGATTGGCACCAGCAGTGATGCTCCGATCCTGAGGTTTGTAGGCAGGAATTCGCTGGTATTGCCATCGTCAAACGATATCTTGCTACCTACGTTGCTTACGTTGACACCCCAGCCAAGCTGACACTCGCGGTTGCCGAGGTTGATGTATCCGTTGTGATACATGGCAATATCGGCTGCAAAGGCCGAACCGGGAGATGTCTCGTCATCCTGACGGAATCCCATGTCGCTATATATATAACGCAGTGCCACGCCCGCCGAGAATGTTTCGGACAACATACGCGAATAGGCTACATCGAAGGCCATTTCGTATGGTTTGATGATGTTGGCCTCGTCGTAGTTCACCATCACCTCGCCAAGCGAGAAGTAGCGCAGCGAACCGCTGATGGCATCGTAGTTGCCTATGCGATAGTATCCTGTCACATTGGCCAGGTCGATATCCTTGGTTATCTGTCTGAGCCATGGGGTATAGTTGAGCGAAATACCACTACGGCTTATGGTGAACGGATATTTGGCCGGATTCCAGTACTGTGAGTTGACATCGGGGTCGGTAGCGGCTCCTACGTCGCCCATGGCACCTGCACGGGCATCGGGAGCAATGGCCAATGAGTTGACTCCGTAATATACAGGGTTGAGCTGGTCTTTCACATCCTGGGCACCGACGGCTATGCTGACAGCCGTCATGCTTATCATAATCAGTATTTTCTTCATTTCTTTATCTTTCGGTCTGTTTATTGTATAAACGAGGGTGATACCTGCTTTATTGTGCCACGACAAGGAACTTTTTCTCGTCGGAGGCCTTGGCTCCGCCTGTCGATATTGTTGCACGGCAGATATATATGCCTGGTTGCAGGTGGCCGGAGTTTTCGTTGAGGTTGACAGTATAGGTGAAATAGTTTGACTCACTGATTCCAGACTTGTAATGCCGCCACAGCTCACGGCCGCTGATATCGTAGATGGTGACAGCGACGCTGAGTTCAGTCTGCGGACGATCGTTCTCTATTAAGAGTGTAAGTTCATCACGCACCGGCCCCTTTATCTTCATGCTGAGAATGTTTGGCTGGAGACCGTCGATTACATCGAATGCAATCTCCATGGTCGAAGGATTTCCAAGGCAGTCCCATGCACGGAACAGCAGTGTGTGGCTGCCAGTCTGGAGCTCAGGCAGGCTATATGATACGGTACCCTTGGTCCACGAGCCTTGCTCATATTGCAAATAGCTGTTGAGGTTGTAGGTCATTGCAGGATTGTTGTCGATGATGAGTGTTATGTCGTGTCCCACACCACTGCCGGTGGCATTGATGCCGTTAGGGTCTTCAATGGTGCCTACGAAATATGGTGTCTCGTGCATTGTGGTCGAAGAGGTGAGACGCAACACACCATCGCCGGCAATGCTGTCGGCCGACTGTGATGCAAACAGTACACCATTTAGCGATACGCTCAGCACCGGACCGTTGCTGTCGGTCGATATGTCGGGGTCGGTACCACTGAATACAACTCCCTCAAAACTGCCGTTAGCCTCGATGGTACGGTCATTGTTTATTGCAAAAAGGCTGATAAGACCCGACTGGTCGGAGTAGTTGATGTCAAGCGGTACAGGGAACGAGAACGTGAAATGGCCGTCGCGCACAGAGTCGGTACCCGCGTATAGAGTCTTCGTGCGTGCATAGAATTGATAGGGCGAGACATCGTCGCCAGGATTGTTATGACAAGTTATCAGTTCGAGATTGTCAAATATAGTAGGCGATACCGTGCCGGTGAAATCTTCCGCCAACACTCCGGCGGCATCTACTATATGTCCTGACACTTCAACGATGGCACCGGCACCAATGGTATCTGCTGCAATTGATGTCACCTCATGTCCATTGACGGTGTCGATATGTACCTTGTATGTCGGTACGGTGAGCGATATGGCAGGGTCGCCTAAAAGTACGAAATGACATTTATTGAGCGAGTCGCGATCGCTCATCCTCCCATCGATAATGTCGGTTTTGGCCATCGACAAGGCTTCACCTATCGTATATTTACGCCCTGTAGGGGAATATTGCAGTGCGTGGGTCATGAAGTTGACATTGATTATCCGGTTTTGCGACGAATAGACAGTGCGGGTGGTGGTGATACTCCCCATGGCACCACCATTGGCATTTATCAGAGCGGTCTCGCCGATGTTCTCTTCGTTCATGTCGAATGGCGACACATCGCAGGCTGCATGAAACCACAACGGAAGTCGAGGCGAGTTCCATGTCTCAAAGTCGGAGCGTTTGAGTACCTGCTCGTGCGAGAGAATATAGGCCGAACCATGACCTGTATAGTTCATCACAAGTGCTCCGTCGGTCATCTGTTTGTTGATATCCTTCATCGCTCCGCTATAGGCATGGCCGGCACCGCTCTCCTCGCGAGTGTATGAGTCCCAATATATCTTGCGGAATTGAAATTCGGGATAGAGTTCGCCTATGCGGTTGTAGATAGAGTCGGCATCGCGCATGTGTACGTTGCTATTACCGTCGTCGGCCATCATGCAGATTGTGTTCTTCCACGCTCCTGCATAGTCACCGTTGATGTAGCTCGTCAGTTTGTTTACTACGGCACGTGCCTCGCTCACCGTGTGAACGGTTATACGTCCTACACCGCAGTCGGGAGCTTCTTTCAGCGGGCTGACTCCCTTGCCGTCGGCCAGCAGAGTGAAGTATTCTTCAAGTACAAAACTGCGAGTCTTGCTGAGCGAGTTGTCGGATTCATAGCAAAGCAGATAGTCGTCGGGACTCTCACCACGCATAGACGACGTAACCATACGGTTATCCCACACACCGTCGCCAAAGAGACAGAGGTTTTTCGGACGGTCGTCGATTGTGCCGGCGCGGTCGTAGAGCATCTTCATGAATCGGCGATAGGCGGTCGCATCAGGGGTTCCCGACGAGAACTCGTTATATACTTGGTCGGCTGATACCACCGCACACCGCATGCCCTCCTTGTCGGTGTGTACTTGAGCCAGGCGTTCGGCCCATGGGGTGAGATGCCCATTGGCGGGTGTGATGATGACATAATCAATGTCTTGCAGTGAATGAAGGTCTTGATTTGCTATCTCGCCAAGATATTCCGGTTCAGGAAATTTCGCATCTGCGTTTATTGCTACATATTCATCGATTGATGTAGCCTGAGGTACTCCTGCAGTGAGTGTCCCGTCAGAGAATGATGCTGCCACTTCGCATGTGGTCTGAGGTGTGGTGACTCTTAGGATGTGGGTCTGCTCTGTGGCACCACTCAATGCAATCTTCTTTGTTTCCGTGCGACCCAGATGGAATGCCAGATAGTTGAGTCCGCTGATATCGAGGCGGCGTGTGTATGAAGCCAACAGAAAGTCCAAATGTCCGGATGTGCCCGAGTTGCGGCTGAATGTCAGAGTTATATCCGACTTTTCTGTAAGGCTTTTGTTCCATGCAAAAGTACGATCGGCGGCAACCCCGTATTCGTAGTCGGCCAGTGCCCGAATGTTGATGTTGGTGAATGTAGTGTCGTCAGCTGTCACTTGGAGGGTGGATGCAGTAGGACCTGCGGCCACGAAGCATACATGCAGTGACACTCTTCGTTCGGCTATGCCTGGTGTCTGCAGCGTGTATTTCCGGTGGTTGGTGCCTGCATAGTCGTAGCTTTCGTAGAAATTACGTCCTGAATGGAGCATGCTAAGCTCGTCGGACTCAATGATTGAGTGTTCGCGAAATGTGGTCGTAGATATGTCTGAGCCTGGGTCGAATGTGGTGGCTGACAGTTCGGCAGGACCACCGTCGGTCTGGTCTGTTATGAAATAATAAATGTAGTTGGAATAAGGGTTGTTGATGCGCTTGTAGTCGGTAGAATAACGACTGATGAACTGCCATCTGGTTGTGCCGAGCGAGTAGAAGAGCAGGGTCCCATCGCTGCGTCGCAGTAGTGGAATCTCGGTGAGGTCATCGCTCATGTCTTCAAGCTTTGTTTCGGGCAGCAGTGGCATGTTGTATCCATAGAGGCTCACGCGGTCGGGATTGCTGAACCCCATACTTTGCAAGCGACTTTTGGTTAGTTGATACACCCCCTCGCTTCCGACGCGTATTTTCACCCATCGGCCGCTTGCCAGTTTCGAGTGGTCGGCATAGCGGCTTGCAGGGCTGTCCTGTCCCCATGATGCAAGTGGAAGCAACATGGATATGGTGTAGGTGAGGATATAGCGTATTATGACTGATTGTTTCATGCGGTCTCCTTTTCTTTTTTACGGTAGTCGTTGTTCTGATGTGTGTGCATCTGTCGCATCATCGTCTCTGTCTTGACTCTATATCATGCGGTCTTGACTTTATTTTATTCTTACGTCGAGTACCTTTGTGTCTTCCAGGTATCCTTCAAGATGTTGCCCTTCGCTCACCTGACCTACACCTGCCGGTGTGCCGGTGAATATGATGTCGCCTGTCTTGAGGGTGAAGAACCGGCTTACATAGGCGATGATTTCATCTATGGGGTGAATCATGTTTGCGGTGTGGCCTTCTTGTACTCTCTGTCCGTCGATGTCGAGATGAAAATGCAGGTCGGTCGCCGGTGGCAGTTGTGTCTTGTCCATCCATTGGCCTATGGCAGCCGAACCGTCGAATCCCTTGCAGATGTCCCATGGCAACCCCCTACTGCGTAAACTGTCTTGCAGGTCGCGTGCGGTGAAGTCGATGCCCAGCGACACTTCGTCGTAGTATCTGTGGGCAAAGCGTGGGGCGATGCTCTTGCCAAGTCGGTTAATGCGTACGATGACTTCGGTTTCGTAGTCGAATCGCTGTGCAAAGTCGGGGATGAAGAACGGCTTGTGTTCTCTTATCACGGCCGACTCGGGTTTTGTGAATATGACGGGTTCTTTTATCAATAACGTATGACCGAGCTCTTTATTGTGTGCTGCATAGTTCATACCTATGGCAAATATCTTCATAGGCCGAGTAGTCGGGTTATGTCGTTCCAGGTGGCAAAGATGAGCAGCAGTATGAGTATTGTGAATCCTATGTATTGTGCTCGTTCAAGTACTTTGTCGCTAGGTTTCCTTCGTGTTATTATTTCGTATATGGCAAATACTGCGTGGCCGCCGTCGAGTGCAGGAATTGGCAGTACGTTCATTACGCCGAGTGCTATTGACAGCAGTGCCGTGAGCAGCCAGAATCGCTGCCAGTCCCACATTGCGGGGAAGATGTTTGTGATTCCTATCACTCCCGATACGCTCTTGGCTCCTTGTGATGTGAACAGGTATTTGAGGTCGTTGACATAGTTGCACAGCTTTTCCCATCCCGATGCAATGCCGGCTGGTATTGATTGTAGCATGCTGTATGATATTGTGTCGGCCTGGTATGTCGGTGTGTGGTTTTGGAATCCTAGTGTGAATTCGGGTGTGAGTACCGCGTGCAGTGTGTCGGCATTGTTTACGACAAGTGTAATCGTGCGTGCTTTCAGGCTGTCGGCTGCGGTTGAGTTGGCGGTTAGTTCTTCGCGCAGTGATGCCAGTGTATATACTACGTCGTTGAAGTCGGCAATGGGTGTGGTGTTGATGGTCGTGATTAGGTCGCCGGGCTTCATGCCTGCCTGTTCGGCTGGTGAGTCGGGCATGATGCTGTCGATATTCAGTGGTACGAGCATGTCGGCATATGGTGGTATGCTTTGTGCCATTTCTATCATGTTCATGTTGTCGGGCATCGTGAGGTTGACTTCTTCGTCGTTGCGCAGCACTGTCACTTGGTCGGCATTGGATATGTCGCGCAGCACATTCACGTTCCATGTTTTCACGTTTTTACCGTCGGTCTTGATTATTCGGTCGCCGTCGATAAAGCCGTCTGCTTTGGCTGCTAGGCTGAACTTCATGCCGTAGGTCATGTTTTCGGGCCGTACGTAGGTTTCGCCCCATGTGTAGAGCACTCCCATATAGATGACGAATGCTGTGATGAAGTTGACGATGACGCCTCCCAGCATTACGAGCAGGCGTTGCCATGCAGGTTTTGTGCGGAACTCCCATGATTTGGGCTCGGCTGTCAGTTGCTGTTTCGACTCGTCTATCATGCCCGATATATTGACGTATCCGCCAAGCGGCAGCCAGCCGATTCCGTATTCTGTGGCGTAGTCGGGGTTGGCGGCCTCGACTTCAGCGGTTTTGTTTATCTCGTTTTCCCATTTGCATACTGATGTCTTGCCGTGGTCGATGCTCAGCACCGAGAATGCGTCCATGCGGTAGTCGGGTTCTTTCTTGTCTGTTTGTTGTATTTTTGTGATACGCACGTAGCGCAGTAGCGACAGTTTGCCTTTCCTGTAGGTGAGGAAGGCGAACTGCGGACGTGGTGACATGATTGGGAAATCGAAGAAGAGGTAGAATTTCTCAACACGTATCTTGAAGAGTTTGGCGAAGAAGAAGTGTCCGCCTTCGTGCAATATGATGAGTATGCTGAATGCTGCTACTACTTGTGCTATTTTTATTAGTACTACTTCCATGTCTGTTTGTTTTGTATTGCAACTATGTTTGTTTCTGCGTCACAATCGGTTTGTGGTCTTATATCAGCGATTGTGCATATTTGCGTGTTTCTTTATCGGTTTGCATGTATGTGTCGAGCGATGTGTCGGCTGCGAATGGTATGTGTGCCATCGACTGTTCTATTATCTCGCTTATGCGGTTGAATGTGATGCGGTCGTCGATGAATGCCTTGTTTGCTATTTCGTTGGCGGCATTGACTATGCATGGCATGTTTCCGCCGCGTGCCAGTGCTACATAGGCCAGTGCCAGGCAGCGGAATCGCTTTGTGTCGGGTTGTTCGAACGTGAGGTCTTTTGTTTTGAAGAAGTCTATGCGGTCGAATGATGCTTTCAGCCGTCTTGGATATGAGAATGCGTACTGTATCGGCAGGCGCATGTCGGGCATTCCGAGTTGTGCCTTGACTGCTCCGTCTTCGAATTGTACCATTGAGTGTATTACTGATTGTGGGTGTACGATGACTTGTATTTGTTCCGGCGATACACCGAACAGCCATTTGGCTTCGATTACTTCGAATCCTTTGTTCATGAGTGTGGCCGAGTCGATTGTTATTTTTGCTCCCATGTTCCATGTGGGGTGTGCCAGTGCATGGGCTTTGGTCACGTGCTGCAGTTCTTCTTCGGTGAATGTGCGGAATGGCCCGCCGCTGCATGTGAGTAGTATTTTCTCTATGCGGTTGCCTGGTTCGAGGCATTGGAATATGGCCGAGTGTTCGCTATCGACGGGTAGTATTGGTACTTGGTATTCGGCTGCGAGTCGGACTATGAGTTCGCCTGCTACCACCAGTGTCTCTTTGTTTGCGAGTGCAATCATCTTGCCGGCCTTGATGGCGCTGATGGTCGGGCGCAGTCCTGCAAAGCCTACCATCGAGGCGAGGACTATATCTACGTTGTCGTCTTCTACTACCTGGCACAGTGCGTCGGTGCCTGCATACACTTTGATGGGAAGGTCGGCCAGTGCTTCGCGCACTTTGGTGTAGTGTGCTTCGTTGGCAATCACCACGGCGGCCGGACGGTGGTGCCTGGCTTGTTGTATGAGTTTGTCGGTGCTGTTGTTGGCGGTCAGTACGTAGGCCTCGTACAGGTTGCCTTGTTCTTCAATCACTTCGAGGGCTTGGGTGCCTATTGAGCCGGTGGAGCCGAGTATGGCGATTCGTTTTTTTCCGTTCATAAATCGAGCAGACCTGTGGGCAGGTTCATTTCTATCGTTTTGTTAGTGTGGTCGATGTTGGTGATGAATTCGTCGTGGGCTGGTATGAGGCATTCGTTGCCGTTGTTGCGTTCCACTATAAAGAGCCAGTTGTCGGTTTTGTCGTCTATGTCTGTGATGGTGCCTATGGGGCCTTCGTCGGTGTCGGTCAGTCGGTATCCGATGAAGTAGCTGAGCGACACTTCGTCTTGTTCGTCAGTGTTCACGTATTTCTTTTCGAAATAGACGGGGCTGCCGAGTATCGGCTGTGCTTGTTCTATGGTGTCGATGCCGTCGAATTTTACGAGGGCTGCCGAGTCGTTCTTGAATCTGTATTCTTCGATGAAGAATGGTACGAGGATTCCTTCTACCTCGCAGATGAGGTATTCGCAGCCGGTTTCGTCGAATATGGGGTCGGTGAATGTAAATACCACTTCGCCTTTGAGTCCGTGGGTTTTGGTTATTCGTCCTATCTGATATGTGTCGTCTTTGCGTATCATCTGGTTTGGCCTTGTGGTTGTTTCCGGCGGTTTGTTGGCTTGGCTGCGGCTTTATGCTTCGCGCATTATCTTCGCTCCGAGTGCTGTGAGGCGTGCTTCGATGTCTTCGTATCCGCGGTCTATCTGTTCGATGTTGCTTATGTGGCTTGTTCCCTCGGCACTCATTGCGGCGATGAGCAGTGCGATACCGGCTCGTATGTCGGGCGATGTGAGGCTTCTGCCTCGCAGTTGGAATCGGTGGTCGTGTCCAATGACTACTGCACGGTGTGGGTCGCACAGTATGATTTGTGCTCCCATGTCGATGAGTTTATCGACGAAGAACAGGCGGCTTTCAAACATCTTCTGGTGTATCAGTACCGACCCTTTTGCCTGGGTTGCCACCACGAGCAGTACGCTGAGCAGGTCGGGGGTGAGGCCTGGCCATGGTGCGTCGGCAAACGACATGATGCTGCCGTCCATGAACGGGCCTACCTCGTAGTACCGGTGGTGGGGGATGATGATGTCGTCGGCGTCGCGGTCGATGGTTATTCCCATGCGCCGGAACGTGTCGGGGATGATGCCGAGGTTGTCGTATGATACGTTTTTGATTCTTACTCCGTTGCCGTTCATGGCTGCCATGCCTATGAACGATCCTACTTCTATCATGTCGGGCAGTATGGTGTGCTGTGTGCCGTGGAGTGTTTTCACTCCTTCGATGGTGAGCAGGTTGGATGCTATGCCGCTTATGTTTGCTCCCATGTGGTTGAGCATCTTGCAGAGTTGCTGTATGTATGGTTCGCAGGCGGCGTTGTATATTTGTGTGGTACCTTCGGCCAGTACGGCGGCCATGATGATGTTGGCCGTTCCGGTGACTGATGCTTCGTCGAGCAGTATGTATTTTCCGCGCAGGTGGCTGGCTTCTATCTCGTAGAAGCTGCGTGTCGGGTTGTAGTTGAATGTGGCTCCCAGCTCGCTGATGCCCATGAAGTGTGTGTCGAGCCGGCGCCGTCCTATCTTGTCGCCGCCGGGTTTGGCCACGCAGACGTGGTGGAATCGTCCGAGCAACGGGCCGAGTAGCATTACCGAGCCGCGCAACGACGCGCTGCGGCGTATGAATTCATCGCTTTGCAGATAGTCGGTGTTGAGGTTGGCTGCGCTGAAGGTCCATGTGTGGTTGCCGTGGTTTGTGACGCTGGCTCCCATCTGTCGTAACAGTTCGATGAGGTTGTTGACGTCGAGGATGTCGGGTACATTGCTTATGGTCACTGCTTCGGAGGTGAGCAGTGTGGCGCATATCACTTCGAGGGCTTCGTTTTTGGCGCCTTGGGGAGTGATGTCGCCACTGAGCTGGTGTCCGCCTTCTATGATGAATGATGCCATTATTTCTTGCGTTTTTTCTTTGGTGTGAGTGTCTGTTGCAGTTCGGCAAACACGTCTTTGTCGCTGATGAGGTTTATTTCGTTTGACAGCAGCGATATCTTTCCGTCTGTGTATTCCGCCAGGTCTTCCAGTATTTTCTCGTCGTCCATGGCGTTGCTGTTCCAGCTGGCAAGGTCGCGTTTCATCTGGTTGGCCACAAGGCGTGTCAGTTCGTCGCGCTCGTCGCCTGGCTCCATCTCGTTGAGGTGTCTCACCAGCTTTTCTACTATCGAGCCGTAGTGGCGGCGCTTGATGTGCTGCTGGGGGTAGGCCACTCGTTCGCGGTGTATCTGGTTGTCGTCGATGTGTTGTATCTCTACAGGGTAGTCGATGTCGAGCTGATAGTCGGATATGAGTGCCAGGTGGTTCCAGAGTTTCTGGTAGAAGTCGTCTTCGTTGCCTGTATATGCCTGCATGTTGGCCATGAGGCTTATGATGGTGTAGGCGCAGCGCTGGCGTTCGCTGCGGTTGTCGAGGCTCATGGCATAGTGTACCATGTCCTGTATGCATCTGCCATACTCGGGCAGCACCAGTTTGTCTCTTTTTGTGTTGTAGTCCACTTGATGCGTTTTGGTTTATGATGAATAGTTCGTAATGGGTAATGAATAGTGTATGTCGTCTTTCCGCATATTCCGTCTGAGCTATACCGACAGCGGGTTACGGCTTTTTATTGCCACAAATTCTTTCAGGTAGTATGGCTCGAAGTATGCCACATCGGCAAATTGCCCCCGTGCATGTGCTTTCTCGGCCAACGGACTCATCCACTTGGCCAGAGGCGTTATGCCTTCGATGAAGTGGGCATTGGGGTGGACGATGGTGTCGCGACACTTGCCGGAGCCGTTTCCGAAGAAGTAAATGGGGTGTTTCTCGAGTTCTTCGGCAAAGGCCGACGGGTCTATCACCTTGGCCTCGGTGGCGGTCTGCTGGTGCAAGGCGCGGTCATAGAGCGAGGTATATACCTCCATGCGGCGTGCATCTATCATGGGGCAGAGCAGTGAGTCGTCAGGCAAATCGTCGTGTAAGAGCAGCACCGGCACACACATCACCTCAAGGGTGGGCAATGCTATGAGACGCAGGTCGCGACCGTAGCACACTCCCTTTGCCATGCTGGCACCTATGCGCAGGCCTGTGTAGCTGCCCGGACCTTGACTCAGCGCTACGGCATCGAACGGAATGGCATGGCTGTCGGTGAACGACAGCGCTTCTTCCACCATGCCGCCCAGGCGCTGGGATGCCGACGGGCCTTCTGTATAGGCTTGCTGATAGATGAGGGCGCCGTCTTGGCTCACTGCGACTGAGCATACATCGGTCGATGTTTCGATATGTAGTATGCAAGACATAATACTCCGGTTTAGTATGCAAAGGTAATAATTATTTGCGATTCTGCAATCCTGTATTGACTATTTTTAACATATCACATGTCAAACCTCTCTGAGCCGGTATGGTTTTTGCCATTCTACGGCATGATATCGGGGGTGTCGTGCGTATGGAAGAAAGCCTGTGCGCGTACGAGAAAACTTATGCGCGTTCGGAAGAATTTGCCTGAGCGTACGCTCTTATTCTTTAATTTCTGGTCAGAATTTATAAAAATTGTCGTTCAGTTTATTAAAATCCTGACCACAATTTTAATAAACTGAAAGACGGTTTTAAGTTTTCCTCCGTACTTTCAGCGTTTTCCGTCACTGCCCGCAGCTTTATTTTCCTGCATCCTCGGCCTTTTTCTTCTTTATGCCAAATCGGTCATTAGCGTTTTGATGATTTTAAGTTTATTTTCGAGCAGGTTTTTTTCAGTTCAATGCAAAAAAAAAGTGGTTGTGAGTGCTGTGAGCGTTTGCTACAACGGGGCTTCATTCGTCGTAGGGTACGGTTTGTGGCTCATATTTCTGATTGTGCAAATCGATGGTTTCACTGATGGCCTGACTGTATCCGGTAAGTGCGGCGAACGGGGCAAACTGGGCTGCACGTGACTCCATAGACATGCGGGTGTGGCGCACCGACACATGGTGTGGCAGGTTGATTATGTCGCTATAGTCTTCGCTCATGCTTTGTGTCCTCCTATCTGTCTGTTACGTTCGCGTGCAGTGGCACCTTCTTCGAAGTTTATCCCCTTGAGTATGGCGTTTTTGCCAAACCGCTTCTTTATCTTCAGCCGTGCTTCCTGTATGCGACGTTCCTTGTCGAGCCGCGCCGTTTCGGCCTTGCGTGCAGCCAGTGCTGCTTCGCTATCGGCAAACAAGTCGAGCTGACGTGAGTTTGCGGCCTTGATGGCATCTGCCTCGCTGATGATGTGGTTGGTAGTGAGGTTGATGCGTCGCACGAGCAAGTCACGGTTGATGATGCGGTCGTACAGCTCCATCACTGCCTTGCTTATGATTTTGTCAGACGATGTGTGGCCGCCCAGGCTGATGCTGCCATGAGCATGTTTCGGCACGGTGCGCCCATAGTGGTCTATCTTCACGGGACCTGAATAACCTGGCTGTCCGTCGGTGTCCGACAGGCTTTCGACATCATAGCCGATGGTAAGCACCAGTTGGTCGGTCATCAGCCGTTTGTCAACCAGGTTGAGAACCACCGAGTCGGCCATCTCGCCTACCACAACCCGTGCTTTCTTCCAGTCGTAGGCTGTGCTGAGCACCTGTCCGCTGCTGAACGAATTGGTTTCCGGACGATAAGCCTTCACCTTGTCGATGGTGCAGGGTTCCCATCCCCAGGCGTGGTCGATCAGCAATTCGGCATTCACACCAAACAAACGGTAGAGCAGTTCCTCGTTGTCAATCGATATGCGGGCTATCTTGCCCATTGTGTCGATGCCGTAGGGAGCCAGACGCTCGGCTATTCCGTGACCTACACGCCAGAACTTGGTGATGGGTTTCAGGTTCCATAGTGTGCGTCGGTAGGTCATCTCGTCGAGTTCGCCTATGCGCACCCCGTCGCGGTCGGCCGGTATGTGTTTGGCCACGATGTCCATCGCTACCTTACACAAATATAGGTTGGTACCGATGCCGGCTGTTGCCGTGATGCCGGTCGATTGCAGCACGGAACGTATCAGCGTCATGGCAAGCTCGCGGGCGGTCATGTTGTACATCGACAGATAGTCGGTGGCATCGATGAAGACCTCATCGATACTATATACATGTATATCGTCGGGGGCAATGAATTTAAGGTAAATTTCATATATCTTGCTGCTCGTGTCTATGTAGTACCTCATGCGTGGCGGTGCTATAATATAGTCTAACTCCCAGTCGGGATGCGCCTGCAACTCGTTGCTGTCGGCCGATTGCCCGCTGAACGCACGTCGGGCCTTCAGCTTTCGTTCCATGTTTACCTCCTTCACACGTTGCACCACTTCAAACAGACGCGAGCGGCCGCTGAGTCCGTAGGCCTTGAGCGGGGGCGACACGGCCAGGCAGATGGTTTTCTCCGTGCGGCTGGCATCGGCCACGACAAGGTTGGTGGTCAGCGGGTCGAGGCCGCGGTCCACACATTCCACTGAGGCGTAGAACGACTTCAGGTCGATGGCTATGTAGGTGCGCTCCGACATCTATCTTATGATTTTGGCTATTTGCTCACGGCTGGCTCCGGGCAGGTGTTTAGTCAGGTGGTCTAAAATGAGGTTGACAGACTCGGCCGCTGTTTGCTCACACTGACAGGCATCGCGGCCAAGCAACTGCTCGGGGGTGGTGAGCAACGCCCATCCCCATCCGTACTCGCGATTGTGCTTGTCGTGCGGATACACAAAATCCTCGGTCACTATGTGGCACGACATCTGCAGACGGGTGATGTAGGAATCAAACTTGCTGCGCATGTTGGTACCGGTGAAGCCGCAAGCCGCACGCAGATCACGGGTGATGAGGCTGCCGCTTTCGCGCAGGGTCATCAGTATGCTCTCTTCTATGCTGCCTTCAGCAGGGGTGGGGTAGTGTGTACGGCGGTAGTTGTAGAAGTGCGGCCACCACTGGCGGCTTATGAAACCGGCCTTACCTGCAAAAAACTTGCCATACACGCAGCTGCCGTCGGTCACTATCGGACCTTTCCATTTCCACAGGGGCCAGTCCCAGCCGCCGTCGGGAAACACCACGTAGCGACAGTCGGAATCCACAAGTGCATCGGCACTGTAACCTGCTATGCCACTGTCAAGTAGGGGCAGGAATCCTATTTCTTGAATGAATGTACCAAGTCCTGCTGCTGAGTGTATCTTTATGGCGGTCATCTGTCGTCAGACTGGTTTATGGCGTCTATTCGTAGTGCCTTATCCTCACGTCTATACCGTCACCCTCCAGTTCTGCTGGTACGGCACTGACATCAGTCTGTCCATAGTGATAAGGGAATAATACTTTCGGCTTTACAATGCGTGCAGCGTTGGTAAGCTGACCTGTGGTCATGGTGTATGGTTGGTTGCAAGGCATGAAGGCAATGTCAATATCCTTTATGTCGGCCATTTCTGGAATGTCTTCAGTATCACCTGCAATATAAATTCTAAGTCCGTCTAACGTCAAGACAAAGCCGTTGTCACGACCTTTAGGATGAAACTGTGTGCGACCCTCCGTATAATTGTATGCCGGCACGGCCTCAACCGCTATGTCGGCGGCCAGTTGGCGGCTGTCACCGTTGGCCATCGATTCGCCTTTATCCATCATGTCGCGGCAACGCGCATTAGTGATGATAGACGTATTGGCACCACTCAGAGTATTTATGGCTCCTTGGTCGAAGTGGTCGCCATGCTCGTGGGTCACAAGTATATAATCAGCCTTCGGCAGCGACGAGTAGTCAGTACTGCGGTTGCCAAGACGGCCTACAGGGTCAACCTCAATCTCAATGCCGTCATATTCGATGCGGATGCTGGCATGCATCAGAGCATAAAACCGTACGGTCTTACCACTCAGGGTCACAAACAAATCTGTCTCGTGTGTGTCGGTAGTAACTTTTTTATCCTTTGAAATCCAGGCCGTGATACCGCCTTTCAGGTTCACAACCTTATATCCTGCCGACGATAATTTATCGGCCGCATTGGCCGAACGACGGCCGCTACGGCAATACATGGCTATTTGTCGGCCTTTTGAGAGCAACGATTTAGCCTTATCCATAAAGTCAGAACTGTTCACGTCGATGTTGACAGCTCCGACAATATGACCCCCGGCATATTCGTCAGCCGTACGTACATCTACTACTGTGACATCGGGATTGTCAGTCAGTTTGGCAAAACCTTCGACATCGGTCGTCTCATACTGTAGCTGACCGCAAGCCGAGTTCAGCCCCAGCATTGCGAGCAAACATGTAATCGCCTTTTTCATGATTCATCAAATTTAATAATTTTATATATTCTGATTCTTGTGATATATATCAGGTTCTTGTAAAAAGTATCTGAGTCCTCGATTTTTATTTAAGTTTCTCTTTCCCGTTTAAATATTATTTCTATGCCTTAAATACCCATCAGTATCTTAAATACCCATCAGTATCTTAAATACCCATCAGTATCTTAAGTACCTCAAGTACCTCGGCTTTTTGTGTTATTCATGCCTGTATCCCCCAATTATATTTAGGTCCCATCTTTCGTATGCGGTCTCCTTTTGTTATTAAAGCCTTTACCTTCCCTCTTTTGTTAGAGCCCATCTTCTGATATTCGGCCCTTTTCCCTCCACAAAGATAATGATTATTTTTTGTCCAGCCTCCAGCCATCAGTCTATTTCTTTATATTATCCCCAATATTTCATCACCAGCATAATTCTTTTGATATCCGTACAGCAAAAATCTTCCCATCCTCCCTTCTCCCTTCCCTCCTTTTCCTCCCTT
The DNA here is from genome assembly GCA_937915745.1 of uncultured Prevotellaceae bacterium. Lineage (GTDB taxonomy): Bacteria > Bacteroidota > Bacteroidia > Bacteroidales > Bacteroidaceae > Colivivens. The sequence goes on along the minus strand of CALGGJ010000129.1, from coordinate 718 downwards.
CGTCAGCGCACGGCGGTTTTCCCGCCGTGGTCCCGCGTCTTCCACCTTCCCTTTTCCCTCCCTTCTCCCTTCCCTCCTTTTCCTCCCTTCGTCAGTGCACGGCGGTTTTCCCGCCGTGGTCCCGCGTCCCCCCTCCCTTTTTTCCTCCATTCTCCCTTTCCTCCTTTTCCTCCCTTTTTCCCGTCTGCTGTCTTTTCCTCGCGCGCACGTATAAATAAAATTGTGTTTCCGCTTGACCGCAGTCACCGAAACGGTAAAATCCTTTCCGTTCCCCAAAAAAGTCCGTCAAATATTTTGCCGGTTGCCGGAAAGTCCGTACCTTTGCACTCGCTTTCGGGAAAAAATCCCGGAGGCACGTCATAAACGAGTTCTTTGAAAGACTGCGAACAAGCAAACAAGGCAGCAACGCCGCCCATCCGCCGTGTGTGTTCCCACTCCGGCCTCCGGCGGCCGTTGACAAGCAAGATACGTCGATTCCCTTACCTTCATCCCGCCTGGTTTCCATGCCGTGCGGGTCGTCAGGTAAGCGGTTATATTATGAACAAGAGCGGATACAGAGCCCTGGGCGCGAAGGACAACACAACATCGGAGAGAGACGCGGTCCGTCACCTTCTTCCCTTTTGGGAAGCCGGCGGCGCGTCCGCATAGTCATACATTATTAGGATGAAGAGTTTGATCCTGGCTCAGGATGAACGCTAGCTACAGGCTTAACACATGC
>CALGGJ010000128.1 GCA_937915745.1 uncultured Prevotellaceae bacterium | reverse complement strand
GCCGCCCGATGTCAGGATACCTATTGTCTGTGTGTTCATTGGTTGTGTGGTTTTATGGGGGATGAGCTTCGGGGGAAAACCCCGAAGGGCTTACATAAGGTAGGGGTTATGGGGTTATGTTGAGTGTGACGTTGGTGAAGTGGATGTCGCGCATAAGGCCTTGCAGGTGGTTACCCTGTGGGGAGGTGATGCCGTTCCACGTGCAGTTGGTGATGTTGATGTTTTGTACGTTGGTCGAGTCGGTGAGTGCGTCAATGTATGCTCCATATCGGCTGTGCTGGCACGTGATGTTGTCGATGTATATATTGCGCACGATGGGGTAGTGGCCGCGTTCGCTTTGCTCGTTTGGCTCATATACAAGGTTTATCTTCACTATGGCTTCCTTGCATTGTCCTACTGTTATGTTGCGCACGTATAGGTTTTCTGTTATCCCTCCGCGGCACGTGTTGGTTTTGAGTCGGATGACTCGTTCGAGGTTAGGACTGTCCATCTTGCAGTTTTCCACGAATATGTTGCGGGCTCCACCGCTCACTTCGCTGCCTATCACTACGCCACCGTGACCGTTTGCCATGTTGCAGTTGCGTATGATGATGTTTTGGCTTGGTTCGTTCCAATGCCGGCCGTCGGCGTTTCGGCCGCTCTTGATGGCAATGCAGTCGTCGCCTGTGTTGAAGCGGCATCCTTCAATCAGTACTCCGTCGCACGACTCGGGGTTGCATCCGTCACCGTTTGGTCCTGTGTTTTCGATTGTCACGTTGCGCACAGTGACGTTGCTGCTGCGCAGTGGATGTACGGACCAGAATGGAGAGTTGACGATGCTGACTCCCTCGAGCAGGACTCGATTGCACTGATAAAACTGTATCATCTGTGGGCGGAGTCCGTGTCCCTGGCCGAAGATGCGTTGGTCGATTGGTGTTTGGCTGTCGCTCATGCGGAGCAGCCTACTTCGGCTTCCGAGCGATTGTGCTTCGGGTGTTGAGGGTGTCCATCCGTAGCGTGACGATCCGCACATGGGCCACCACGCTGTATTGCTGGCGCATCCGTCGAGGGTCCCGCTGCCGGTGATTGCTACGTCGGTGGCCTGGTATGCATAGACGAGCGGTGAGTAGTTGATGAGGTCGAGTCCTTCCCAGCGGGTGGTGACGAGTGGGTAGAGGTCGGTGTCGGCCGAGAAGCATATGTGTGCACCCTGGCTCACGACAAGGTTGACACCGCTTTGCAGGCGCAGTGCCCCCGTGTACCATGTTCCGGGTGGGATGACAACACGTCCGCCGCCTGCCCTTGAGCATCGTTCTATGGTGCGGTTGATGGCTCGCTGGTTTTGGGCTGCATCGTTGCGGGTGGAGGCTCCGTAGCGTGTTATGTCGTACACCCTATCTTTAATTATTGGTACGCTTATGCTGCTTTCTACCCGCCCGTATTCTGTCTGCCAGGCATCGGCCGATTGTGACTTGACAGCCAGTGTGAAGCAAACGAAAAGTATGAGTGTCACTGTCTTTAATATATTCATGGCCAGGTGGTTTTGCTATTCTTCGAAGTCGTAGTGGTCGAGTTTCTTGCCGCAAGTAGGGCAGAAAACCTGTCGGCGCTGGATCTCACCACCGCATTCGCCACAGTGGTATATGCGTTTCTCTTCAATCATAGTGCGCTTGTTTTTGGGGATTTATGTGGCAAAGATAGGCATTTTTTATGACTCCTGCCAATATATTTCTGAAAAACTTGCATGATGCGGGAAAATTTTTCTCACGAGCGGCGGGCTGCGACCCCACGTGTAATTTGCCGTCGGGTGCTGAGAAAATGTTACGAAGTCCATGAACCTTGGGCAAAATCCTCAGTACTCGCACTGAAAGTTATTAAGCAGCAGAGATACTAAATATGTACATGTGTGAGCGCGCACGCACGATTTTGTAAAGAAAACAAACATATCCTTGAAATTTTTATCATTTTTTTTTACTTTTACATTGTTGTGAAAACAAAAAGTATTACATTTGCAGCACAAGGTGTGTCACGAACCACCGGACGAAACGGGACAAGGCAGTGTAATTGAAACAAAAATTATAAACAAAACCAATCAATAAACCATCAGAATTATGAAAAAAATATTTCTACTCTTAGTGATGGCCCTCATGGGAGGTGTCGCACTGAACGCGCAAAACGAGGGTGACATGACGGTCAACCAACTGAAACAAGTAGTGAAAGAACGTAAGGAACTTGCCAAGATGTCGAAGAAGCAAATCGAATCGAAGGTGCTGAAAGATGCCAAGAAACAGGCCAAGGTCCTGAAGAAGGAGGGTTGGAAACCATCGGTGGGCACTTTGCCGCTTGACAAGCAACTGACCGAATTCTACCTGCGCCGTGCAGAACCAAGTGTAGGCCTGCCAAAATATCTGCTAAGCCAGAATCAATCGTCGTCAACCAGCTATACCACAGCCCGCAAGGCTGCCGAGATGCGTGCCCGTGTAGGCCTGGGAACAATGATGGGCGCCGAGGTGGCCGAACTGGCCGAAGACTCGGGCAACGATGTGGGACTGGGGCAGAACGACCGTGAGGCAGTGCGCAAATTTGTTGACGAAAGCAAGCAGGTGATGCAACAGAGCATAGGACGCACCGAGGTGATACTCGACATGTATCGTGAAGTAAACGGCCAGACCGACGTATGGGTGGGTCTGTCGTACGATGGCAAGCGCGCCCGTGCAGACATACTGAAAGCCTTCGAAAACGAGAGCGCCGAACTGAAGGGCAAACTCTCAAAACTGCTCGGAGAATAAGATGAAACCGGAGAGAACCTTCAGGCAGCGGCTCATGAAGGACCTGCAGGTGACCATTCTGGCCGCCGCCTTGATGGCATTCTTTGTACTCATTGCCACATCGATAAAACCGCTCAACCCGATGAAACGCGCGCTGGAGAACTTCTCGTTCACCGACATCTACTATGAAATACTGCGCGACTCGGGCGAACCCGACACCAGCCGTGTCATCACAATAGTCGATATCACACGCCTCACCAACCGCACCGACATAGCAAACACACTGCGCGACATAGAGGCTGCAGGACCAAAAGTGGTGGGAGTCGATTGCTGTTTCGACAACGAAGGCGAAGACCTTGAGGGAAACTATGCCATAACGAGTGTGGCCGAAGACTACGACAACATAGTATGGGCCTTGAAAATGCTCGACCACAGCGGTATCGACAGCATTGGATGGACCAAGGAGATACACTCATTCTTCGCATACTTCGTGGATATCACCGAAGGCACCGTCAACATGCCGCGAACACTCTACGACCCCACAAAACGCACCCTGCCGCTAAGCGAGCGATTTGAGGGTTCCGACAAACCATCGATAGCAGTGAAAGTGGCCAACGCATACGCAGGCAAAGACCTTACCTACGGACGCACAGGCGACATCAAAATCAACTTCTCGCCCACCGTGTTCCGTGTGTTGCAACCCGAAGACGTGCCGCGACATCCCGAACTCATCACCGACCAGATAGTGATGTTCGGAGCAATGTATGAAGACGCTGACACACACTGGGTGCCAGGAGGCAAGATAGCAGGCGTGGAGTTGCTGGCATACAGCATACAGACACTCATCTACAGCAAGGAATTCAAGACACTGAGCAAACCACTCTACTGGCTCATATCCTTCCTGCTCGTGCTGATGGCCCAAGTGCTGGTGGGATACTTTGTAGATTGGACATGGAATTCAGAAAACATCATGCTGAAGTTCCTCGTAGGCTCAACCTACAGCATCAACATACTGCTGGCCATCGTATCAGTACTGTTCGTATATTTAGGCTTCAGAGTGTTCGCCTACTACAACATCAGTTTCAACATGGCGTGGGTGCTGTCGGTCATAGCATTCCTCGGAACCGCCCGACTCATGCACACCTCAATCGTAAACTACAAAACCGCAAAAGCCAGGAAACGCGAAGAGCAACAGGCCAAAACAATCAACCAACAATGAAACAAACCACAAGACTGATAGCAATAGCCACCCTCGTCGTGCAGACAGCAGGGCTTACGGCTCAAAACTTGCAGACCTACCACGTGGTGGGCGACGTCACATACATGAAAGACGGCAGCAGCCAACCACTGGTGATGCAAACCACCGTAACACCAACCACCGTGGTGAATGTGCCCTACGGAGGCAAACTGGAACTCATCGACCCAACCAACTCCAAGCGCATCACCATAAGCCAACCAGGCAAAGGAACCGTTGAATCACTGTCGAAAGCCGAAGGCAACAGCGTGTCCAACGTGTCGGAACGATACGTGGCATACGTGAAAAACCAAATGACCAACAAAGGCCTGACCGCACAGAAACGCTACACCGACTTCGCCACAGTGACACGGGGCATCGAACAATACGTAGAAGAAAACCAAAAGCCAAAGACCTTTGCCGACCGTTTCAACGAGTTCAAAAACCGCACACGACAAGAATTCGACGAATTCCGACGCAAAAACAACGAGACATACGCCAACTTCGTGCGACAGGCATGGCAGAAGATAGGAGCCGAACCACCAATACAACTGCCACAACGCGAGGAACTGAAACCAGTGGTATATACTGACACCAACACCACCAACCGACTGAGAATATTCGGAGGAAGAGAACGCGGAGTGGAAAAAGTAGTGAGATTCAATAAAGAAGAACTTGAAGTATTGCGCGACAAAGCACAACCACAACCGGCCACGCCACAGCAGAAACTCGTGTTGCCATCGCAGAAAGAACCCGAGATCCCAATCGAAAAAGTGGAAGTGCCCGAACCAATACAGCAGTATTCAACCATGCCGGTCGATTTTTACGGACAAGAACTCAACGTACACATCGACGAAACAAAACGGCTGCACATCGGAGTTATAACCCCCGACAACATAGCCGACATACTACAGAAACAACTATCGACCAAATACTACGACAACCTGCTCATCGACTGTCTCGACCTCCGCAGTAAGATGAAACTGTGCGACTGGGCATACCTGCTGCTGCTCCAGAAAGTGGCAGAAGAATTCTGCGGCACAAACACCAACGAAGCCGAACTCCTGATAGGATTCCTGCTCTACCAGTCAGGCTACAAGGTGAAATTCGCAAGCGACACCGACAACCGCCTCTACCTGCTCATAGCTTGTCAGCACATCATCGTGAACCGCGGATACTACGTACTCGACAACGAGAAATACTACCTGCGGAAAAAAGAAGACGACTACAGCAAGGCTCTCTACATATGCCCTGCATCCTTCCCCCAGGAGAAAGCACTGTCGCTGTATGTACCATACTCACAACAGCTGAAAGGCGAAATGTCGCCAGTGCGACACCTCGTCTCCGAAGGCTATCCCGACTTCGCAATCGATGTGTCAGTAAATAAGTCGCTCATCAACTTCTACAACGACTTCCCACAAGGATTCATCGCACCCGAAGAATACAAACGATGGCTCGCATACGCTGAAGCACCATTCGACGATGACGTAAGGAACCAAATCTATCCGGCACTGCGCAAACAGCTCGAAGGCCTGTCAGAACTCGAACAAGTGGAACGCCTGCTCAACCTCGTACAAACGTCAATGCCATACGCCTATGACGACCAGGTGTGGGGTGGCGACCGCCCGTTCTTTGCCGAAGAAACACTCTTCTACCCAGGATGCGATTGCGAAGACCGCTCAATACTCTTCACTCGCCTCGTGCGCGAAGTACTCGGATTGAAATGCGCACTCGTATATTATCCGGGACACCTCGCTGCAGCAGTGAAGTTTAACAATACCGACAAGTTCAAGGCCGAAGGAGGTGCAGCACAGTACAACCTCGACGGAGAAACATACACCCTGTGCGACCCTACATACATAGGGGCACCGGTAGGCAATGAGATGTCACAATACAAAGGTAAGAACAACGCTACACTCATACCTCTCGAACTCAAATAACAATCACAAGGCATACCATACATCACACATATCCGCGACATTATGAAACACAATATAATATTGCTCACAGTCATATCGCTCATAGTCTCAAGCCACTGCATGGCACAGAAAACCGTAAGGTCGGAAGGGCAGGGAAAGTTTGTCGTTCATGAGAATGACCATATCAGCCTTGTGCAAGCAAAGGAAGAATGTGAAAACGCAGCAAAAATAGACGCTCTGCGAAACGCATTCGGTCAGCAACTGAAAGAAGAAAACTATATCTTGGATACGGAAACCGACGGTGTGGCATCGTCGAGTATGCGATTTGAGATGATGGCACAGACCATGGGCGACTGGGTGAGAGCTACAAAACCCACACAGTTTACTGCACGGTTTGAAGGCAGCAACCTCGTGATTGAAGCTGAAGTCTATGGCGAAGTACGCGAAGTGACACAAGCCAAACCATCGTTCGATTGGAAAGTATTGGCAGGAGGAACCACCGACAGCTACGAGAACAACAAGTTCAGGAACAAAGAACGCATATACATCTCATTCCGTGCACCGGCAAGCGGATACGTGGCAGTATATGCATGGCACGGCGACGACCAAGTGAGCACATTCGTACCATTCGGCACAGACTATTATAAAGTGGACAGCGGGCGCAGATACACCTTCTTCGACCGCAACGGAGGCTCCGACCTGCCTGCATATATAATGCAAACCGACACAAAAAACGAAATGAACCAAATCATTATCATTTATTCACCAAACAAATTCACCAAATGTCCTGACTACGGAGAAGGAGAGCGCACAGTCCGCACTACATCGTACGCTGAATTCAAGTCTTGGCTCGAAAACAGTATGCGTGCAGACACGAAGATGACTGTGGCCAGGCAATGGATTACAATCATCAACGACAACGCAAGATAAGCCAGACATATAAATCAAGAAACAAAGCGGAGAAGCAAATAAACAAAGACCGGCAAACCCTGCAAACAGGGAATAGCCGACAGATAAAACAAGGATAACAGTGAAAGATAACAGTTAAAAGAAATATAAACATCAAAAACTAAATGCACATGAAAATGAAATTCGTTTATGCAATGGTGGTCTCCATGTTCGCGCTATCAGTGTTTGCACAAACTGATCAAGACGACAGATTGGCCAACATCGACCAGGATGAAGACCTGACCGAAATCCAAACAGTCAACGACATCCTCAAGATGCAGCAAAACATCTCTGCACAGAAGCTGGGAAATGCACACAACAGGAACGTGTGGAGCAATCGCAAGTTCACAAACTTCGCCTACAACAACGTAAAGATGGATTCGAAAGACGGAGTCTCAATGGGACCTACAATGGGAGATGGAAGAGACCTCAGCTATAAAAGCAACTGGGGAGTCTCTATTACCCGTGGTAAAAACTTCCGTTTGCACAATCCAATAGGCAATGTCTTGTCTATCTATCTCGACTATGTAGGCTTCGACCTCAGTGTAAGTCACTTCAAGTATGAGGATGGATATCAGTTCAATGCTGAGGCCACCTTTACCACCGACCCGAAACGTCAGGGCAAGGAATGCTTTTTCACACCATGGAGCTTTGAGAAGTATGAAGCGAACTATGGCATGCGACTCGGCCCGTCAATCACTATTGCCCCGTTCGCAAATTCAGGCAGTGGAGTCAGTTTTCTGAAAATCAACGGCTATTTCCACTTCGGATATAATATCGACTTCTGCTTCATTCCGAAGGACTCTGATGAAGACCACTACGTTACAGGTACATATGATTCGAATAATGATGGTGTTGCAATGCGTCTTAACTGGTCGCACGGTGTTTATACAGCGGCAGGCGCAAGCTTGTCATGGAAACATATCGGTGTGGGATTTGAAACGCGCAGCGGTGAAAACAAATACAAGCCATTTGATGACACATTCGGCAAGGATGTAGATTATTTGAACTACAAGTTCAAGAATAAAGCATCCCGCATCTATCTTCAATATAGATTCTAACAGAGATTATTCAGCAAAACATAACAAACAAGAAAGAAAAAACCATTATGAAACGATATCTTATTATGACTATTGCTGCCATACTCTGCTCAGTGAGCATTATGGCTCAGGACAACAAAGGTTTTTGCGGCACCGACCTGCAATGGGCCTTTGACGGAAAGACCCTAACCCTCAGAAATGTATCGAAGAAGGGTGAATGGGTAATTATGGATGAATACAACCGTGTCAATGTGGCACCATGGAAGAAAAAAGGCCTTAAGATACAAAAGGTGGATATTGGTCGTGGCATTCTGCGCATCGGTTCGTGCGCATTTGCAGATCAAAGTGAACTGAGCGAGGTAATCTTCAATGGCAACGATATGCAGAGCATCGGATGGGCTGCCTTCTTGAACTGTGGCAAGTTGCGCAATATTTCGCTGCCAAGCCAACTACAGGTAATCGAGACCGTTGCATTCGCAAAAAGCGGACTGACTGCAATCACAATACCCGACCACTGCCGTGTGGAAGATCAGGCATTCGTAGATTGCAATCTTGTGACAATCTCTATCAGCCCAACAGCACGTATCGGACAATATGTGTTTGCCAAGGAAAACGAAATCAATGGAACGGTGCGCCACTCGCTCTATACCGGAGAAATTCGCCGTCTGCCTGCCGACATCACAACGGCTAACTGCAATCAGCACGGACTTTCAAAGGCTTCTGTCGAAAAGTGCATAGGCTCTGGCGGTACAGCTGCCAAGGATTATGACTATGCGACATCGGATATCGATTCGCTCAAGGTCTTTTCGGTTGATTCACGGAACAATACTTATGCTCTGATAATCGGTAACGAAAACTATCGTACCGCGGCTGATGTACCTTATGCAATACACGATTCACGTGTGTTTGCCTATTACTGCGATAAGTTGCTTGGCATTCCGTCACTAAATGTTCACCAGCGCGAAGATGTGACAAAATATATGTTGGTTGACGAAGAGATGTCCTGGCTTGAGGGCCTCACCAACCGTGGAAACAAGAATCTTATCGTATATTATGCCGGTCATGGTGTGCAAGATGCCGACCGCAAGGCCTATCTGCTTCCAACCGATGTGAATGGAGGTGAGAAACCACAAGATGGAGTGTCTCTCGACGACTTCTACGCACGTCTTGGCAACCTTGGATTCCATCAGGTAACAGTGTTCCTCGACGCATGTTTCAGCGGTGTAAACCGTGATAATGAAGGTGTGACCCGTGGTACACGTGGTGTAGGAATGGCTGCCGAAGAGGGTACAATAAGCAATGGCAACGTGGTTGTTATGTCTGCTGCGTCGGGTGCTGAGACCGCTCAGGCTTACGATGAGCAGGGTCATGGCTTGTTTACGTACTACTTGCTCAGGATTCTTAAAGAAAATCAGGGATTCATTTCGTTGGGCGAACTGTCGGAGACGATAGAGAGAAACGTGCGCGAGACTGCTCCGACATTAAAGAGCAAGAAGTCGCAGAATCCTACAACCAACGCATCGGATAATGCCAGTGGCGATTGGCGCTATTGGTTTATCAACGGAGGATTCCAATAATTGGTGGGTGGCGAATCCTTGCACGTAATGTGGGGTTCGACCAATCGCACATCATACTGAGAATCGGGCGACTGCTATTGCGGTTGCCCGATTACTTGTTTTACATACTTGCCCTAATCCGTGTGAGTGTTCTTCTCCTGCTTTAGCCCTGTGTGCAATTGCTTTGTATGGGTTCAATAGTATGTGATTGTGCGCGATTCGGTCTGTGAGCTTTCGCGGTGTTTGCGTGCAGTCCAGTTGCCGTGATTGTCGGTTTCGGTCACTTGGTATCCTTCGTTGTTGTCTGCAACAGGCATGATTATACGTCCCAGCTTGTCGCGTTTGTAGTATATTGCCGACGGGCTTTCGTCTCTGCGGTCTATGAATGGGTCGTAGCCGTCGATGGTCTCGAGCTGTCCGTCGATGTTGAACAGATATTGGCGTGTGGCTTGGTTGGCGTAGGTTATGGTCATGGTCTTTACGTGGTCGTGCAGGCCGAAGTATTCGAGGTCGTAGCTTGTAAATGTGTATTCGTTGGTGGCTGATTTCTGTGTTTTTGTTGTTTCCGGACGTATGTCGCCCAGGAATTTCAGTCCTACGTATATCGGACGTATTGAATACACAGGATGCAGATAGAAGTATGTGGTCCCGTCTTGCTGATAGAAGTTTTCGTTTACATCGTCTATCTGGCTGTCTTTTATGCTTTCGAATATTTCGCTGTCGTCGGCATTGATATATACTATGTTTGAACCTCGTTTGAGGTTGTTGACCATGGTGATATGTGCCGTTTTTGAGAATCGGTCGTCGAGTGTGTAGTTTTTTCCTGTGGCTTTGTTGAAGTGTATGTATATCGGCCGTTGGTTAGGGTGTGCTGCGCCTATGTAGTCTTCGCTCTTGTACAGGTTGTATGCTGCATCCGAGCTGCTTTCATCGCCCATGAACTTGCCGGTGTATTTTATTTCATAGCCACCTTCTTCTGTACTCAATTTCTTTGGCTCGCCGTTGAGTGCCACGATGTTTGTGAGTCCTTGTGGGTCGAGTGCGTGTTTGGTAGCGTAGTTGAGCAGTGAGTCTATGTCTTCGAATGTGATGCTGCATGTGTCGCCCAGGATGATGCGCGACATGTTTTTGAGCAGGGTTTGCTGGCAGAGTGTGACGTCAACTCGTGGGTCTTCGGCTGCTACCGGCCATGATATTTGCAGTTTTTGTATCAGGTGTACTGTCTTGTCATATACATTTTTTGCACTGAGGTATCCTGTGCGTTCCAATGTTTCGCACTTCAGGTTGTAGTGTATTGGTTGCTCGGCCCATTTGCGCACTTCATCGTTTGCCGACCATACTACACTCTTGTCTTTTGATATGAAGTAGGGTGCATCGCCTTTGCATATCATGAGCATCTCGGTACCGAGTGGGATGACATTCATTTGTGCGGTGTCGTTCATCGACAGTCCCGATGTGTTGGTGATGTCTAGGTTGCTCGACATGTGCCACCAGCTTGCTCCGTGGTCGGATATGATGTATAGGATGTCGTTTTGCAGTATCAGGTTGTTGTTTTGTTTGAGTTCGGGTGCTTCGTTGAGTTGTGGTGTCAGTATCACCTTGCCTGTAGATGCTGTGACGGCTCCGTATTTGCCTGCATATTTGGTTATGTAGTTGCGTTTGGACTGGCTTAGTGTCACTTCGTCAAATTCGATTGGTATGAATATCTCGCCTTCGTATGTGATGACTCCCATGCGTCCGTCTTTTTGTGCCAGCAGGTGCCGGGCTCCTGATGGTTCGAGCCATTCGTATTCGGTTGGTACGGTCAGTTCCAGTGATGGTGATATGGCTCCGCGCTTGCCGTTCTTTATTACGATGGCTACTCCTTCGTTCAGTTCGGATATGGTGGTATATGCCGGTGCTACGCTTACCTTACCTTGGTCGTCTAAGGCTCCGTACAGTCCGCTTTTTGTAACTATGCGCACATTGAATCCGTTGCGCTTGTTTTCTTCCATGTTGTCGTATTCGGCTTCCTCGATGACTGTTCCGTCAGGCTTTATGGTTCCGTAAAATCCACCTTTGGCTACGATGCGGTAGCTTCCGTTGATGAGGTCGCTCATTTCGTCGTATGGGGTAGAGAGGCTTAGTTCGCCTGTCTCTTCGTTGAGGTTGAGTATTTGGTATTTGCCGTTGTACTTCACACGTGCATGTCCCCTGTTAAAGTTGTCGGCTGCTTCGAATACTGCTTTGATGATGAACTTCCCGTCTGCTGATGTGTATCCCCAAGGGCCTTGGCCTGCTTTTTTCTCTTTTGGTTCGATGTCGAGTGCCAGGTCTTTTGCTTTTAGCGGTTTGAGTTTCAACTCTTGTGCGCCTGCCGGCATAGCCATGGTTAGTGTCAGCAGGGCAGTCACTATGAGTCTGATTGTGCGGTTCATTTTTTGTATATATGTTTCCTGTTTTTGTTTATGTAAAATTCGCGCAAATTTACGAATTATTTATTAAGATAGTGCTTAATATGTCTGTTTTTTATCTCTTTTATTTATAATTTGCTTCACATTTAATGCAATTGCTACTGCCAGCAGAGCAGTGAAGAGTATGTGATGAAAGTATGGGATGGAGTGGATTTGGTTGTAGAGCCATGGTTGTCCGGCAAGGCGCAGCAGGTGTGAAGTCAGTGCGGTAAGAGTCTGTCCGATGACCTCGATGAAGAAGAGGCTGATGAGGAAACGCTCTATGGCGTTGGTGCCCGATATGAGATGTTTCTCTTTGTTTTCGTCGTTGTCCATTGCGTCACTTTGGCTTGTTTTCGGTTGCCTGCCGGTTGCAGATGTTTGCATCTTATTGTAACTTCTGCCTCTATGGGTGTGCAAATGTAATGATTATTGCTGAAAGAATGAAATTTTGCAACGAAAAATTTGTGTTTGTAATAAATATGTTATATCTTTGCTGTCGGAAAGTATGCGATGTGGAGGATACGTGCCGCCCTGGCTACGCAGTTTCTTTCATTTCGTCAGTTATGTCAATATCAAATTTATGTGCCTATGAAGAGTAAACTTACCGCAACGTTGCTGTGTTGGTTCTTTGGTGTATGGGGAGCCCACAAGTTCTACATTGGCGACAAGAAGAAGGGGTGGATTTATCTCATTCTGTTCTTCGTGTGTGGCATAAGCTGGATTCCGACTCTCATCGACTTCTTCAAGTTGCTGTTTATGTCGGAAGATGAGTTCCAGGCCACCATTGTTCAGAAGCCAGAGGAATAAAGTATGCGACACTGCATGTGTGTGCCGCTGCAGCATAGTTTGCAGGGGCTGTTTTGTGGGTGCGCACTCGTGACGCTTTGAGTGCACACTCGTGACGCTTTGAGTGCGCACTCGTAACGCTTTGAGTGCGCACTCTCAGTACTGCGAGTACGCACTCATTTTTGTCATCGTGGGAATGTGCCGGTCAATTATCGTCGGATGGATGCCTATTTTATGTTCTGGCGTATTTTCGTGAGGTAGGCCTGCATGTGGTCTTCGTCTTTCTGCTCTATTATTTCTATCAGTTCTTTCATCTCGTCGCGTATCTGCGACACCTGGTCCTTGGTATAGGGGTTGAACAGTATTTCGCGCAGCAGCGTGTCGTCTTCGCTCAGCACGCCTTTGGCTATTTGCATGTGACGCTTGAAGGTGGTGCCCGGTGCGTCCTGATGTTTCATGACAGCAGCAAAAGCAAATGTCGAGATGAATGGTATTGACAGCGAGTAGGCCACGGTGCGGTCGTGCTGGTCGAAGGTATATTCGCAGATGTGAAGTCCGAGGCGGGTATATAGCTCCTTGAAGAAGCAACGTCCCATGAAGTCGCCCTCGTTGATGATGATTGCGTTCTCGTTCGACAGCTGTCCGAGGTTGGCAAACGTGGGTCCGAACATAGGATGGGTCGATACGTAATGGAAGCCCGATGCTTCGTAGAACTCTTTAAAGCCAGTCTTCACCGAACTTATGTCGCTCAGTATGCAATGTTCGCTTGGCAGATGAGGAATGACCCGACGGAATACG
>CALGGJ010000127.1 GCA_937915745.1 uncultured Prevotellaceae bacterium | reverse complement strand
GAGGTCGGAAAATGAAGTAGGAGGAAAACTACTTCATTTTCCTCCTACTCGATTGCGTTGAATCGGTAGGTTGTGGCGTATTGTTTGCTGTAGTCTTTCAGCAGTCGCAGGTAGTATAGTCCCGGACATGGTGTGGTGCCCGATGCCAGTATCTGGAATGTGACAGAGGTCTTGTTGTTGCCGCTGGTATCGAGTAGCAGTGCGTCGGGTATTGGGAATTCCTGGTAGTAGAATCCGTTGACGGCCGATGTTACTGATGATGGAACGGTGTAGTCGGCTATTTTTGTACCGTCGATGTAGATGGCTGCTGTGCGTCCTTTGTCGGCCGTGGTGAACCGGCAGGCTATGCTCAGGTCGGAGCTGTTGCCATTGGTGTCGAGCACGTATTGGATGAATCCGCCTGCTTTGACGTCGCGGTATGTCTCGCTGTTGTATGTGCCGACTGTTGACGAGGTGGAGTATGTGGCCTGATGTCCGGCCTCGCTTTGTTGTTCGCCTGTGCCCACGTAGTCGATGGTGCGTGCGAGGAATGCCAGCATCTTGGATTCTTCGGCTGCAAGGGTGCTCTTGGCGTATTGCTCGGCTGTTTGCTGATACCAGTATATCATGTAGCGTGCGTGGTGGGTTGCGAAGAATGGCTGCAGGTCGAGTGTGTGCCATGAGGTCTCGGCATCGGTGCGTGTGGCATCGATGGTGAACTGCATGTCGCCTGTCTGTCGGATTTTGTCGAGTACTTCGTTGCGTGGACCGATGAGCAGTGGCGATGTAGCGACCGATAGTGCGCTGCCCATGCTGCCTGGTGCGTGGTCCATACGTCCCGAGCCTGCATATTCGTTTTTGAGGTCGGCGGTAGATATCTTGGCTGCCAAGAGTATCGGACCATACTTGAATGCGATATATTCTGACAGTCCCGGACATTGCTCTATGCGCAGTTTCATGGGCAGGTCGATTTCTATTTTGTCGCCGGACGCCCATGTGCGTCCCAGTTTGACATACGATGCAATGCCTTCCCTTGCGGTTATGGTTTGTGTCTCTCCGTTTACTCTGATGGCGTAGTCGCCGGTTGTCCAGAAGGGGTGTCGTATGGCTATGGTGTAGGTTCCGGCCTTGTTGATGGTGAGTGTGGTTCGCTCTTCGTAAGGGAATCGTGTGGTTTGAGTCAGTGCATAGTTGGAAGATGTAAGGCGGCTTGGTGTGAAGAGGTTGATGTAGAGTGTGCTTGCAACGTCGTCGTGGGTATATACGAAGTGTCCGTATTTGGCATGATTTTCCATTCCTGTACCCACGCAGCACCACATGCCTTGATTTACTTGCGAGTAGATTTTGTATCCTCCGGGGCGCAGTGTCGTGAAATAGACGTATCCGCCGGTGTTGGGGTCTTGGGTGGAGAGTATGTGGTTGTACATGGCATTTTCGTAGAAGTCGGCATAGGCGGCAGTGTGTGTGTCGTCGAATATGCTTTCAGAGAGTTTCAGCATGTTGTTGGTGTTGCAGCTCTCGGGGCCGTTCAGGTTGTCGATATATCGGTTGCTGGCCGATGCTGGGAGGAAGTGTTCGTCAACCGAGTTGCCTCCGATGCACACGGTGCGGTTGCGTACCACGTCGGTCCAGAAGTTGCGTGCGGCAGTGCGGTAGGTAGTGGCTTTTTTGTCGAGTTGGTATATGCGTTCGAATCCTATGTATTTGGGTACTTGTGTGTTGGCGTGTTTGCCCGACAGGAATGATGTGTCGAGTGTCTGCATCCCGTCTATCATGCTGGTATGGCTGTATTTTTTTGCTGCTGTAAGATATTTTTCGTCGCCGAACAGGCAGTAGGCGTCGGCCAGGGTTTCGTTCATGCCTCCGTGCTCGTTGCCAAGCACGTTCTGCATGTCGGAGTCGCCCAGTTTCGATACTACGTTCACGCTCCAGTCGCACAACAGGCGGAAAAGCTCCTTGGCTGTCTCGTTTTCGCCATAGACGTATGCGTCGCGCAGTCCGGCAAGCACTTTGTGTTCGCAATAGAATGGCACCCACCCGCCCCACTGCTTGTAGGGTTGTATGTTTCCCGAGTAGAGGGCGGTCCATATCTGTGTGATGGGTTGTCCGCCCACGAAACCGTACATGCCGTTGGTGCTGGTGTCGTATGCACGTTGGCAATCGTTCATGATGTCGATGCAGTAGTCGAGCCTGTTTTTCATCTGCCGTGACAGACGTGCCAGTTCGGTGTCGTTTTTCATGGAGGCATACGACAATGCCAGGGCAGTGAGGTAATGGCCGCCTACATGTCCTTCAAGGCTCCAGTCTTTCTGTCCCCAGTTGCCGAACGACGGGTGCAGGGTCTCCCATTGGTAGTAGCGGCTGGAGGGGTCGGTGGTGGCCGACAGCTTGGCCTCCCTCACAAATGGTGTCATGAGGCGGTCGGCATCGTATTGAAGCAGCAGGTTGGCGTTGGTCACCATCGCGGTGCGAAGCGGACCGTCGGTCAGGATGACCTCGTCGAGGTCGAAGTGCTGGGGGTAGAGTTGGCTCTGACCCTTCACGGCGAGAGGCACCACCGGCATCAGGGTCATGATGCAGCACAAAGTAATAATACTTTTTTGTTGTTTCCGGTTCATAATGATAAGTTTGATAACAGATTGTGTGGGCAAATTTACGAAAAAAAAGCGAAATGGGCTTAAAGGAGAACGACAAAAAGTTTGAAAACATGAGTTTTGCCGAAGGTCGTACGTGGAATGTTTTTATGAGAGCATGAAATATTACCACCCCACGACTGCGCTCTCTCGGCCTTGCGACTGCGTACTCTCGGCCTTGCGACTGCGCACTCTCGGCCTTGCGACTGCGCACTCTCAGAAAAACACATCGATGCATTAAACGGTGCAAACGGGTGAAAACGTGGAGGAAAATGACGTCTGCAGGCGTCTTTTTGTAAATAAATTGCGCGGAAAGTTGGCAGACTGAAAAACTATACGTAACTTTGCAAGCGATTCGCCTGCAAAGTTACGTATCCCTGCGTTCCCCGGGGCGGTGTCAACCTGCTTGTGGGCATAACCCCCAAAAACGATGCTGATATCTTGATCTGAACCCGCAGTGAATAACACAATCTTAGTACTAACCATAAAACAAACGACAAAACAATGAGCAAAAGACAGAAACGATTCTTCCTGGCAGAGGACGACATACCTCGCCAGTGGTATAACATTCAGGCCGACATGGTGACAAAACCCCTGCCACCACTACATCCAGGCACACATCAGCCGCTGAAGGCCGAAGACCTGTTCCCGATATTCGCCGAAGAGCTGTGCCGTCAGGAGATGGACCAGGAACATGCATGGATAGACATACCCGAAGAGGTGCGCGACATATACAAGTACTACCGCTCCACACCGCTGGTGCGCGCCTATGGGCTGGAGGAAGCACTCGGCACACCTGCACACATATATTTCAAGAACGAGAGCGTGAGCCCTGTGGGCAGCCACAAACTCAACTCAGCCCTGCCACAGGCCTACTATTGCAAAAAACAGGGAGTTACCAACGTCACCACCGAGACCGGGGCCGGACAGTGGGGTGCAGCCCTGGCCTATGCAGCCAAGGTGTTCGGACTCGAGGCAGCAGTCTATCAGGTAAAGATATCCTATGAACAAAAGCCATACCGCCGCAGCATCATGCAGGCCTACGGGGCACAGGTAACACCATCGCCATCAATGTCAACACGTGCCGGCAAAGACGTACTGACCATAGATCCAACCAACCAGGGCTCCCTCGGCACCGCCATAAGCGAGGCCATCGAACTGGCCATGACTACACCCAACTGTAAGTATGTGCTCGGCTCCGTCCTCAACCACGTTGCACTACACCAGACCGTCATCGGACTTGAGGCCGAAAAACAGATGGCAATGGCCGGCGAATACCCAGACATAGTGATAGCCTGCTTCGGCGGAGGCAGCAACTTCGGCGGAGTGGCATTCCCATTCATGCGCCACAAAATAAAAGAAGGCAAGCCGACACGATTCATCGCAGCCGAACCGTCAAGCTGTCCTAAACTCACACGAGGCGTATTCCAATACGACTTCGGTGACCTCTCAGGACTCACACCACTGCTGCCGATGTACACCCTCGGCCACAACTTCATGCCTGCCAACATACACGCTGGCGGACTGCGCTACCACGGTGCCGGTATGATCATATCACAACTGCTGAAAGACGGATACATGGAGGCCACCGACATACCACAGAGCGAGACATTCAAGGCCGGACTGCTCTTTGCAAAGTGCGAAGGCATCATACCTGCACCAGAGTCAAGCCACGCCATTGCTGCCGCCATTCGCGAGGCACTCAAGTGTAAGGAAACAGGCGAAGACAAGGTAATCCTGTTCAACCTGTCGGGACACGGACTCATCGACATGAGCGCCTACGACCAGTACTTGGCCGGATCGCTGCTGGACTTCGAGGTTACCGACGAAGAAGTAGCAAAAAACATTGCCACACTCGACAAGATTATTTAAGCCAGTGAACCACACTCCTTGAAACAAAAAACACAGAGGGGATGCGCTACAATGTGCATCCCCCGTTGTTTTTTAACCCCACGATATTAAAACATCATGCCGGCTTAATGCACAAAACAAGCAGATTCTTTACAAATGATGCAAGCCACATCGCGGGAATTTAGTAACTTTGCAGCCGAATCGCCTGCAAAGTTACGTTTAGTGCGTTCCCCAGGGCAGCCGAATCGCCTGCAAAGTTACGTTTAGTGCGCCTTTCAGGATACCGATTTTTAGGAAATAAAACAATATGCAAGACATCAGAAACATTGCCATCATAGCACACGTTGACCACGGAAAAACCACCCTGGTAGATAAGATGCTGATGGCCGGAAACCTCTTCCGCGCCGGACAACAGACAGGAGAACTCATGCTCGACAACAACGAACTCGAACGCGAACGCGGAATAACAATCCTCTCAAAAAACGTATCTATAGTATATAAGGACACCAAAATAAACGTAATCGACACACCGGGACACAGCGATTTCGGAGGCGAAGTAGAGCGAGTACTCAACATGGCCGACGGATGCATACTGCTGGTCGATGCCTTCGAAGGCCCGATGCCACAGACACGATTCGTACTGCAGAAAGCACTCGAGATAGGACTCAAACCTGTGGTGGTGGTAAACAAAGTAGATAAACCCAACTGCCGTCCAGAGGAAGTATATGAAATGGTGTTTGACCTCATGTGCACACTCAATGCCACCGAAGACCAACTCGACTTCCCCGTAGTATATGGTTCGGCCAAGCAGGGATGGATGGGCGAAGACTGGAAAACACCTACCGCCGACATCACCTATCTGCTCGACACAATCATCAAAACCATACCGGCACCACAACGCCTTGAGGGTACACCCCAAATGCTAATCACAAGCCTCGATTACAGCACCTACACCGGCCGAATAGCCGTGGGACGCATACATCGGGGGACTCTGCGCTCGGGACAGAACATCACCATATGCCACCGCGACGGTTCACAAGAAAAAACAAAGATAAAGGAACTGCACACCTTCGAAGGCATGGGACACAGGGCAACCGACAATGTGAGCAGCGGAGATATATGCGCGGTCATCGGACTATCTAATTTCGAGATAGGCGACACCATCTGCGACTTCGAGACACCCGAGGCACTGCCTACAATATCAATCGACGAGCCTACCATGTCAATGCTCTTCACAATCAACAACTCACCGCTCTTCGGTAAAGAAGGAAGATTCTGCACGTCGCGCCACATCCACGATCGCCTGCAACGTGAACTCGAAAAGAACCTCGCACTGCGTGTCGAACAGAAGGAAGGCTCAACCGACCAGTGGATAGTATCGGGGCGCGGAGTGTTACACCTCTCGGTACTCATCGAGACTATGCGTCGCGAAGGATACGAACTGCAGGTGGGTCAACCACAGGTCATCTTCAAGGAAATAGGCGGACAACGCCATGAGCCAATCGAGGAACTCACCATCAATGTGCCGCAGGAGTTTGCAAGCAGGATGATTGATATGGTGACACGCCGCAAGGGCGACATGCTGTCGATGGAAGCTCAGGACGACCGTGTGAACATAGAGTTTGAGATACCTTCGCGAGGTATCATCGGACTGCGCACCAATGTGCTAACTGCAAGTCAGGGCGAAGCTATCATGGCACACCGCTTTAAGAACTACGGGCCATATAAGGGCGATATGGTGAGACGTGTCAACGGCAGTATGATTGCACTCGAGAGCGGAACCGCATTTGCTTACGCATTGGACCACCTCCAAGACCGAGGTAAGTTCTTCATCTTCCCACAAGACACGGTGTATGCCGGACAGGTGGTTGGCGAACACGTACACGAAAACGACCTCGTGGTAAATGTGACCAAGGCAAAGCAACTCACCAACGTGCGTGCATCGGGTACAGACGAGAAGGCTCATATCATCCCACCCGTACAGCTGTCGCTCGAGGAGGCTCTCGAATATATCAAGGCCGATGAATATGTGGAGGTGACACCTAAGAGTATGCGAATACGTAAGATTATACTCGACCACAACGAGCGTAAGAAACTGAACAAGGACAACTGAACAGACCGTAAACATGAGCAGAGTGGAGTTTACTCCGACTATGCCATGCAAGGAGGAAGAAGACGAA
>CALGGJ010000126.1 GCA_937915745.1 uncultured Prevotellaceae bacterium | reverse complement strand
GGCGAAGAGCAGCCGTTTCTTCGGTCAGGGCGGTAACCCGATACTTTTCATCGACGAGATACACCGGTTTTCAAAGTCACAGCAAGATTCGCTTCTGGGTGCGGTGGAGCAAGGTGTGGTGACTCTCATCGGCGCCACGACCGAGAATCCATCGTTCGAAGTGATACGCCCACTGCTGAGCCGCTGTCAAGTGTATGTACTCAATCCGCTTGACGAGGCCGACCTCATAGAGTTGGCGCAACGCACCATACACACCGACAAGAGCCTGAAGGAACGTAATATACAGTTGAGCGAGACGGGTGCCCTGTTGCGCTATAGTGATGGTGACGCACGCAAATTGCTCAACATACTCGAACTCGTCACCAACGAGACCGATGTTGTAACCGACGAGATTGTGACCCAATGTCTGCAACAGAATCCGCTGGCATACGACAAGGATGGCGAAATGCACTACGACCTCATATCGGCTTTCATCAAAAGTGTGCGCGGCAGCAATCCTGATGCAGCCATCTACTACCTGGCCCGCATGATCGAAGGTGGCGAACAGCCCGAATTCATTGCCCGCCGACTGGTGATTCTAGCCAGCGAAGACATCGGCCTGGCCAACCCCAACGCACTCCTGCTGGCCAACGCAGCCTTCGATGCCGTGCATAAGATAGGGTGGCCCGAAGGACGCATACCACTGGCCGAAGCCACCATTTACCTGGCCACGAGCCCTAAGAGCAACTCGGCATACATGGCCATAGGCTCGGCTCTCGAGTATGTGGAGCAGACAGGCAATCTGCCTGTACCACTGCACCTGCGCAATGCGCCTACAAGGCTGATGAAAGACCTGGGGTATGGCAACGACTACAAGTATGCACACGACTACGAAGGACATTTCGTGCGCCAGCAGTTCATGCCCGACCAGGCCGGGAACCAGCACTTCTGGAATGCGCAGGACAACCCACAGGAGGCGAAGATGAGGGAACGGATGGAACGCCTGTGGGGCAACGGAAACGAATAATAACACACTGACGGAAACGAATAATAACACACTATCGATAATATACCTTGATTTATCCCGATAACTACGAGCAGAAACTCGGATTCGACCACATAAGGCAGAAACTGAAAGAGACATGTCTGTGTCCGCTGGGAGAGGACCGCGTCGCTTCGATGCAGTTCTCCACACACTACGACGAGATTAGTCGCTCGCTGCGGCTGACCTCTGAGTTTATGCGCATCCTGCGCGAAGAAGAATTCCCCGACCAACACTTCTACGACGTGCGTGCCGCCCTGCGACGCATCAAGATTCAGAACACCTACCTCAGTGCAGAAGAACTATTCGACCTCCAGCGCTCACTCAATTCAATCTGCTCAATCGTCGGTTTCTTCAACCATAAGAGCGAAGGCGACGAACAACCCGTCTATCCCGAACTGACGGCCCTGTCGCAGGACATCAAGACATACCCCAACCTGGTGCGCCGCATAAGTCAGATACTCGATAAGTTCGGACAAGTGAAGGACTCGGCCACGGTCGAACTCATGCGCATACGCCAAGAAAAACAATCGACATCCAACAGCATATCCGGAATGCTGCACAGGATACTGCGCGAGGCAAAGACCGAAGGCCTCGTCGATAAAGACTCGACACCCACCATGCGCGACGGACGCCTCGTCATACCAGTGGCACCGGCCATGAAACGAAGGATAAGCGGAATAGTACACGACGAGTCGGACACCGGACGCACCGTATATATAGAGCCGACCGAAGTGGTGGAAGCCAACAACCGGATACGCCAGCTCGAAAGCGAGGAGCGGCGCGAGATAATACGCATACTCACCGTCTTTACCGATGCGGTGCGCCCGCAAGTACTCGACCTCCTTCAGTCGTATGAGTATATGGGCTATATAGACTTTATCAGAGCCAAGGCACGCCTTGCCATCGACACCGATGCAATAGCACCATCATTAGACGACCGCCAGGTACTCGACTGGTCGATGGCCGTGCATCCTCTGCTGAGCATGTCGCTCGAACGTCACGGCCGCAAAGTCGTCCCACTCGACATCCGTCTCGATTCTCGACAGCGCATACTGCTCATCTCGGGACCTAACGCAGGAGGCAAGTCGGTGTGCCTTAAGACCGTAGGACTGCTGCAATACATGCTGCAATGTGGAATGCCGATACCTGTGGCCGAAAGCAGTACGGCAGGTATCTTCCAGAACATACTGATAGATATAGGCGACGAACAAAGTCTGGAGAACGACCTCTCTACATACTCATCACACCTGCTCAACATGAAAACCATGATGCGGCAAGCCAACTATGCCACACTCATCCTTATCGACGAGTTTGGCGGTGGCACAGAGCCGCAGATAGGAGGTGCAATAGCCGAGTCGGTACTCAAACGATTTAATGCCAAGAAAGCCTTCGGAGTAATCACTACACACTATCAGAACCTCAAACAATATGCACAGGATGCCGAGGGAATAGTGAACGGAGCAATGCTGTACGATCGCCAACAGATGCAACCTCTGTTCCAGCTACGCATAGGCAACCCAGGCAGCTCGTTCGCCATAGAGATAGCCCGTAAGATTGGACTGCCCGAAGAAGTCATTGCCGAGGCTTCAGACATAGTAGGAAGCGAATACGTGTCGGCCGACAAGTATCTGCAAGACATCAGTCGCGACAAACGATACTGGGAAAACAAACGCCTGGAGATACACCAGAAAGAGAAACGCCTGGAGCAGACCATACAGAGGTACGAAGACGAATTCGACCGCATACATGCACAGAAGCGCGAGATAATAGACAAGGCAAGAAACGAGGCACAACAGATGCTGCGCACCTCGAATGCTGAGATTGAACGCACCATACGCGACATAAAAGAAGCACAGGCAGAGCGCGAACGGACCAAACAAATACGCGAAAAACTAGAACGATACAAAGAAAGAATCGACAGCACCACCATAGAGGATAAACCGCAAACACCACGCCTGAAGATACAACCGACCGTCGCACGGGAGGGAATTCAAAACACCAAGGCATACGACCGTACCAACACTAAAAACAAGGCAGGGATGGGTGCCGACACTGCAGAACTGACTGTGGGTGCCTATGTCATGATGCAAGGACAAAATACAGCCGGACGTATAATGAAACTGAACGGGAAGGAAGCTCTCGTAGCTTTTGGTTCTATTCAAATCAATGTAAAAAAGAACCGTCTGACACCTGTCAAACCACCCAAAGCACAAGAGCGCACAGCCAACATCGTACTTTCAACTACATCGGATGCCATACGCAATACAACACTCAACTTCCAACCCGAAATTGATGTGCGCGGTATGCGGGCTGACGAGTGTATGGAGACAATAAGCCGATTTGTGGATAACGCAATTGTGACCAATTCACGTCATCTGCGCATCCTACATGGCACAGGAAACGGCATCCTGCGACAAATCATACGTCAATATCTCAGCACTATACATGAAGTAAGCAGCTACCGAGACGAAAATCCGCAATTCGGAGGCACGGGAATAACCGTGGTGGAGTTGGAATGAAAAGCCCGCAAAGTCGGTATCTGCTTGAACAAAAATGTTGCAGCCAATAATTGCAGTGTCACTGCATCTGTTTTTTATGGAGCAAAGGCAATAAAAAGCACGACTGTTGCGTTAATATGTGAAACCCCTTCCTTCGGTCAAGGGAAATTAACACACAAACAAGTGTGGGGAGACTCAACACACAAACAATAATAAAGACAAGTTATCGTGATAGATTTTGTAAACGGACGAATAGATGAGCTGACACCGGCCACCGCCGTGGTAGAGTGTGCAGGCGTGGGGTTTATGCTCAACATATCGGTTGGCACATTCAGTGCCATTCAAGGCAAGCCGACAGCCAAGCTGTATGTTTATGAGTCAATACGTGAAGACGCATGGGTACTATATGGTTTTGCCACGCGCGCGGAGCGTGCGTTGTTCCTCATGCTCACGTCAGTGAGTGGCGTGGGTGGCGGCACGGCACGCATGGTGCTATCATCGTTCTCGGTACCCGAGGTCGTAGGCATCATCACCGAAGGCAACGACCGCCTGCTCTCTACGGTGAAAGGTCTTGGCAAAAAAACGGCACAGAAGATAATACTCGAGCTGAAGGACAAGGTTCCGACATTAGGTGTAGAGAGTCGGACCACTGCGGGCGACACAGAAAAAGGCGTAAGCTACAACAAGGAAGTGCACGACGAGGCAGTAGAAGCTCTCAAGATGTTGGGATTTCCTCCAGCCCCTACAAGCAAGGTTGTGAAAGCCATACTGACCGACGAACCTGATGCCAAGGTAGAGAGAGTGATAAAACTGGCACTGAAAAGCCTTTGAGTTCAAAAGACAATTATTGATGAACGACAGGCAATTGATGAAAGACTATTAGCCGCTCGGGGAAAGACAGGAATGAAGATGCGAATGAAATACAATAGAGGCATGTGGTTACTGCTTGCAGCAGTAGCTGCATGTTTTGCCATTCATTCAGTAGCCTACGACAATACATACAACACTCATCAATCGTCAGTTGAACCCATTGACACCCTCCCGCGCGTCAATGTGAGGAAAACAGACTACCCAACTCAGGAGCATATGGACGAAACGAGTTTCGACCTGGCCGACCCAGAGAACCTGAAACAGGAGGAAGGCGAATACGACGAGAAGAGCGGCATGTACAGGGTGGGAACGAAACTGGGCGACCGATACCTGAGTGCACCGCTCATCATGACTCCCGAGGAATACTTCCAATACAACTCGCGCCGATATCTCAAAGACTATTTCAGACAACGCAACGACTCGCTCTTCCAACATAAGGGGCAGGAAAAATTCGACTTCACCGATATGCACTTCGACCTGGGACCTGCCGAGAAAATATTCGGACCGGGCGGAGTGAGGATAACCACTAACGGGAGTGCCGAACTGAAACTGGGATACAATTACAAATATACCGACAACCCATCGCTGTCGGAACGCAACCGCAAGGTAACCAGCTTCGACTTTGACGAGAAGGTAGAAGTGAATGTGAATGCAAAGATTGGCGACAAGATGTCGTTCAATATGGGATATAACACCGAAGCCATGTTCTCGTTCGACAATAAAAACCTGAAACTGGCATACGAAGGCAAGGAAGACGAAATAGTGAAGAAACTGGAGGCGGGCAATGTAAGTTTCCCTTCAAACAACTCACTGGTACATGGAGCCCAGCAACTCTTCGGTATCGCGACAGACCTGCAATTCGGCAAACTTAAACTGCAAACCGTCATCTCACAGAAGAAAACCAAATCAACGACAGTCAGTTCGCGAGGAGGTGCACAGCTATCTGCATTTGAACTCGAAGCATACAACTATGACGAAAACCGCCATTTCTTCCTCTCACAATTCTTCCGCGACAACTATGACCGCGCATGTGCAACACTCCCAACAATCACATCAGGCATCACGATAAACCGAGTTGAAATATGGGTAACCAACACATCGGGCGCAACACAAAACACACGCGACATAGTGGGATTCGTGGATCTGGCCGAACGTGCAAAAATCAGCAACTCAACTTGGCAGGGTACTGGCGAATTCGTGCCTCGCAACGCTGCCAACGACCTATACTCAACAATTGTCAACTCGTATCAAGGTGTGCGCAACATCGACCAGGCAAGCACCCTGCTCGACAATTTCCTTGTGGGAGGTGTGGATTATGAGAAAGTGGAAAACGCACGCTTGCTCTCGTCAAACGAATATACGCTCAACAAACATCTGGGATATGTATCGCTTTCGGCCGCACTACAGACCAACAGTGTGCTGGCCGTTGCATACGAATATACATACGGCGGGCAGACATATCAGGTGGGTGAATTCTCGTCAGACATAAAGGATAATGACCAGGCTCTATACGTGAAATTGCTGAAAAATACGAGTAACTCGCCACGTATGGGAAACTGGGATCTCATGATGAAGAACGTCTATTACCTCGGAGCACAGTCTGTACAACGTGAGAAATTCAAACTCGACATAAAGTACTTGAGCGATACTATTGGTGTATCGGTGTCGTACATACCCGAAAACGCATTCAAGAATACCACCATCCTGAAGATGATGAACCTCGACCGACTGGATGACAACCAAAAGACCAACCCTAACGGCAAGTTCGACTTTATAGAGGGCTACACCGTCATATCAAGTCAGGGACGCATCATATTCCCTGTCGTCGAACCATTCGGTGACTGGTTGCGTGCGCAACTGGGCGATGACGAACTGGGCAACCGATACTGCTACGATGAGTTGTACGACTCGACCAAGACCGTAGCAAAACAGATGGCAGAGAAAAACAAATTCACGCTCGAGGGCGAATATAAAGCCAGTTCGGGCAGCGAAATAGACCTCGGTGCCAGCTACATACCCGAGGGTTCAGTAGTGCTTGAGGCAGGAGGTGTAATACTGACCGAACATGTCGATTACGAGGTGGATTACGCTGCTGGTATAGCAAGAATCACCAACCAAAGCATCATAGATGCCGGCACAAGAGTGACAGCACGTGTTGAGAGTCTGGCCGACTTCTCGCTTGTGAGAAAGACGATGCTGGGTGTTAACTGGACATACGAGTTTACCAAGAACTTCCAGCTGAGCGGTACGTTTATGAAAGTGAGCGAGAAACCACAAACAACCAAGGTTGCCATGGGAGCCGAGCCGCTCAACAACATGGTATGGGGATTGGGTGTGAACTGGAAACAGCAGAGCCAGTGGCTGACCAACGTGATTGACAGGCTGCCATTCATCGATGCGGTGCAACCATCGAGTATTACTCTGAGTGGTGAGTTTGCACAACTTGTCGCAGGCAAGGCGAAAGGTGTACAAGGCAACGCCTCATACCTCGATGATTTTGAAAACACAAAACAGCGTATTGACATAAGCACTCCGACTGCCTGGATGATGAGTTCGACACCATCACACCTGCAATACGGCAATTTGAGTAACGATGTGAGATACGGCTACGGACGTGCCCGTCTTGCCTGGTATAACATCGACCCCCTGTTCACACGCCGAAGTTCATCGCTCACACCAGGGCATATTAAAAACGATCTCGACCAACTCTCCAATCACTATATGCGCGAAGTGTATGTTCGCGAGGTATATCCCAATAAAGATGTGAACCAAGGTGCAGCCAACACCCTGCCAATACTCAACCTTGCATACTACCCAAGCGAGCGAGGTGCCTACAACCTCGATACCGACCTCGACCAGAACGGACACCTCAATAACCCACGGCAGCGGTGGGGCGGAATGATGCGTAAGGTGGATGGCGGTATGAGCGACTTTGAGGCTTCTAACGTACAGTATGTCGAATTCTGGCTGCTCGACCCATTCATATACACCAATCAGGCTAACGACGGCCGCAAGTATGGAGGTGACTTCTACATCAACCTGGGCGATGTGAGCGAAGACGTGCTGAAGGACGGAAAGAAGTTCTACGAGAGTGGCATGTCGGTCAGCGGCGTTTCGTCGTACTCTGAAACAGCATGGGGACGTGTACCAAACGAAAAGAGCGTGGTATATTCGTTCTCGACCGAGAGCGGAGCGCGGCAAAAACAAGATATAGGTCTCAACGGCCTCACATCTACCGAGGAACGTACCTACGGAGCATATGCCGACTATCTTAATGCTATAAGAGGAAAGGTAAGCGAGACCGTTTTCGACTCTATCTATGAAGACCCAGCCGGCGACAACTACCACTATTTCCGTGGTTCCGACTTCGATGCACAACGTGCCAGCATTCTCGACCGCTACAAGTACATCAACAACCCCGAAGGCAACTCGCCAAACTCGAGCGAGAGCGGAGAGTCGTATAGTACAGCCTACAAGACCACTCCTGACGTGGAAGACATAAGTCAGGACTATACGATGAACGAATATGAGAACTTCTTCCAATACAAACTCTCCATACGTCCTGAAGACATGGTGCTGGGTCGCAACTATATCGTAGATGAGCGTAAGACAAGCGTGAAACTGCGTAATGGGAAGACCGAAGATGCCACATGGTATCAGTTCCGCATACCGGTAGATGCCTACGACTCGAAGGTAGGCAGCATCAGCGATATGAGCAGTATCCGGTTCGTCAGGTTGTACCTCACCGATTTTGAAGAACCAATTGTGTTGCGTTTCGCATCGTTCGACCTTGTGAAGGGAGAGTGGCGCAGCTATAACAAACCTCTCTTCACCGGCAACTCACCAAGTGTGAGTGGAACAGTGAGGACTGCAGCAGTCAACATCGAGGAAAACAACGATAAGACTCCTGTCAACTATGTGCTGCCGCCAGGCATTACCCGAATAATCGATCCCGACCAGCCGCAGCTGACTCAAGCCAACGAGCAGGCTCTTGCAATCACCGTTGAAGACCTTGCTGCCGGCGATGCACGCGCGGTGTATAAAACCATGACACAAG
Organism: uncultured Prevotellaceae bacterium; assembly: GCA_937915745.1. Lineage (GTDB taxonomy): Bacteria > Bacteroidota > Bacteroidia > Bacteroidales > Bacteroidaceae > Colivivens. Next base: position 15,087 of record CALGGJ010000126.1, on the reverse strand, counting down.
ACCTGCGTAAGTACAAGCATCTGCAAATGTTCATACACGCTAATGCATTGGAGAACGACAACCTGTTGCAAGACAATCAGATGAGCGTGTTTGTACGTCTGGGAAGCGACTATAAGAGCAACTACTATGAATACGAGATACCACTCACACTCACACCACCCGGACACTACGACACATACACGGTGACCGGATGTGAGGCCGTGTGGCCGAAAGAGAATATGGTAGATATCGACTTCGACATCTTCACCCATCTGAAACACGACCGCAATGTGGCCAAGGCCAATGGGGCTGCAAGCTACACCGAGCTGTATTATGACTACGACCCTAACCATCCGAACAATAAGGTGAGTGTGATGGGCAACCCATCATTGGGCGAAGTGAAGACCATGATGATAGGTGTGCGCAACAACGGGCGACAGACTAACTCGGTAGAGGTGTGGGTGAACGAATTGCGACTGCAAGATTATGTGAACGAAGGTGGATATGCTGCGCAGGGTAACCTCAGCCTCCAGTTGTCAGACCTAGGTAGTGTTAACCTTAACGGACACATGGAGACAGCCGGATATGGAGGTCTCGAGGAAAGTCTGGCCTCGCGTCGCGACGATAACCTCTACGAGTGGAGCCTGACAACCAGCTTCGACCTCGGTAAGTTCTTCCCCGAAAACTGGCGTATGAACCTCCCTGTGTACTATTCGTATTCGTGGCAGAAGATATCGCCTAAGTACAATCCGTTTGACACCGATATGCTCTTGAAAGATGCCCTTGATGAATGTGAGACGGCTGCAGAACGCGATTCGCTGAGCAGTCTTACAGAGACACTGGTGAAAAGCAAGAACTTCTCACTCTCAAACTGGAAATCCACTTATACAAGCCGTGTTCCGATGCCGTACGACCCTTCTAACTTCTCATTCGGATATTCTTATAGCCAACGATACAAGACGGGCGAAACCACGGTGTATGAAAACGAGGAAAACTGGAAGTTCAACATGACCTATCAGTATTCGCCTAAGTACAAGACGTGGGAACCATTTAAAAACCTGAAGGGGAAATCGAAGTGGCTCGACATCATCAAGGCTCAAAACCTCAATTACCTGCCACAGAGCATAGGCTTCAACACCGATATCTCGCGCAGTTACTATGAATTCCAGGAGCGCGATATCAACGAGGGTGTACGTCTGCCAGTCACCTTCTCCGAGCAGTTCTTGTGGAATCGCCAGTTCAACCTCAGCTGGGATTTGTTCAAGGCTCTGAAAATGCAATATACATCGGCCACTCATGCCGAAATAGAGGAACCTTATACCGTCATCAACAAGAGCCTTTATCCCGATGCCTATGAGGCATGGAAAGACTCGGTGAAACACAGCCTTGCATCGTTTGGGCGTCCTCTCACCTATGCTTCCACCTTCAATGCCTCCTACAAGGTGCCGCTCGATAAGATTCCTTTGCTCGATTGGGTGGGGCTCGACGGCAGTTATAACAGCACGTATGGTTGGAATCGCGGTACGGAACTCGAAGATGGTACGTCGCTTGGACATACAGCTACCTCGACACGCAAAATAAATATCAACGGTCAGCTGCGGTTGGAGACCTTTTACAAGAAGGTGAAATTCCTCGATGCAGCTAACCAGCGATTCTCGGGCAATAAGACGGCAACTGCGTCGGCTGCAAGACGTACCACCGCTGCACCTTCTGCCGCGCCAAAGAAGGTATCTGCCAACAATCAGGGTGACGACGCCAGTGCCGACGATAAGGATGCACTGTCGGGTACAAGCCGCAAGAAGGGATTCTCCAACGAGGTGACACTGAACGACTCTACCTACACCGAGGTGAAACACGGCCAGAACTCAAAGCGGTTGGAGGTGAGAGCCACGACACAAGAAGGTAAGTCTTACAACCTGAAATACACGAAAGTGGATGAAAACACGATACGCGTGAAAAATCAGGATACGATACCTGTCAAGATATCGGTTGTAGCCAAGGCCCCACTTGAAGACAAGGGGTGGTATAAGACGGCACAGGTGTTGGCCCGCGGTCTGATGATGATACGTAACGTCACCTTTTCTTACCGCAACGACTACTCAATGACTCTGCCTGGATTCCGCACGGAGATAGGCGATGCGTTTGGCCAGAAGTCGATTGACGGCATTCTCTCGCCAGGCCTTGATTTTGCTTTCGGAGCTATAGGTGACTCGTATGTCAACAAAGCCATGGATCATGGATGGCTCATACAGAACGACTCCAACATCACCACGCCTGTCACCACCAACGGGACTGAAGACCTGCAGGTGAAAGTGACACTCGAGCCGCTGCGCGATTTGAAAATCGACCTCAGTGCAAGCCGCAATGTGAACAAGTCGCGTAGTATCCGATTCATGTATGAAGGAATGCCGGCAACTCAGAGCGGTAGTTTCAAAATGACCGTACTTACACTCAGGTCGGCCTTCTCGGGCAGTGGAAACATAGGTAACAACTACAACTCCAAACCATTCAACGACTTCATGAAGAACATCCCTGTCATTCAGCAACGCCTTGAGCGTCGGTATGCCGGGGCAGTCTATCCTGTGGGGTCGGGAGCAGCATTTGAGGGCAAGACCTACGATGCCGCCAACGGAGGTGTTGACCAGTATTCGGCCGATGTGCTTGTGCCCGCATTCCTTGCTGCATATACAGGCAAGAGCGCTTCGGGCAGTCCGCTCGATATATTTCCGTCGTTGCTCAAGATGATGCCAAACTGGAGCCTCACATATAGCGGACTTGCTAAGTTGGGATGGTTCGCCCAGCGGTTCCGCAGTTTCAATATCAATCACAACTATTCGAGTGTCTATGCTGTGGGTGCATACAATTCCTACACCAATTACATGGGCTATATCGACGATATGGGATTCATCCTCGACGTCACATCGGGCAACCCCATACCAAGCAGCATGTACAACATCAGTACCGTGTCGATTACCGAGTCGTTCTCGCCTCTCTTGGGTGTAGATATGACGTTCAACAACGACCTGACTATGAAACTGGAGTATAAGAAGAGCCGTGCATTGAATCTCAGTCTCACCTCAGTGGCACTGACCGAAAACTACTCAAACGATATTGTCATCGGTTTCGGCTACAAACTGAAAGACCTCAACCTGTTTGGTGCCAAGCGCATTCAGTCGGGCGAATCGAAGAAGAAGGGAGCGAAGAAATCGACGGAGACCGAGGCGGCTACTGCCACCAGCCGCACTGCAGCCAACCGGCTTGTGGGGGGTGTGAGCCACGACCTCAACCTGCGACTCGACTTCTCCTATCGTATGCAGAACGCTCTGAACCGCAATATTCAGACACATGTGACGACCGCCACCAACGGCAGCACAGCCTATCAGCTCAAGCTGCAGGGCGAATACACGTTCAGCACCCGTCTCACACTTACCGGCTTCCTCGACTGGCAGAAGAACATACCACTCGTATCCACCAGCTCGTATCCTACCACGATGGCCGATTTTGGCATAAGCATGAAGTTTAAGCTTACGAGGTAAACGGGTGGCCTTATGGCCGATTATCCATAACAAATTGCAACAATCTGCAACAATCCATGTCAACTTGCAGCAATCCATATCAACTTGCAGCAATCCATATCAACTTGCAGCAATCCACGTCAACTTGCAGCAATCTCGCTCTTCACATCATCCAAACATTTTCCGTACAACGATGACCACCACCGAAACACTTACAAGAATTGTGACAGCAGCCGACTGGGATGCTCTGTACGAACGGTTCAACCACATGTCTAACTCTGAATTCCGCCGTGCCCAGACGGTGCTGCGGCAGGGGGTGTTGACACAGCTGTCGAATGGGGCGTTCTGGGATGCTTATATGCATTTGCTCCGATACAGACGCCAGGCGTTCCTTTCGGCCATACTGGCGGTGGAGGGGTTGGCACGTAGCGGTCGGATTGACTTCGGGTGTAGCGAGGCGGCGGCTGTGGCGGGGTGGCTGCGTAGCGAGGCACCAGGGTCGGTGGCGGCAGTAGTTCGTATGGCGGTACCACTACTTACGACACACACACAGATTGACGACTTGCTGTGCCTGTTTGACTTCACCGACGTACGCGAGATTGTTGCCATTTTGCTGAAGGAGTGTTCGCCTCATGCCTATTACTCGCTCTTTCAGCACCTCAAGCTGGAGGCCGACAACCTGCCGTTGCTGCGTTCGGCCTACTCTGCGCTGCTGCGCAAGGGCGACGACCTGTCGTTTAACATGGCAAGCATCGTGCGCTGCTATTTCGATATAAATGATGTGAACAGCACCCTCTCGCTGCAAATCGAGCCTTACGAACTGAGCTACATCGACATGTCGTACGATAGGTTTGTGCATGTGTTGAGGGGCCGACGACCTAAGATATAAGGAATTAAGAATGAATCGTGCAATGAATCGTTAACCATTAACCGTGAACCTCTTATGTTTGAAGATTACAACAATGACAAAGACGATGAACTGACGGGTTCTCAGGCGGCACTATCTCTGTATGAACTCAATGCGCTTGTGCGCAGGAATGTCGAGTCGGCACTCGACAGCCCTGTGTGGATGGAGGCCGAGCTGGCTCAGGTGTCTGAGCGCGGAGGGCATTGCTATCTGGAATTCGTACAGAAGGCATCCGACCGCAGCGGAACCCTTCTCGCCAAGGCACGCGGACAGATATGGGCACGCACATGGGCTGTAGTGCGACCTTACTTCGAACGTACCACCGGCAGTCCGCTCGCCCCGGGTATGTGTGTGATGGTGAGGGTTGAGGTCACATTCCACGAACTATACGGATATTCGCTCAATGTGGTTGACATAAACCCTACATACACTCTGGGCGACTTGGCCCGACGGCGGCAGGAAATAATAGACGAACTGCGGCGTGAGGGGGTTGCCGACATGAACAAGACCCTGCCTCTGCCAACACTCATGCAACGCATTGCGGTGATATCGTCTGACGGTGCTGCCGGATGGGGCGACTTCCGTGCGCAACTGAGCGAAAACCCGCACCATCTTGCGTTTGCGCTGAAACTCTTTCCGGCCGTCATGCAGGGCGAGCGGGTGGAAAGTTCGGTGGTCAGTGCCCTCAACCGGATTTATGCTGAATCAGACAGATGGGATGTAGTGGTAATCATACGTGGCGGGGGAGCAACCACAGACCTCACGGGCTTTGACTCGCTGCCTCTGGCCGAGCATGTGGCTCAGTTCCCACTGCCCATAATCACCGGCATAGGGCATGAGCGCGACGACACGGTAATCGACCTTGTGAGTCACACGCGTGTGAAGACTCCCACTGCAGCAGCCGAGTTCATCCTACACCATCAGCTCTCGCTACTCGGCCAGATAGAGGGAACCGAACAGAGGATAGCCTCTGCGGCCCTCGCCAGGGTGCGCCATCACCATGTACAACTGGTGCAAATTGCAAAGGGCCTGCCTTCGTTCGTTGCACTGTGTTGCAGGACGAACATGGCACGGCTCGACAGCATAGACGGTACGTTGCGCTGGCAACTCGCCAACCGGATAGAGCGTGAGAAGCACCGCCTGCAGATGGCCGATACTCAACTACGTGCCTCCAATCCCGACCACATACTGAGACTGGGGTACAGCATTGTGCGCCGTGGAGAGGCAGTAGTGACCGATGCCGGCACACTGAAACCAAGCGACACTCTGAACATCACATTCATGGATGGCACGGCAGTAGCCACAGTTAAGGAAATCAAGAGTCGGGAAAAAATATCGCAATAAGACGTTAACCTGTTCCCGTAATTCCTAAATTCCTGTAATTCCCGGCTCTAAGACAGTTTTGACTGACTCTAAAATAATCGTGACAAACTATAAAACCCTTTTCCATCATGACCTATCAAGAAGCCATCACACGACTCGAAGCCATCACTGCCCAACTCTCGTCGGGTACCACCGATGTCGATAGCCTCGTCACTCTGTTGAAGGAGGCCAACCAGCTCACGGCCTTCTGCCGCGAGCGGCTCACACAAGTAGAGAACGAGGTAAACAACATGCTTGCCGATACTCCGGCCGATACTCCGGCCGACAGCAGGGAGGCGCAGCAATAGCGCGTGTGTCAGCTGGTATTGCGAGTGTGCACTCATGGTATTGCGAGTGCGCACTTATGGTATTGTGAGTGCGCACTTATGGTATTGTGAGTGCAGACTTGTGTCAGTGTTGGTTATCAGCCGAAAGTAGAATCTGATATTGTGAGTTCTCCCACACTATGTGGTATTTATGACGGGCAATGAAGTGGTGTATTAGCTGCACCTTCGCATTCTTGTGGGCAAAGTTGTCGGCGGCGTGAGTAGAGTCCCAGTCGGGGTCGGGTTGTGTGAAGTCGATTATCTGGGTCTTCTCGCGCACTATTACCGGCCAGGGTTCGTGTCGCATCGCTGTACGTCGTTCGGCCATGTGCAGGCTGCCGGCCATCATGTCTGAGTCGTACGACCATGGCCAGGGATTGTACATGTAAGGGCGTGTGCGGGTCAGATAGTGCAGCATGGGCCGGCTTTGGAAACACAGGAGGTAGTCACCGTGATCAACGTAGCGTTGCAATGCGCTGAGTATGCTGTCGGTGCTCGAGGCATACGCGGCTGTGGTATATGTGGTGGCAAGCGGGTGTGATATTCTGTGGGTCTTGACTGTGCGGGATCCCGGGTCGAAATAGGCATTATGGGCAATGTGGATGCCATTCATCACCATGAATATGGCACAGAAGGCAGTGGCCGACAGGCGGATATACAGTCGGAGCAAACCGCTGCACCGCGACGACAATTCCGCACCGATGCCTACAGCTGCCGGTGCTGCAAGCCACACTGCGTTCTCGCCCATGTTGTTGATGCCAAAATCGCTGCCCAGCGGCAGTGTGTATAGCATGACGAGTGATATCAAGGCAGGCAGGCGGTAGCGGCTGAGACGTCCGAGGAAGAATGGTGATAGCAGCATCAGGGTGGAGAAGGCATAGAGGAACATGAGGTTGTCGAACGAAAAGAGAAGGAGTGGTGGCAGCAACACACGTATCATGTTTTTTGCCACTTGTATGTATTGGCTTACATACACTGAAATCAGTGTGCCGATGTTGTGGCTGCTGTCGGCTGACGAGGCTGCCGAAAATCCGGCTTCGAGGTTGCTGATGAATATATCTGCATGTCCCAGGGCCATCATGAGGAGTACCACGGTGAGTATTCCGATGAAAAGCCCGATAATGAATCCTGACAGCATTCTGACCATTCTGTTGCCGAACGTGCCAGTGCGGTTGAAGGGTATGCAGAAGATGAGCAACAGTCCGGCTTGCGACACATTCGGTATGCGCGAGAAGATGTTGACACCGATAACAATTCCTGCCAGGCAGGCAAAGAGCATGCGGTCTTGCTCTATTGCCCGCACGACGAACATGGCGGACAGGAGTGAGAGGAAGACAGTGATGCTGCTGTGGTCGAACACCATCACTCCGTAGTCGTGGCATGATATAACCAACAGGATACCGACAAACAGTGCCCAGCGGTTGAAATAGGTGCGGAGAGTGGAATATACCACCAGCCATGAGGCACATATGAACAGCACTCCAAGCAGCCGGAAGCCGTAAATACCCCACGAGCCGAACAGCTGTTCCCACAATCCGCCCACACACAGCGCATTGTAGAAGAGGAAGATGTAACGCACACTCTCAGGCTCCCCGCCGAATATCTGCTGGTATCCGGTAAGCGACCACCCCTCGTCGGCCATGCAGAAGCCCTGGAGAGCCAGTGCCGATTCGACGAGTGCAATGAAGAGTGTGGTGGATATTATGAATGTGCGCTGCGACATCATCGGTTGGTCTTAGGTATCAGCTCGTCGGGCGAATCTTTGGTGAACGACTCTACCGGCGGAGCCACACGCGTGTAGAGGTCGGCAATGTGTTTTGGGTCGATGCTCGTCTGCGGCCGGAAGCGGTCGGAGTTCATATATCGCAGGATTGAAGCCCGCATCTGCCGTGCAGCTACACGATGGTCGAGGTCGGACGTAATGTCCATGGTGGTCATGACAAGCCGCCCACCCAGCACATTGGCCTCGAACAACATACCTATCTTGCGCGATAGAAACCATGTGTCGATACTTTGCACCAGCGGTTGGAAGTCGGCTGGAAATTGTGTGAAGAGCATCACCTGGGCCTTGTTTACCAGTTCCCACCACTGCAGGTCGCTGTGATAGTCGGTAGGGAAGAGGTCGAATATATGGTGTGAGTTCTCTACAAAGATGCCCGTGGTGTGTGGTGGCCGCATCTTAAACCAGCTGGTGTTCCAGAATACCGGCAGGAAATGCTGGACCACCTCTTTTCCGTAGGTCACACGCCCGGCAGCCGTGAGCAGCACGGTGCCGCCACCCTTGAGTACTGCCTGCGCTTTGTCGTCGAAGTCGGTGCTCACCCACACATTGCCCGTGTCGAGATTGACTGCCGACGGATAGACCCAGAAATCCCAGTGGTTGCGTGCCTCGGTGCCAGGTATGCTGACGGTAAGTGTGAGTTTCCGTGCTTCGGTGACCGAGGCAAGAGTCATGTCGATACTGCCCAGTGCAAGGCCCTGACCTATGGGAGCATCGGTCGGTGGCAGGTTGCCTTCGACCAGAGTAGCATTGCCGCTTGTTATGGTGTAGTGAGGACGTATGTCTGTGAGCGGTGCATCGCTGTACTGGTTGAGCAGGATGTCGGCGTGGAATGTCTCGTCGTTCGTATAGGTAAACTTACCGATTTTGGCCAACGGAACGATTGGCGAGCAGAACTCGCGGAAGAGAGCCGCATTCATGTAGGGTTTGTCGTCGAAAAACACATCGGTCACACCCACCAGGGCAGTACCTTGACCCGAGTAGTCGTTGAGTGCCAGGAGCTGGAATCCTGCATATTCTGGAGTTCGCATTGTTCGTTCCACCTCGTATTTATAGCATAGGGCCTGCAGTTTGCCCGATGCCATGAGAAACTGGTGTGCACGGCTTTGCATCTTGTTGTCGCTGAGGATGTCGCGGAAGACCTCGAAATTCTTTGCCTTGTTCACACCTGTGTATTTCGGAATCTCGTCGAAATCGGGGAATGCACACCACTGTCCCGTTTCATGACTCACGTAAGGCTCGGCCACCGCACCGATGGTGCGGCTGTAGTCGTCGGTCGAATTCGGTCGGCTCGAGGCCCATGCAAGTCCGCGTGCACCTGCCTTCACATGATACTGGCTCTTGGGTTGCCAGGCCCAGCTGCCCCCTACGCTGGCTCCTGTATATACGCGTCGCGGGTCGGTGGCCTTCCAGTAATCTACAAACCGTCCGACCCAATCCACCCACCTCCCGGCAGGCTCGTTGCCGCAGGCCAACATGCAGAACGACGGATGGTTTCCGTAGTCGCGTGCCATGCGCTTGGTTTCCTCGAGCAGGTAGGTATCGATATCGCGCCCGTTGCCCAGAGCCACTCCGTGGTTGGGCCAGCTTGGGCCCTCGGGTTGCAGGTAGAACCCCACGCGGTCGGCTGCTTCGAATGCCGCCTCGGGTGGGCAATAGGAGTGGAAACGCATGTGGTTGAGACCATATTCGCGGCAGCGATTGAATACACGCATCCATGCATCTACGTCCATCGGTGCAAAGCCGGTGAGCGGGAAGTCGCAGTTTTCGACCGTACCACGCAGCTGTATCTGCCTGTCGTTGATGTAGAACATCTTGCCGCGTATCTCAAACTTGCGCATTCCGAAGGTCGTATGCCGGCCCGCTGTATCTTTCTTCCCTACCGATACCGATGCCTCGAGGTCGTACAGGTTGGGATGAAATTCGTCCCACAGCTGCATGTCGGCTCCAAGAGAGAGCGTCAGTTCGACGAGTGTGGTATCGGCCGTAAGTGTGTGGAATGTCGCAAGCTCGTGGATGTACGTTTGTTTGCTTGTTTTGCATCGTGCCGCTAATGATATGTAGGTTTTGGTCTTGGGCTTACCCACGATTTGCATCTTCACCAATGCCTGCCGGCCCTGGACGTCGGGATACACTTGAAGGTCGGCGATGTGTGTGCGGCCTGTCTGCCGGAGTTCCATGCGCCCCACGATACCGTTCCAGTCGCCCTGTGTCTGGTCGGTTACAGAGTGTGAGTCCTGCCCTACGTTCACTGTTTCTTGCCTGTTGTCTATGCGTATGGTGAAGGTGTTGTCGCCCCTTTTCAGATATTCGGTCACATCATACTGGTGTGCTGCTACAAGGCTGTTTTGACGACCCACCCGCCTGCCGTTTACATACAGGGTGGTCTCTATGTGTGGACGTTCGAGATACAGGTTGTACGAGCTTTGTTTGTCAACCTTATCGAGATGTACCACACGCTGATACCATGCCACTCCCACATAGTGTTTGTCGGGGGTGAGGAAAAATGTAAGTTTCATGTTGCCTGGCTGACGGTACTTCTCGAGGTATGGATTGTAGAAGTATGAACTGTCGTAGAGACTTCCCACCCATCGTGTGTTTACGCTTATATCGTCGCCCTTGCCCGACAGGGGCATTGACGAGGGCAGCGTGATGTTGTCGTCTAACTGACGGCCTTGCTGCCACTGCTCTTGTTCGCCGAGGTCATTACGGTCAATCTGGAACTGCCACTGTCCGCTCAGGTCAACTATCTGTGCACTGACGGTGTGCGACAGAGTCAGACAAATAACTATCAGTAAAGTGTAGGTGAATCGCATATATGTAAATGGTTTGTGGGGTTAATGGTTTATTAGGTTGATTAGGTTAATGGCCGGACTGGTTGTAATCCGTGTTCGTCATAGTTAAGGTTAAGGTTATCGTTATCGTCCTCCGTGCCCATCCCTGCTATCCGTGTTCGTCATAGTTAAGGTTAAGGTTATCGTTATCTTCCTCACACTTCTGTTTCTCCCTCAATATAGTTGTCCATGATGAGGTTTTCTCCGTCGAATCTTGCGTATGTGAACCGGCTGTACCATTCGCCGAGTATGAGGAGTCGGCAGTCGTGGCTGAGCATGAGGTCCAGTTCGATGTGTCGGTGTCCGAACAGGAAGTAGTTGACGGTGGGATGCGTGACGAGATATTGTTTTGCAAACTTGACGAGCAGTTCGTCCTTTTCGCCTCTGTATGGTGTTTCGCCTCCGGCTGCCTGATGTCTCATTCGGCTGCGTTTAGCCCATCCCAGGCCGAAGTTGATGAACAGATGTGGGTGTATGGTGCGTGCCATCCGCTGGATGGTTGGGTTTTCAAATATGCGGAACATGAGTCGTGTGCGCCAGTCGTCGGGTTCGATGTCGATGGTGTGTCCGTGTGCCAGGTAGAACTCCCGTCCGTAGATCTCGATGAGGCATGGCTCGCGGTGTACCGTTACTCCACACTCACGTTCCAGGTAGTCGGTAGTCCACATGTCGTGGTTGCCCAGAAACCAGTGTACCTCGATGCCGTTGTCGGTCAGCTCGCTTATTTTGCCGAGCAGTCGGGTGTAGCCTCGTGGTACCACGTCGGCATATTCAAACCAAAAGTCGAACATGTCGCCCAACATATATACGGCTTCGGCTTTAGTCTGTATCTGGTCGAGAAACCTGACGAGTTTCCGTTCTTTTGTACGTTGGTGCTCGATGGCTCGGCAGCCAAGATGAGCATCGGTGATGAAATATATCATAATGACTTCTTTTTTTCTCTTTTCAGGTGGGTTCATGGAGACAGCCCCGAGGAGGACACGCCCTTACATCATTCCGAGCTCGAGCCTGGCTTCTTCGCTCATCATGTCTTTTGTCCATTCGGGTTCGAACACGAGGTTCACCTCTACATCGCTCACCCCCTCAATGCTGCCCACCTTCTGCCTTATGTCTTCTATAATAAAGTCGGCAGCAGGGCACGACGGTGCGGTGAGTGTCATGTCGATGCTCACCTTGAAGCCGCCCGTCACGTCTATCTTGTATATAAGCCCCAGTTCATACACGTTTACCGGTATTTCGGGGTCGAATACGGTGCGTAGCATCTCTACTGTCTTGACTTCTATGTCATATTGTTCCATTGTCTGCAAAGCTGTAATAGTTTCCGTCGGTAATGATTACGTGGTCAATGAGTCGTATGTCCACCTGCCCGGCCGCTGCCTTGATGCGCAGGGTGAGGTTGCGGTCGTCGGTGCTGGGGCGTGTTGAGCCGCCCGGGTGGTTGTGGCAGGCCACCAGTCGGGTCGCTCCGGACAGCAGTGCTTCGCGCAGTATCATCCTCACATCCACTGCTGTCTGTGTGATTCCGCCGCTGCTCATTCTCACGGTCTTCAATACTTTCGACTGGTTGTTCAGCAGTATGACCCAGAACTCCTCGTGTCTCAGGTCTTGCATACGTGGGTGCATCAGCCGATACACGTCGGCGGCATTGGTAATCGTGTCGTAATCCTGAGCTTTCTCGAGGGCGCGTCGGCGTCCTATCTCGGCTGCGGCTTTCAGGGTTATGGCCTTGGCCTCGCCTATTCCGTTCCACCTCATAAGCTCTTCTATGCTCATGCGGCTGAGTGCCGACAGGCGTCCGTCGCATGCACTCAGTATCTCCTGCATCAGTGCCACGGCCGATTTCCTGCTGCTGCCCGACCCTATGAGGATGGCCAGCAGTTCGGCATCGGTGAGGGCTGCCTCGCCGCTGCGCATCATCTTTTCGCGCGGACGGTCGGCCTCGGCCCAGTTCTTTATCGATATGTAGCTGTCGGAGTCAGTCATAGAATGTTTTTTCGTAAGCACTGTATTCGTCCTGGTGCATCACCATACGTTTCCACCATGCGCTGATAAATCCCAGTCCGTAGCCGTAGAGCTGCACCCATGCAGCCTCCACCGACAGCAGTCCTATGCCGACGCTGCGGCTGCTGATGGCCGAGTCGGTGAATACTGTCAGGCAGAACAGCAGTATGGGCAGTATAGCTGCCAGCCACCACGACGACCCCGTCAGGCGCAGCACGAGGGCCGCCCCTGCGAGCAGTATCGTCCCTATGGTGAACAGGGCAGGCAGCATGTGTACGGGTTTCATGCTGCCTGGGTGACGCAGCTGGAGGTTGATGCGTGCGATGCCCGAGTTGAACACCTGTCTGAAGAATTTATCCATGTCGGTGCGGCGCTTGTGCCACACCCATGCGTCGGGCATAAGCCGGCACGAGTATCCGCCCCCCACGATACGAATGCTCAGGTCTATATCTTCCCCGAACCGCATGTGGCTGAACCCGCCGAGCGCTGCAAATACGTCGCGGCGTATGCCCATGTTAAACGAGCGCGGATAAAACCTGTCGAGCTTCTTCTTTCCGCCCCGTATGCCGCCGGTGGTGAAGAAGCCGGTCATGCTGTAGCTTATGGCTTTCTGCACAGGGGAGAACGAGTCGTGGGCACGGTCGGGACCTCCGAATGCGTCGCACGGCTGCGACGCGAGCTCGCTGTCGATTACCTCAAGGTAAGTGGGCGGCAGCACGCAGTCGCTGTCGAGTATGATGAGGTAGTCGCCGCGAGCATGCCCGGCACCATAGTTGCGGGCAGGCCCCGGACCGCCGTTGGGCTTCATGTAATAGGCAATGTCGAGGCGGCCACTGTATCTGCCCACCACCTCCCTGCACGTAATCTGCGACCCGTCTTCGACCACCACCACCTCGAAGTCGCGCATCGTCTGCGACTCAAGGCTCCCGAGCAGCTCCTCCACCTCGTCGGGACGGTTGAACACAGGTATGATGACAGAGTATTTCATTTTATTTGCACTTTTTTCGGTTACCCTGGGGGGACACGGGTGAACCCGTATCTTTGCACCGGGTTTCGGTGCCCAAAAAACACAATGAACTCGTATCTTTGCAACTGAAATCAGCTGCCCAAAAAACACAATGAACTCGTATCTTTGCAGCTGATTTCAGCTGCAAAGATAGGTATTTTCCGTGGAAAAGCCCGTGCCGACGATGAAAAAACAGGACGTAACGTGCAAAATATGCAGCACGACCACCCCTTTTCGTCAAAACAAAGGCACCAAAGGGGGAGCTTGCTCACCATGGCCTGCCTGCCGGCAGACAAGCCTGTCATACCGACGGAGCGGAGCGCAGGAGTGTATCCGGCAACTCTCCGCCTGTCATACCGACGGAGCGGAGCGCAGGAGTGTATCCGATGTGTAACTCATGCATTGTCATTTGTTAGGTCAGGACTCGTCGGCCCATTCGTTCAGCGATTCCTGTACCCGAGCCGTGACTCCTACCACACCTGCCAACCACTAACCCATACCGACTCATCACAGAGCGTTCATAGTCGTTGGCTCCAGCTAGAGCGTACCCCTATATCTCCGATACTGACATTCACTTCGTGAAGGTGGTACCGAGTCTTGCTATCAGGGGGATTACCGGCAAAAGAGTGTGTTCCAAGAAACAGACAAAAAGCGGATAAGAATCTTCGCATAAACCCAAATCGGTCATTAGACTGTTTTGCACTTTGAAAACTTTCTTTTTGGCATCTTTTTCACGGCCTTTCAGTCATAATGGACCCCCATTACTCCTTCAATGCCGCAAAAAACCTGCTCGAAAATAAACTTAAAATCATCTAAACGCTAACGGCCGATTTGGGTTTATTATACCTTCTCATCGTATTATGAGTTTTTTGCTGATAGAGCCTGCCCTGATGATATACATTCCACTTTTTAAAGTACCAATAACATCTTTGAAGTTGCCTATAAAGATGCCATTGACATTGTAAACTGTGCTGTTTTGGTTGTAAGGTGATGCTGTAGAAAGGTTAATAGAGGAAGGTGCCTCATCTTGAACCAACATTACATTGTCAACAAAAATGCCTCCTGTTACGATATGCCCATGCAGCTTGTACCGAACTTTATTACCAGCGAAAACAAGCGGAATCTCTACGTGCTGCCATTCCGTAGTCTGTTTATTTAGTGAAAACATATTATACTCTCCGTATTCGTCTTCCATATAGAGCGTGAATAGGGGAACTCCTGTAGATACATCAGATGAAAGTTGCAAATCCAGTGACAAAGTATACCCATATCCGGCTTCAATCTCAATATACGGACTAGTGGCTTCTGATTCACTTGTGATGTTCGTCTTTGCTGCATACAGCATTAATATCCTTTCACCATCCGTAGGATTGGGGA
>CALGGJ010000125.1 GCA_937915745.1 uncultured Prevotellaceae bacterium | reverse complement strand
GGGGTTTTTCGACAGCTGTGCCTGCAGCGCATGAGCCGTCAGCCAGAAGCCGGCGCCTATCATGAAGGCTTTGTGAATCGTGCCACGAAGGCGGGGGTGTGTAAAATCTTTTCTCATAATTGTCATTTTTTTAGTTCGGGTATTAGTTGCGGAATGCTACCATTGTGACTGCAAATTTAATAAATAGTTGCTTTATGACAAAACAAAACACAACTTTTTGTTGGTTTTTATTACATTTGAACCACTAATGCAATTCCTTTGCCGGTTTGCCCGGCTACACCTCCGGCAGTACGACCGTAGGGGTGGCACTATGGCCTTTTATGCAGAGAAACAGCTGTGGACAAACGGAGACTCACTCTTGCACCATGAAAAAAATACTCTGTCTTCTGGCGAAATTTACTCATGCCCCATGAGTCATTTACCTGCAAGCGCAGGAGTAAACTTAAAATTGTGGGGCAATTTATATAAATTGTGGTGACAAGTTATAAAAATTGTGGTGGCAAATTATAAAAACTGTCCCACAATTTTAAGTTTTTCCCTACACTCATGGCAAAATATCCGTAGAGCCGGAGAAAGAAACATCAGGGTCCGTGACAAAATAAACGTATATAGGTTTCGCATGTAGATGTTTCACACACAGATACGCTCCTACGGTATTTCATACCTCCGTCGGTATGACTTCGAATGTTTGTGCTATGCCCCCCTGCTGCCCATCCAGCAACCTTCCCGTCTGTCATACCGACGGAGCGAAACGAAGGAGTGTATCTGATATGTAGCTAAAACATAGTACGAAACTTACATACGAAACTTTACATACGAAACTTACATACGAAACTTGTATAAGCGTATATCCGCACGGGAAGACGTGTATGCCCTTATGTCCCTGCCTGATGTTCCGCCAACGACTGCGCGACACCATCTTCGTCCCATATTCATGACAGAAGGAGATGCAGTGCAGCGCGACAAATGGTCGATTTACGTAGGGTTTCTACGTATCAAGACAAAAATAATTGCCACTTTTCAATTGCCAATTATAGATAATTGCGTATCTTTGCGCAGAAATACCCGTTATATCAAATTCATGAAAAGATTACAGATACTAACCATCTCCTTAATCATCAGCCTGTCGGGCGCAGCCCAGCGTACAACCGACAAGCTTGACCGCGGCCTTGTAGCAGTGCCATCGGGAAGCGGAGCTTTCGTCAGCTGGCGCATTTTTGCCGAAGAATACTACGACGTGGAGTATAACCTCTACCGCAACGGAGTGAAGCTCAACTCCACGCCACTGAAAGTGTCAAACTATACCGACACAGGCGGCACGGCAGGTGCCAAATATCAAGTGGCAGCAGTTGTGCGCGGAGTGGAGCAAGCAAAGTGTGAAGCAGTCACACGTCTCAACCAGCAATATATACAGTTTGCTGTGGGAAAACTGTACTCCAGGCGCGGCACCGACATCACATCGTCATACAATATAAACGACATAGCACTGGCCGATGTCACGGGCGACGGTGTGGCAGAGTTCATCATGAAACGCAACTACGGCCCCGACGGCAGCTCTGTAGATAACGACTCGGCCTATAACTGCATCGAGTGCTACAACATAAAGGGCAATCGCCTCTGGTGGATAGACCTCGGTCCCAACATGGTATCAGGCCCCGACGAGCAATACGATGCCGTAGGATACGACTGGGACGGCGACGGAAAAGCCGAAATACTGATGAGAGGTGCCGACAACATGATTATACACCATGCCGACGGGACCACCACCAACATTGGCAACATGAATGTGAACACCCGCAACACTGTGCTCCAGCAAGCCAACATGACCTACACCAACACCGGCAACGAATACCTGCTCTACCTCGAGGGAGCAACCGGAAAACCATATCCGATAGGCACAGGCAACGCACTGTGGATGGCCTACCCACTGCCGCGAGGCGATGTGAGCGACTGGGGCGACGGTTACGGACACCGTGGCACCAAGCACTACTTCGGCGCACCATTCCTCGACGGGCGCAACCCGTACATCTTCCTCGGGCGCGGATGCTACACTAAACACCACATGAAGGCATTCTCGGTAAACCCGACAACACATAAACTCACACTCTACTGGGAGTGGCAAAACAACAACGGATGGAGCGACCCATGGTACGGCAACGGCTACCACAACTACGGAATAGCCGACGTCGATTGGGACGGACGCGATGAGATAGTGTTCGGCTCCATGGTAATCGACGACAACGGCAAGGGACTCTCCACCACCGGACTGGGACACGGCGACGCACAACACTGCTCCGACTTCGACCCTTACCGCCACGGACAGGAAATATTTGCCTGCAACGAAGACGAACCGGCCATGAACTACCGCGACGCCACCACATCGAAGATATACTACCGACTGGTATCCACCAGTGATGACGGACGTGCACTATGCGGCAACTTCTCAAACGACTACCCCGGAGCCATCGGACACAGCAGCCAGTCGGGAACCATATCGTGTGTGGCCGATAAAGTCATCAGCGGCGGACCAACCGGATTTACCAACAACTTCCGAATCTACTGGGACGGCGACCTGCTCGAAGAAGGCCTTGACGGAGCAAGCAGCCGCGAGGGAGCCGCACGGGTATTCAAGGCGAACGGCTCCATAGTATTCACTGCCGACGGAACAGCCAACTGCAACTGGACAAAAAACACACCGTCGGCCACAGGCGACATACTGGGCGACTGGCGCGAAGAAATAATAGCACGCACCGCCGACAACCTCTACGTGCGCATCTATACAACCAACATCGCAACCAAATACCGCAACTACACACTCTGGCACGACCATCAATACCGGCAAGGCATGGTGTGGGAATCGATAGGATACAACCAACCACCACATGCCAGCTACTTCCTCGGCGAACTCGAAGGAATCACTGTCGCACCGCCACCACTCACCATGACCGGACGAACAGAACTGCCAAATGGCGCCACCATAAGCTCAGCAAACAACGACCAACACCTCATCGTGTGTGAATATGCCGACACAAAAATAAAAGTGGAAAGCGGAGCCAAACCATGGATTGTGACCTTCAACACCCCGTCATGGGTGCAAGGCACCAACAGCAACAACACCAGCGGAAACCCTGCCATCAACTACAAATACTACACATGCACCGTCGAGGGCGAACCATTCAGCGGCGACATGCGACTCATAAAGCAGGGCGACGGCGCACTCTCCCTGCCTGCAGCCACACACACCTACACCGGCGAAACAAACGTATGGGCAGGAATACTCAACTTCGACGGCACGCTGGCCAACTCACCGCTGTGGCTCAACCGATTTACACAACTCAACAGCAACGGAGGTACGTTTGCTGCAGGCATCACAATGGAATACGACTCACACCTCAACCCAGGCGGAACCGACAATCAGGGCACACTGACCACCACATCGCTCGTGATGAACATGGGCTCGCGCATCGTGTTTGACATCTACAGCCAAGACCTCAAGGCCGACATGGTGAAGGCAACATCGCTCAAGATAGAACGCAAGACATGGGAATACGGCCCTAAGTACCTCACACCCGTGTTTGAATTTGTGGCGCATGCGCTAAGCGGAAAATCAACCATGGAGAGCGGACGATACCCGATAATGGAAGTGGAAACCATCAACGGGAGTCTCGAAAACATCATCATCGAAGGACTTTCGGGACAGAAAGCCAACCTGGAATACACCGACGGCACCATATACCTCGTCATCGAGGGTGTGCGCGATGCCGGACTCATAGCATGGACAGGTGCCGAAAGCACCACATGGGATTTCGCCGTGAGCAAGAACTTCATGAACACGGCCACTCAGGAAGCCGACATATTCGTGGCTCACGACCGCGTCATCTTCGACGACAACTCACAACAGTTCACCGTCAACCTGAAAGGCGAACTCAATGCCGACTCGGTGATTGTGAACAGTACCAAAGACTACACCTTCGGCGGTACAGGATACCTGGGCGGAACAACGCGCCTGGTGAAGCGCGGAAACGGCACGCTGACCATAGGAAACGACAATACATACACGGGAGGTACACGCATAAGCGGCGGAACACTCAAGGTGAGCGCCCTGTCAAACCAGTACAAGGAAAGCGGAAACCTGGGTGCGGTGCAGACGGCGGCATCGCGTTTTGTCATCGAAAACGGTGCAACACTACAGACGACAGCTGCCGTAGAGATGGGAAGCCCGATGCAGATGTCAGGTAGTGAGGGTGGAGTAATAAGCAACTCGGCCGACTTTGCTATGGATAAGGTGGTGAGCGGAACCGTACTCACGAAGAAAGGCGCAGGATGGCTCAAGTTATATGCAGCCAACACAGTGCAGCGTCTCGTCATTGCTGCAGGTGTTGTAGATGTGATGGGAGGCGACACACCTGCCGGCACGGTTGAGTTCCAGGGCGGAACTCTCTACGACGACTGCATGTCGCAGAAACACAACATACATGTGGCGGAGGGCAAGACAGGCACATGGTACCTTACCAACACATACTATACAGCATACGCAAACAAGCTGACAGGAGCCGGAACACTGACAATCATACCTCGTAACACTGTGAGCAGGGTGGGCATCACAGGCGACTGGTCGGCATTTACGGGCACGGTACGTGTGACCAACAAAGACATATGGCTGCCGCTGAAGAACTCCAACGGAATGCCGAAGGGTACACTCGATATAGCCGACGGTGCGACAGTGACCAATGTAGCTATGACCTATCACATAGGTCGTCTTACAGGAAAGGGCAACCTGGCACACCCTGTTGCCAACTTCTCAAACAGCTCGGCTGTGAATGGCAGCAATACCTGGCAGGTGGGCAACGACGATACCGACTTTACCTATGAGGGCAAAATCACCGATGGTGGCGGCAACAACAAGTCGAACTTCCAGAAGTTGGGTAAGTGTAAGATGAATGTGAAGGGAGCTTGGGACAATACCGGCACCGTTTCTATCAATGCAGGTGAGCTCCATTTGCAGTCGGGAGGTGTACTCGGCACCGGAGTTCTGACCGTGGCACGTGGGGCAAGCCTTACAGGCACAGGTACACTGACGAATGCGTCGTTCTCGATAAGCGGTACGGTGCAGGTAGGTCTGTTGGCCAATTCAGTGACAGGTACGCTCGATATGAGCGGCAAGAATGTCAATATAGCCTCGACGGGCACTTATCTTGTGGGTGTGCGCCGGTGTGCGACAGCCGTAAACAGCGGATGTGCATCGCTCGTCAACGTGGGTCGCATGACTATAAATGGCACGGTTGAACTGTTCTTCACCAGCTCGACATCGCTCAACATTGGCGATTCCATCCGTGTGTTCAATGCACAGTCGTTTGCCGGAAGTCCGAAATTCAAGTTGCCGGTGCAATACACATGGGATACCAGCCGCATCAGTGAGGGCTTGCTGTTCGTCGCCGGATACGGACTTGATGTTAACATGGATGGCATAATCGATACCCAGGACATACTCAATATCTACAATTACATGCAAACCATTGGCAGCGAGGGCGGCAATACCGTTCCGCAAGACGTGAACCACGATGGTGTGGTAGATACTCAGGACGTGCTGCGACTGTATGAGTATATGTCGGAGAACTGATGTAGTAACCGATGGCGTTAATGTCATTCGATGACAAGTCATAGGTATTCTGTTTGATAACACATTATTAACATTATAAATGCTATTATGAAACCAACACTTTTTCTACTTGCTGCAGGAATGGGCAGCCGTTATGGCGGCCTGAAGCAGCTTGATGGACTTGGCCCTAACGGTGAGACCATCATGGATTACAGTATATTCGATGCCATCCGTGCAGGATTTGGCAAGATAGTATGGGTGATCCGTCGTGACTTTGAAGAGCAGTTCCGCTCTCAGATTTTATCGAAATATGAGGGCAAGGTTGCTTGTGAACTCTGTTTCCAGGCGCTCGATTCGCTGCCCGAGGGTTTCACTTGTCCCGAGGGTCGTGTCAAACCATGGGGCACAAACCATGCAGTGCTCATGGGTAAAGACGTGATAAACGAGCCGTTCTGTGTAATCAACTGTGACGACTTCTATGGCCGTGATGCGTTTGCGCAGGTTGGCAAATATCTCAGTTCGCTGCCTGCCGGAGTCAAGAATCAGTATGCAATGGTCGGATTCCGTGTTTGCAACACCCTGAGCGAAAACGGCACAGTGGCTCGCGGCGTGTGTGCCACCAACGAGCATCATCATCTGACTGATGTGGTGGAGCGTACTGAAATCATGCGTGTTGACGGTAAGATCTGTTACAAGGATGGCGACAAGTGGGTGGAAATAGCCGAGAATTCGCCGGTGTCGATGAATATGTGGGGATTTACTCCCGACTACTTCGACTACTCCGAGGCTTATTTCAAGGAGTTCCTCTCCGACCCTAAGAACATGGAGAACCTCAAGGCCGAGTTTTTCATCCCGCTCATGGTCAACAAACTTATCAACGACGGCACGGCAACGGTTGAGGTACTCGATACTACCAGCAAGTGGTTTGGCGTGACTTATGCAGCCGACCGTCCCGACACAGTGGCACGAATCAAGGCACTCGTCGAGGCTGGCGAATATCCCGAGACACTCTTCTGATTGAAACTGATGAGAGTGAGAGGCGAGTAGTGGATGGCGCAACATACGTGCATGTCGCTACTTTCTGATTGACATTTATTCATCATGCACCATGAGTTATGCATTATGCGTTGCGCGTTAAACTAGCCCTTATACTCTCGATGTTTATAGGACATGTGGTGGCACAAGAGGTCACCATCATGTCCTATAACTGTGAAAATGCCTTTGACACCCTGCACGATGTGGGGTGTGACGACTTCGAATACATGCCCGACGGTATCCGTCACTGGAGCCGTTGGCGCATGTACGAGAAACTGCGAGGTGTATGTCAGGTCATAATGTCGGCCGACACGTTGCGCCCCGTTGATATTGTCTGCCTCGAGGAGGTTGAGAACGACACGGTGCTCACCTACCTCACGCGCCGCACTGCGCTCAGCCAGGTGGGCTATAGCTATGTGATGACACACTCGGCCGACAGGCGCGGCATTGATGTGGCACTTGTCTATTCGCCCTTTACAGTGCGTCTGCTCCGTCATCGCTCTATTCGTCCGGCCACGTCGAGTCCCACACGCGATATATTGCATGCCACATTTCTGGTGCATGGCCGCGACACCCTCGATGTCTTTGCTCTCCACATGCCTTCGCGGCTCGGTGGGCGTGCTGCCACCCGCAATCGCGAGGCTGTGGCCGATGCATTGCTGGATGCGGCCGATTCGCTCAACCGTGTGAGGCAAAAGCCTTATATCGTAGTCGTTGGCGATATGAACGACGGGCCGCGCTCCAGACTCATGCGACACTCATTTGCACAATACATCAACCTGGCCGACACCAAGAGCAAGGCGCAACCACATTACGACATACGCGGCAACCAGTTGGTGCGCGGTTCGTACAAGTATCAAGGGGCATGGGAAAACATCGACCAGATACTGCTGTCGGCATCTTTGCGGCAGTCGGTGGTCAAATCCGAGATTCTCGCACTGCCGTTTCTGCTTGAACCCGACCTCCGTTACGGCACCATCCAGCCCCGACGTACCTTTACGGGCTACACTTATAATGGTGGCATAAGCGACCACCTGCCGGTGATGCTACGTCTGCGATTGCAATGACTGCCGACGGGGCTCAGTCTCACGACTGCGCACTCTCAGCCTCACGACTGCGCACTCTCAGCCCCATGACTGCGCACTCTCGAAACCGGATGTCGAGTCATAAGTCGTTTAGATGAAAGTATCTGCATAATGGTTAAACCTTGTTGCCGTTTGGTTGTCAAACCATCGGGAACAGTAACAACAGATAACAAGTAGTTGTATCACCAACTATGAAAATATGAACAGACACATGAAACGAAACATTATTATTGCCCTGCTGACACTATTTGTTGCAGAGGGTACTCAGACTATGGCACAGGATGTGCGTGAAGGCAATCGTCCGCGCCGTGAGGCGGATGGAGGTAATAACGGCGGCGGCTCCGGCGGTGAACGTCGTCGGCCTGGCGGAGGTGGCGGCAGCAATGCCGTGAAGTTGGGTGGTGTGAGTGCCACCGGCCACGGACAGACCGAAGGTGTTGCTGAAGTGAAGAATGTGAAGCTGACAGGCAGCGGCGATGAGGAAAATGTGGTGCAGGTGACAGGCGGCACGTTCTCTATGACAGACTGCACCGTAGAGAAGACAGGTGGCAACACTCAAGGAGGCGACGGAAGCAGTTTCTATGGTACCAACTCGGCACTATGCACCAATACCGGCGGCACAATCGACATGACTGGAGGCACTATAACCACCGATGCCCGTGGCGCCAACGCTGCTGTGGCCTATGGTGGGACTATCAACATCAAGAATGTCGTGATACGCACATCGAAAGACATGAGCCGTGGCATCCATGCCACAGGCGGAGGCATCATCAATGCCGAGAACCTCGACATACGCACTCAGGGTACCAGCTGCTCGGTGGTGGCTACCGACCGCGGCGGGGGAACTGTGACAGTGAATGGCGGCAAGTACTGGACCTCGGGACTGCACTCGGCAGTTGCATACTCGACGGGCGATATCATATTAAATAAGGTGTGGGGCGAGAGCACTCAAGGAGAGATAGGAGTGATTGAAGGTGACAACTCAATCACACTGAACGACTGCGACATCACATCGGGCAGCAAGAAACGCGCACTGATGATTCTGCAAAGCGGTTCGGGCGATGCACAGGGATATAACGGACGGATAACCATCAACCGCGGCAAGATGACAGTGACCGAACCGACAACTCCGTTCTGCGAAGTGCCCACACGCATGACCGGCACGCTCACACTCAACGACGTAGAGATAGTAAATCCAAGCAACGTGCTGATGTATGTGGATTACAACACGCAATGGCGCACACAGGGAGGTGTGGGACATCTGGTGCTCACTACCGACAAACAATGGGAATATAGCGGCGATGTACGTGCCGACGAAACCGGTGTGATAGATGTGAGGGTGGATAATGGCGTAACATGGAAAGGTGCCATCAACCCCGACCACATTGCAAAAGGCGCAACAGTCGAAATAAATGGCACCTGGGTGCTTACCGCCGACAGCTATGTGGATAGTGTGAAGATTGGCCGTAGCGGCAAAATAGAAAAGAACGGCTTCAAATTGATTTCTGCAAACGAACAATGAACTCGTCGGCATCATCCATGGTGATGCATAACGGTGGCAACAGACGCAAGGTGTTGGTACCGCTGCAGCCGGTGAAGCAGTGTTGGTCGTAAACCAGACGATTGCGTACTTCCTTGTATGGCATGTCGAGTTCTATACCTATCATCAGGCCACGGCCTCTGACCTCGACCACATGAGGCAACTGTGCATTGCGCAGACGGTCGATGAGGTAGGAACCCACCTTGTCGGCATTTGCCACAAGATGTTCATCCTCCATCACATCGAGCACAGCCAACGCCGCTGCACACGCAAGATGATTGCCGCCGAAGGTGGTGCCGAGCTGGCCGTAAACAGGAGTGAAACGAGGCGAGATGAGCAAGCCGCCCATAGGAAATCCGTTGCCGATACCCTTGGCAACAGTAATGAGGTCGGGACGTATGCCAAGCCATTGGTGGGCAAAGAAACGCCCTGTACGCCCATAGCCACACTGTATCTCGTCGCAGATGAGAACCGTGCCGTTCTGCTCGCAAAGCTTGCTCAGACCTTGTGAAAACTCGGCGGTAGCCATGCGTATTCCACCCACACCCTGAATACATTCCAAGATACAGGCACATACGTCGCCCTTGGCAATCTCGGCTGCCCAGGCATCAAGGTCGTTGAGCGGAAGGAATGTGACGTGACCGTTTGCATTCACCGGTGCTGTGATTTTCGGGTTGTTCGTAGCTTCCACGGCAAGCGACGTGCGACCATGGAATGCTTTCTCTGCCGCCAGGATACGAGTGCGGCCATTGTAGAACGAGGCCAGTTTCAGCGCATTCTCGTTGGCTTCGGCGCCCGAGTTGATGAGAAATAAACTATAGTCGTCGTATCCACACATACGGCCAAGGCGTTCGGCCAACTGCCGTTGCAAAGGATTGACAACCGAATTGCTGTAAAAACCTAACCGCTCTGCCTGAACTGTCAACATCTCTACATAATGCGGATGGCTGTGGCCAATGCTGATTACAGCATGACCACCATACAAATCAAGATACTCTTGTCCTTTATCATCCCACACATGGCAACCCTTGCCACGTGCGATAGATATGTCAAATAGTGGATAAACGTCGAATAATGTCATGTTGCCCTGTGTCTGTTTTGAGTTACAAAGTTACGCTAATTATTCGAAGTGGCAACTGCAAATATCGCCTAATCGCTGTTTTTACCCGTTTTATCCACCATTTGCAGTTGATTTCAGACACAGGCGTTACAACTCAAGGCATATTGTAACCCAAACCGATCGACATGACCCTAATGACCGATCTGGGCTCGTCAAACCTTTTCATGTGCCAGGAGGTAGTCCGGCATCCCACCATCGGCAGGATGCCATGTGGATTGATAGGTGGCAAATGCATGTTTGCCCTCAGTTCACTTTCAGGTCAAATGTGTTTTGGTGTTGCTCGAGGAAGTGTGCGAGTTCGGCCGTAACATCAATTTTTTCCTCGCTGGTGAGTCGTATCGGCCGTTCGCCAGGTTCCTCAATCTGCATATGCAGCTGAGTATTGCCCTTTGAGTGATGCAAAATCGTTGAGAGTTCGTTTATGATATCTAGTGTGATGTCGGTAGGCGAGAATGTGAGTGTGAGCTGGTCGATGAGCTGGCCCTTTGCTAACGGCAGCAGTTCGACAGAGTTGACCACGAGGTCGAGTATCTGGTTGTTGTGCGGATATCGCGGTTGTACGGAAGCCCGAATGAAGACCGCTTCCTGTTCGTTGAAGAGGTGACGCACATCAATCCATCGCTGGCCGAACATGCGCAAGGTATATGAACTGTTGAAGTCTTCAATCTTGACAAAACCGCACGGCAAATCTTTCTTGGTCGTAGCCTGACGTATCTCGGTCACTATGCCGGCGAAGGTCAGTTCGGTCTTGCCCAGGTGCTGTGTGAGGTCTTCGAGTGTGTTGAGCGGTGTGTTGCAAACATGGTTGATGATGATGGAATATTCATCGAGCGGATGTGCCGACAGGTAGATGCCTACCAGGTCGCGCTCGCGGTTCAAACGCTCTATTTTGCTCAACGTGTTGTAAATCTGTGGCAGAGGCGGGTGAACGGTTCTTATCTCGGTTTCACCGAAGAGGCTGTTGCGAGCTTCGGCCTTATCGGTCTGATATCGGTTGCCATATTTGATGAGTGTGTCGATAAACTGCTCGCCGTTGACAGTTGAAGGGGCAAAGTATATCTCGCGTGGAAGACCGAACGAGTCGAATGCTCCTGCCCAAACCAGGCATTCCAGGTTTTTACGGTTGCAGGTAGCGAGGTTCACTCGCTCAACAAGGTCGAACACATCGCGGAACGGTCCACCTTTCTCACGTGTGGCTATGATGGATTGCACTGCATTTTCGCCAACACCCTTGATAGCAGCAAGGCCGAACCGGATGGAGCCTTGGAGATTGACCGAGAACTTGATGCGACTTTCGTTGATGTCAGGTCCAAGGATTTCAATACCCATCGCACGACATTCATCCATGAGCTTACTGATTTCGGTGATATCAGCAAGGCTGCGGCTCATGACGGCGGCCATCCACTGCGCAGGGTAGTTGGCTTTGATATATGCCGTTTGGAATGCAACCCACGAATAGCATGTGGCATGACTCTTGTTGAAGGCATAGGATGCAAATTTCTCCCAGTCGTTCCATATCTTCTCAAGCTTGTCGGCAGGGTGGCCCTTAAGCTTGCCTCCTTCTATGAACTTCGGCTTCAGCTCGTCGAGTTTGTCTTTCTGTTTCTTACCCATCGCCTTGCGCAGTGTATCACTCTCGCCACGCGTGAAACCGGCCAGCAGACGTGAGAGCAACATGACCTGCTCTTGATATACGGTGATGCCGTAGGTCTCTTTCAGATATTTCTCCTGGGCAGGTATGTCGTAGCTGATTTCGGCGCGTCCGGTCTTGCGGTTGATGAAGTCGGGGATGTAGTCCATAGGTCCCGGACGGTAGAGGGCGTTCATGGCTATGAGGTCTTCAAACACCGATGGTTGCAACTCGCGCAGGTATTTCTGCATGCCGGACGACTCAAATTGGAAGGTGCCGATAGTACGTCCGTCGCAATACAGATGGTAGGTTGCGGGGTCGGTTATGTCAATATGGTCAACATCGAGTTCGATGCCGAGGCTGTCACGCACATTCTCTACGGCCTCCTTAAGCTGAGACAGGGTCTTCAGGCCGAGGAAGTCCATCTTGATGAGTCCCGTCTCTTCGATGACGTGTCCGTCGTATTGTGTACAACTCAGTTTCTCGTGTGTATCCTTGTCTTCGGCTGTACTCACAGGTACCCAGTCGGTGATGTCGTCGCGACAGATGATGGTTCCGCAGGCATGTACGCCTGTATTGCGCACATTGTTTTCAAGCATTTGGGCATATGTGAGTGTGGCGCGAAGGTTTTCGTCGGTAGATGTTGCAGCATCACGCACTTCTTTCACACACTCTATTACGTTCTTAAGATTCATCTTCTTCCCGTCGGGCAGTCGGTCGGGTATCGCCTTACACAGAGCGTTTACCTGCGAAAGCGGCACTTTTTGTACCCGTGCCACATCTTTGATTGCCAGTTTTGTGGCCATGGTGCCATAGGTGATGATGTGTGCCACTTTCTCTGCTCCATACTTCTCGGTGACCCACTGCAGTACCTTACCGCGTCCGTCATCATCGAAATCGACGTCTATATCGGGTAGCGAGATACGGTCGGGGTTGAGGAAACGCTCGAACAGGAGGTTGTATTTCATGGGATCAATCCTCGTGATTTCAAGACAATAGGCCACGACCGAGCCTGCAGCCGAGCCACGGCCGGGACCTACCCATACGCCAAGTTCCCTGCGAGCGGCACGGATGTAGTCTTGCACAATGAGAAAGTATCCAGGAAAGCCCATGGTTTTCATGGTATGGAGCTCGAACTTTATCTGCTGTGCCACGTTGTCGGGGATTGGGTCGCCATAGTATTTCTTTGCGCCTTCGTAAGTAAGGCAGGCAAGATAATCGGCCTCGAACTTGATGCGGTAGAGCTTGTCATAGCCTCCCAGCTTCTTTATTTTGTTCTTACCATCCTCTTCGCTCATGATGACGTTGTCGTTTTCATCGCGTGTGAATTCGTCAAACAGCTCTTGCTCGGTTATACGCTGGCGGTATTCCTCTTCGCTGCCGAACGATGCCGGTATGTCGAAGTTCGGCATGATAGGGTCGTGGTTTATGTTATACACCTCAATCTTGTCGAGTACATCGATGGTGTTTGCCAATGCTTCGGGTATGTCGGCGAAGATTTCGTTCATCTCTTCGCGGGTTTTCATCCACTCTTGCTTTGAATACAGCATACGCTTTGGGTCGTCGAGGTCTTTGCCTGTTGACAGACAGAGCAGGCGGTCGTGGGCCTCGGCATTGTCTTCATCGACAAAGTGTACGTCGTTGGTGCATACGAGCTTTATGTCATACTTGCGTGCCATTCGTATGAGTTCGGCATTGCATATCTTTTGCAGTTCGTACGTCTCGCGGTTGGCTCGTTGCATAGGGTTTTTCACCTCGTGGCGTTGAAGTTCGAGGTAGTAGTCATCGCCGAAAAGGTTTTTGAACCACTGTACGGCTTTTTCAGCTTCGTCGATGTGTCCGGCCAGAATTTTCTTAGGGATCTCTCCGCCGATGCATGCCGAGCAACATATCAGCCCCTCGTGAAAGGTCTCGATGTCGGCATGGTCGGTGCGTGGACGTGAATAAAATCCATCGACCCATGCACGGCTTACAATCTTGATGAGGTTGTGGTAGCCTTTCAGGTTTTTTGCAAGCAGGATGAGATGCCATCCGCTGCTGTCGATTTTTTCGTCACGACGATGTTTGCCACGGCGTGCACAATATACTTCGCATCCGAAGATGGGCTTGAAGTCGAGGTCGGGGTTCTTGCCTTTCAGTTTCTTGACATAGTTGAAGAACTCTTTGATGCCGAACATGTTGCCATGGTCGGTTATGGCAAGCCCGCGTTGGTGGTTGGCTATTGCTTTGTCAACGAGTTTGGGTATGCTGGCCTGTCCGTCGAGGATGGAGTATTGTGTATGTGTGTGGAGGTGTATGAAGTCTTGCATGTGATGATGGCGTATGAGGTTGTGGTGGTGAGAATAGTGGATTCATCAGTCGTTTTTTTCGCTCAGCACTCTTGTGCCGTCGGTTTGTTCTTCGATGTATATGTGCCTGGTGTTGTCGGGCAGGAGCTCTGCGATGAGTTCCGGCCACTCCATGAGGCATAGGTGTCTGCTGCCGATGTAGTCTTCAAGTCCGATATCGAGTACTTCGGCCGGTCGTTTGATGCGGTAGAAGTCGAAGTGGTAGATTGGTTGTTGTCGTGCATCGCGATATTCGTTTACAATGGCAAACGTGGGTGATGTGACGATGTCGGTCACTCCGAGTTCTTGGCAGAGGGCTTTGATGAATGTGGTTTTGCCTACACCCATCTTGCCATAGAATGCAAAGATGGTGTCGGTGCCCATTTTGGCAACGAATGTCTTGGCGGCTTCTGATAAGTGATTGAGTGATGGTATGATGATTGGAGTCATGTGTCGGTGTGTTGGATGATGTGTCGGTGTGTTGGATGATGTGTCGGTGTGTTGGATTATCGTTTGTGTTTTCTTTCGAGTGTGATGAGTGGTATGAGCATTTCTTCCATGCTTATGCCTCCGTGCTGGAACGTGTTTTTGTAGTATGCCACGTAGTAGTTGTAGTTGTTAGGGTATGCAAAGAAGTCGTCGCGCTGTGCAAATATGTAGTGTGTGCTGAGGTTTGGTGCAGGCAGTTGTGCTTTGCGTGGTTCTTTGAGTTCATACACTTCTTTTGCGTTGTAGCTCAGGTTTTTGCCGAGTTTGTATCTTAGGTTGGTGTTTGTGTTTTTGTCGCCGATGACTTTGATGGGGTTGTGTACACGTATTGAACCATGGTCGGTTGTTACGATGATTTTGGCATCGGTTGTTGCAAGTAGCGTGAATAGTTCGTTTATCGGTGAGTGTCGGAACCACGACAGTGTGATGCTGCGGTATGCGTTTTCGTCGGATGCCAGTTCGCGCACCATTCGCGACTCGGTGCGTGCGTGCGAGAGCATGTCGATGAAGTTGACCACGATTACGTTGATGTCGTTTTTTGCAAGTGTGTGGAATTGGTTTACGAGTCGTTCGCTGTCGCTTGAGTTGTTGAGTTTGGTGTATGAGAATGTGTCGTGTCGTCGGTAGCGTTGTATCTGTGTTTCGATGAGTGGTGCTTCGTTCAGGTTTTTTCCTTCTTCTTCGTCTTCATCGACCCACAGGTCGGGAAACATCTGTGCTATTTGTTCGGGCATGAGCCCGGCAAAGATGGCGTTGCGTGCATATTGTGTAGCTGTAGGGAGTATGCTGAGGTATAGTTCGTCGTCGAATGAGAAGTTGTCGGCCAGTTCCTGGCTGATGATTCGCCATTGGTCGTAGCGGAAGTTGTCGAATACGATGAGGAATACTTTTTCGCCTTGGTTGAGTAGTGGGAATATCTTTCGTTTGAATATGTCGGGGCTCATGAGTGGTCGTGTGTCGGGCGATGATAGCCAGTCGAGGTAGTTTCGTCTCACGAATTTGGCGAATTCTTGGTTGGCTTCTGCTTTTTGCATCATGAGCATGTCGGTCATCTCGCTGTTGGTGTTGCTCAGCTCTAGTTCCCAGAACACCAGTTTGCGATATACGTCTTTCCACTCGTTGAGGCTGTAGGAGTCGTTTATCTGCATTCCTATTTTGCCGAAGGTCTTTCGGTAGGAGGTGTCGGTCACTTCGGTTTCCAGGTCGCGTTTGTGTACGTGTTTTTTTATTGTGAGGTATATTTGGTTTGGGTTGACGGGTTTGATGAGGTAGTCGGCAATCTTCGAGCCTATGGCTTGGTTCATGATGTTTTCTTCTTCGCTTTTTGTCACCATGACGACTGGTGTGGTGCTTCCGGTTTCTTTTATCATCGACAGCGTTTCGAGTCCGCTGAGTCCTGGCATGTTTTCGTCGAGGAAGATGAGGTCGAATGTTTGTTCGGCACACATGTCGATGGCATCGCGGCCGTTGGTGGCGGTGACTACTTTATATCCTTTCTTCTCGAGGAATATGATATATGCTTTGAGCAGTTCTATCTCGTCGTCAACCCACAGTAGTGTTGCTGTGGGTGTGTTGGTTGTTTCGTTTGCCATTGTTGTGCGGGGTTTGGTTTGTGGGTGTGGTATGGTGGTCGGGGACTTGTTCAGAAGATGTAGTTTTCTTCTTCTTCGTAGTCGTCTATCCACTCTTCGTCTTCCATTTCGTAGAGGTCGTCGGGGTCGAGTATGTCAATATCCGGTTCGTCGATGATACCTTCGTCTATCTGTAGTTTGCCTATGCGGTCGAACACTTCGTCGTAGAATTCGAAGTAGTCGGCGAAGCTGAGTCCGCGCATTATCTTGGCCATGTTGTCGTCGGATATGATGAACGCGCGCAGTCCTTCGAGTTTTTCCGTCATCTCGGCGTTGTTCATGAGTCGGTGCAGATAGATGTATGCTTCGTCGTAGTTGGCGAATGTGCGTACTTGCAGCATGTTGATGCCCAGGCTTTTTTCGATTGAGATGTCGAAGTTGCGTACGGTGAAGTTGGAGAAGTTGTAGCGTGCCATCTCGAAGAGCAGTTGGTTTTCGTTTATGCTGTCGGGTTCGTAGGCTATGACGAACATCCACGTGTTGTTTTTCTCTTCGGTGAATATGGTGTCGCTCATGAGCGAGTCTTCTTCGGCGTAGCTCATGCGTCGTTCCCAGATTGAGCCGTTGTTCATGCTTCCGCTTGCCAGCAGCCTGCCTTCCTGCATTCCTTTGACATAGAGTCCGGCCAGTTCGCTCACTGTGCTTTGTGGGTATGTTCCCACAATCTCGCGCATTGCGGTCATGAAGCTTGACGTCTGTCCCTGGCACAGCTGGCTCATGGCTTTGAGGAACATGAATCGTGGTCTGTTGTCGCCCAGTGGGTATTCGGCTGCTGTATAGTCGGCATATGATATCACGGTAGGGTAGTCTTCACCGATGTATGCGTTGTATGCCACTTGATATAGCGAGTCTTCGTGTTGTTTGCCATATCGTGCTTTGAACTCAAACTGTGGGTCGGCCACCAGTTTTGCGTGTTCGCATTCGGGGTATTCGGTGATGAGCAGCTGCCTGTAGTTGTCTGCTTTGTCTGTCTCGTAGGTTCTTGAGTATAGTTGGAAGAGGTTGTAATATACTTCGTCGGTGTGTTCGAAGTCGGCAAAGTCGTTGAGTATGCGTTGGAAGGTGCGTTCGGCGAGCGGGAAGTTTTCCATGCGGTCTTTGTAGATGATGGCTGAGTTGTAGAGTCCGTCAACCAGCTGCATGTTTGATGCTGCCATCTGCTCTTCGGTCATTGGTATGTCTTTGAGGTAGTATTCTGGCCGGTGTGGGTCGGCTTCGTATTCTTTCTGTTTTTCGAGTTCCTCGCGTTGTTCGTCGGTGAGTTCTGCAGGGGCTTCGGAGTTCTCGGGGTTCTCAGGGTTTTCAGTGTTGTCGGAGTTTTCAGTGTTGTCGGAGTTCTCAGTGTTGTCGGAGTTTTCATCGTTGTCATATATGTCGGCCAGCACTGTTTTGTTATTGCGTCGCCAGTCGTCGGCCAGTGGCCGGTTGCCCCATTTACGTTGGAATTCGGTTTTGCCTGCTGCCAGTGATGTGGGGTTGTAGAAGTACCACGTCTGTGTGTTCTGTGTTGCTTGTGTGCGTGCTACGTTGGTTTGTTGGTTGGCGGCACGGTTGGTTGCGCTGCGTTCGGCGTTGGCCTGTTGGTTGGCTTGCCGGGCTTCTTCTTTCTCTTTTTTCTTTACTTCGTCGATGATGTGTTTGATGACTTCCATGCGTTCCACCGAGTCCATCAGTGCCAGTGCCTGAAGGCTGTCTTGCAGTTCCACGGCCGAGGCGTAGGGCTGTAGCTCGTCGAGTATCTTTGAGCGCTCGTCAATCTCGTTGTAGTCGGGGCGTTCTTTGTCGAACAGTCCGAGGGCACCTGCGTAGCATGGTTGTGCCTTCACAAATTCTTCGCGCTCCCAGTAGAGTTGTCCGAGGTGCAGCCACACCACTCCTTTTTCCACTCCGTTGCGTTTGGATTTCTCTACTCCGTCTTTGTATGCCCACAATGCGTTGAGGGTGTCGTTTTGTGCAAGGTATATGTTGCCGATTGCGTAATACACCTGGTCGAGGTAGTTCTGGTTTTTACTGTGTCGCGCCATGCGCTTCAGCTTGTTTATCATCTTTTTCGTCTGCCCTTTCGACAGCACTTCGGTCTGTTTGATGCGGGCATTGAATTCCAGCTCGTATGGTGGGTTCTTTGCATATATCTTTTGGTAGGATTTGTATGCCAGCTGGTCGTTGCCGGTCTGCTGATAGAGCTGGCCGAGCAGGTAGTAGAGTCGTGCCTGTTCTATGGCTCCTTTCTGTTTCTTTATGGCTTTTTGTATGTGTACGATTGCATCTTCATACTGCCCCCGTCGCAACTGACAATCGGCCAGCACTGCTTCGGCCGCAGCGTTGAGGCTCGACGGGAAGCTGTCGCGCCGTGCCCGGGTGATGAGGTCTTCGGCCTCGAAATACCAGTCCATCTCGGCATAGCATTGAGCCTCCATCACACGGGCCGATGCCACGATGTTGGGCTTGTTGGCAAACAGGCGCTCGATGTATGCAAAGGTAGATGCAGCTTCGAAGAATTCGCCTTTCTGGAATTGCGACTGTCCCATGAGCATCCATGCTTTCGGCAGGAAAGGGTTGTATTCTTTCTGTGCCAGCCATGCCTTGCCCTTGGCTGTGCGGCGCTTCGACGCACTCACCTCGGGCTTGACGGTGATGCTGTGGAGTTTTATAGTCTTCTGACTTTTCTCGATGGCGCGGTCAAACTGCCCCGCACCCAGTTTCCTGGTGGCACTGTTGCCAATCATGAAGTAGGGCAGTGTCTCCATGTAGTTGTCTTTATTGCCGTCGCGCTGCTGGGTATAGCCCTCGAGGTAGGCCTGATGACCGTTGAAGTAGGTGTTGTATCTGGCCTTGAGTGCCTGCACGCCACGTGTGAGGCCCGTGTTCTTCTGTGTGGAACACGAGCATAGTGCCATGAGGCACAGGACATATATGAGAGGTCTCAGTCGAATCATCTTATGTATATAACGTCGGGACTCCCGTTTTTATTATGCAACGGCCGGTCAAGTCGGATAATTATTCCGACTGCAAATATACTGCTTTTTTCAGAAACACACAAATCTTTGTGTGTAAATTGGTCCGAAACACCACGACAACAGAGTGGAAAACCGATGCTTTGCCCCACGGCCGGCGTTGCCGATACTTGCAAATGATGCCAGCGATGCAGGTGTACCCCGATTCCTGAACCTATGAAAACAGTCGAAGACCGCGGTGTATTTTGCTCCGGGTCCCGAAGTATTTGCCTGCGAGCCATGGAAAAAACTTAAAATTCAGGTCAGGATTTTAATAAATTGCCCCACAATTTATAAAAACTGTCACCACAATTTTAATAAACTGCCCCACGGTTTTAAGTTTTCCCCATGGCTCGCAGGCAAATACTCCATGGCTCGCAGGCAAATACTCCATGGCTTGCAGGCAAATATTCCATCACATTAAACGAGATGCACCATGCGAAACACCGATGCTCCACCGTCCGACGCGAGACGGATGCTTGCACCATCCGGATGACTGCCGGTAGCAAAAGGACTTCACACTTGCAGTATTCATGGCTCCGACAGATACACACGGATGTGCAATAGCAGAGCCAACGCCGCATGGGGGTGCAGCAAGCGGTAGTAAACACCAAAGAGGAAAAACCGGGAAAACAGCATCATCGCGGCCTTAAATATGAGATAAAGGTGTGTGAAAATGACCGTGATGAAGCCGAAAAACCAAAAAAATGCGGAAACATTTTGTCAGTTCGTGAAATTGACGTAACTTTGCAGCCCAATAGGCACTATGCCTAAAACAGTTTAACCTAAATCAATAACATCAAAAAAACGAGAAACTAATGATCATCGTACCTGTAAAAGATGGCGAGAACATCGAGAAAGCTCTCAAGAAATTCAAGAGAAAAGCCGAAAAAACCGGCATCATCAAGGAAGTAAGGACCCGCAAGCAGTATGAGAAACCATCTGTCACCAAGCGTGTGAAGATGCAACATGCCATCTACGTCAACAAGCTCCACACAGCCGAGGATTAAGGAGTCTGAGCCGCAAGGAGAGTTAAAAAAACAAAAAATAAGCGTAACAAATTTGGCTATTCCGGGAATAATCGTTAACTTAGTACCCAAATTCAGGAAGATCTATGCTGAACGAACAATTCTTGGATTATTTCAAGTCGGAGAAGAACTGCTCAGAACAGACCATACGAAGCTATGGACACGACCTGAAGGAGTTCGAAGAGTTCTTTAAGAGTCTGGATGACACCCTGACGTGGACCACCGTGGATGAGACCGTCATACGCGAATGGATTATCTACCTGCTCGACGGGCGCAAGATGAAACACTCATCGGTCAACCGCAAACTCAGCACCCTAAGGTCGTTCTACCACTACCTCGTGAAACGGCAGGCAATCGGAGAGAACCCCACCATGCGGGTCACGGGACCGAAACGCGAGAAAGTGCTGCCCGCATTCGTCAGGACAAAAGAGATGGACGAGCTGATAGCCATGCTCGACACCGACACCACGTACGAAGGCCGTTTGAACCGCGCCATAATCATCACCCTCTACCTCACAGGCATACGCCAGGCCGAACTGCTGTCGCTCACCGACAACGACATCGACTTCGGCAGCAAGCAGATAAAGGTGACAGGAAAGCGCGACAAACAACGCATCATACCCTTCGGCCCCGAGCTCGAGACATGCATCAGAGACTACCTCGATGCACGCTACACAGAATTCGGTCAGGGATTCGACCATCTGTTCATCAACCCCAAGGGCCGACCCCTGAACCCACGTCAGTTGTGGGGCATCGTGAACGAGAAACTCACGGCAGTGACCACCACCTACAAGCGTAGCCCACACGTGCTGAGACACACATTTGCCACAGCAATGCTCAACAACGGAGCCGACCTCGTGTCAATCCAGAAACTGCTGGGACACACCAACCTGAATACGACGCAAGTATATACACACGTCTCGTTCGAAGAACTGAAAAAAACATACCAGAGCGCACACCCGCGCTCATAAAACCAACAACTATGGACATTGAAGTAAAAGCAATCAGATTTGACGCAACAGACAAGTTGCACGAGTTCATCCAGAAGAAAGTAAGCAAACTGGATAAGTTCTGTGACAATATAATGAAAGTGGAGGTGTCATTAAAAGTCGTGAAGCCCGCAACCGCCCAGAACAAGCAAGCCCACATCGTGGTAGTGCTGCCAGGCGAGGAAATCTTTGTGGAGAAACTAAACGACACATTCGAAGAAGCAATAACACAATGTCTGCCAGCTTTGGAACGACAACTGGTGAAATACAAGGAAAAACAAGGGCAAAAGTAAAAAAATATGCAGAAAAGTTTTCGCATGTAAAAACTTTTACCTAACTTTGCAGCCGATTTCTGCGCAAAGCCACACTTTGTGCCGATTTCTTAAGCCTCTTTAGCTCAGTTGGCCAGAGCACGTGATTTGTAATCTCGGGGTCGTTG
>CALGGJ010000124.1 GCA_937915745.1 uncultured Prevotellaceae bacterium | reverse complement strand
GGGCTCACTCGGGACTTGCACCCGTTAGACAATGCTCATGCCGAGCATACCAATACGGGGTGTGCCTCAGTCCTGGCACACCCCGTACTTATGTATATGGTCTGTATAGGGGAGTTTCCTTATGGCTTGCAGCCAATTAATAATCAATTACTGCAAGCAATCATTCGACTATTGCAAGATCTGCCTATTAGTTAAAATTCCTCCCATCCGGTATCTTCACGCTCAGGAGCCAACACCGCACTGTCGTCGGCTGCCGTGGTTGATACTACGAGGCAAATGGCATCGATTATCGACTTGCCTTCATTAATTTGCGGCCGAATATACGTTTTCTTCATAATCATCGTTGTTGTCTTTAAGAATCTCCACTGTCCCTCCAAACATTGAGGAACAGATTTATCCGGAGAGATTGTGATTGTATGAATCATTAATCCACCCTCCCCTCCGAAGAGAGGAGGGTTTTAAGAAGATAAATTTATTTTACAAATACTTTCTTGCCATCAACAATATTAACACCTTTCTGCAGGCCACCGAGTTGCTGACCCTGGAGGTTGTAGATAGCACCGTTCTTTGCAGCCTTGGCTACATCGATGTTCCGTATCGCTGTTGTGATGGTATCAAAGCCAAATGCCTTGACCAAGCCTACCGGAAGCGAGAGGAATGCATGGTTGGCAGGAACGGTCTTCGGATTCTCTGCATCTACAGCATAGAACTTGACATCTTCGCCTTGCTTTTGGAGTACATATCCATCGGTAATCTGTGTGTCACCATATACTCCAGTGAGCAAGCCTACCTTATAGTTTTGGCTGGCAGCTTCGCTCACACCCGAAACCACCGCGTTTACTGCACCTGCAGCCTGAAGAACTACTGGAGTATTGGCAGGAACTGAGGTTTCGTATTCGTTCAGAGTAAGTGTAACCTCATCAGTTTCTACACCACTCACACCGAATGCACGGATTCCTGAAGGCAAGTCATATTGGAATGGTGCGATGAATGTTGCATATCCACTCTCACCTATCACGAGATCAACATCGGTTGCTGGCAACTCGTCAGAAATCTTGCTGATAGAGATGAGGTTGATGACGAACCAGTTGGCACCCTCTGTGATGTTCTGAATACCAAATTTCAGCGTGCCATCCTTCACTCCACACCTGAGCGATGCACATTCTACAGTTCCTGCTCCAATTGATGAACGGTCGTAAACCTCTAGGCTCTGGAGTGCATCATTAGCAAAGAAGTAAGCATAGTTCTGTCCTGTTGCACCTGCAAAGCCACGTCCGGAAGTGTAACTTGCACCACCAATCATCTTAACAACGTAGGTACCAGTTTCAAGGCCGGTAAGTTCCATGGTCATAACATCGCCGGTGAATACACCACTACTATAACGCTCTGGAGATCCTTCTGCATCTGGGCAAGCCCATGCAGCCACATTGCCGGTTGCTCCTGTCCAGCTTGTCGGAGCCTGGCTGGTGATATCTGTACCACCTGCGTATGCAGCCTTGGCAGCAACAAGATAAGGAGTGCTGATGGCTGATGCACGGTTGGATGTCATGGTGCCTCCTTCATAATCTGCTTTTACCTCAGCCAGTATTGCAGGTCCGTTATTATCGTTAAACAATGCTGTCTCATAGTCCTCACAGCGTGAGAGGTATGCCTCGACGTTGTCGATGGCTGCTTTTGTAGATTTGTAGTTACCTACGGATGAGTTTACATTGCTTACAGCCGAGTTAAGAGCAGTCACTGCTACATTATATTCAGCAGTGGTTGGGAACGACAGCACATTCTCATAAGTTGAATATGTTGTAGTGGCAGCTGTCTTTACATCTGCATTCATTGGATTTTCAGTCTCGACAGCACTTTTGGCTGCTGCCAATGCACCGGCATAAGCCTTCACTGCATCTGCCGACTCGCCGGCGTTTGTGATGGCAGTACTTAGAGCCTTATAGTTGGTTACTGACGCATCGGCCTGGAAGGCGGCAACTGCATCGTCGAGTGCAGACTGGGCATCGGCTGCCATGGCATCTGTAGGTACCTTTGCCAGGATGGCTGCAGCATCTTCATCAGACAGGGCATCTCCCAGGAATGTAAGTTGGAAGTTGCTTACGGCAGCATAGGTTTCGTTGCCAGTGTTTGTATTCTCTACACGTATGCGTAGCTTTCCGTCGGCATCTACCACACAGATAAGTTCGTCGTTATAGTAATTTTGTGTAAAGAATGCGCTGACAATTGATGCACGTCCGTTAGGAACGTAACGTGTCCCATCGGCTGTAGTGATTGTAGCACAGTTGCTGCTGTATTGTGTTTCGCTTGCGTAGTCGGTCACGAGTGGAGCTTTCTTTGACTGTTCGTTGCCGTAGATAGTCATGAGATTTTCTACGGTTCCTGCCACAACCATATCCCAGGTAGTCTGGTTTGAGCGGTGGCGGTAGAATGCCTGATACTTCAGTTTGTAGAATCCCGGCTTCAGGTCGGTCACGGTCTGTTCGACATCGAGGGCGTGATTGTAAGCAGCAATCACACACTTACCATCACTCTCTTTGCGGTCGCCGCTCTCACCCTTGGTGAGTGTCCATCCGCTCCATGCCTCGAAACCTGGGTTGACAATCTTACTTGTGAGGTCGTCGCCTGGTTTCACAGCAAGCATGCGTGCATTAATCAAGGCCGCATCGATAGTGGCTCGTTCAGCGGAGCCGTCACCCTCGAGGGTCTCGGCTGCTATTGCTGCCTCGATGTCGGCCACTTCAGCGTCGAACGCAGCACGGGCTTCGGTGCTGATATCGTCACACTCGGTGCGTGCTGCAGCGATGGCTTCTGTGAGGGCTTGATATACTGATGCCTTAGTATAGTAGTATGTAAGCTTCACGTTGTTGAAACAGATCCAGTCGCCACCGCTGCTGATGCCAATATAGCTTGGTATATCGATTGTGATGTCGAGTTCGCCCGAATTGTCAACGTATGCATATACTGTGTTGGTATATTTCGACCCTTCATTGAATTCGTCCTTAAAGTTGCCGCGTGAGTTTGGAGCGCTGTCGGATGTGCGGATGGAGTACCAGTCGATAATCTGTGTCATATTGTCGTTGGCTTTCACGAAAGCATTCGACACATAGTATCCAGCTTCGGTGAGGCTTACACAGTCGGCCATAGTTGCGCCACGATAGAAGGCCTGTACAGTAACCTTGTATATACCTG
This sequence comes from uncultured Prevotellaceae bacterium, assembly GCA_937915745.1. Taxonomy (GTDB): domain Bacteria; phylum Bacteroidota; class Bacteroidia; order Bacteroidales; family Bacteroidaceae; genus Colivivens. The sequence continues at coordinate 1,098 of CALGGJ010000124.1, read as the reverse complement.
CATTAAGTCCTGTTATGGTCTGGCTGCATGTTGACTGTACTGGCGACGCATTCTGAATTTGGTATGAGCCGTTGTTGACAGTTGTACCGCTATTTGTCGTAAGGGTCCATCCGTCAAGGCCGGAGAACATGGTAGGGTTGTTGATTTTTGACGTGAGGTCGGATGTGCTGTATTCATCAAGTGCTGTTTCAAGTGCTGCTTGGTTGGCAGCAGTGATACCGGCTTTGTTTGCTTCGGCAGCGATGCGAGCATCGGTTGCTGCAGCAACAATTGCTTTCTGGGCGGTACCGTCGATGAACTCCCACTGAGTGGCATCGGCCTCATTTTCTACAAGTGTGATTTGGCCATCGGCTGTGGCGCTGATGAACCATCCTTGCTGTGCAGATGCAACCTGAGCTGATGTATAGATACAGCGAAGGAGTATCTTGCCGTCTTTTTCAATGGCAGAAACTTTGTGGTAGCCAGTTCCATTGATAATGATGCCGCTCGCATCGAATTGCAGGTACTTGCCTGTGTTTTGTGCGAGCTTGAGACGCAGATAGGTATAACCGTCAAACTCTGAGGCTGTACCTTCGTTTTGGATCTTGAATGGCAGGCCGTAGAAGTCGGCTACTGCTGCTCTTTTGTGGTAAGAAGCTACGCCCATGCTTAGGAAGCGGCCCGTAGCACTGTCGTAGAAGTAACCGATGTCATCGGTTGCAGGAACATCAGCAAACAGCTGAGTGCTCATCATGGCAAACATGGCCATGAACAAGAGGAATGATTTCTTCATTGTTTGAAATTTAGTTATAAAAGTTGTTTAAAAGTTGTTATTGTAACTTTTTTAAAAAGTGTTGCTTCTATAGTACGGTCCTCATCTCGTGGTCGAGGTATTACCCGCCATTGCATTCGACGTGCAAATTTAAACAAATAATTTCAAGTAGAAAAACAAATTATGAGAAAAAACATAATATCATGATCTTTTTTTCAGTAAAGAGTCACAGACGGCGCAATCAGGCGCAATCACTGTTGGTTTCGATGTGTTTGTGTTTCACTTCTAAACCATTATCCCAAATCGGTCATTAGACTGTTTCGCGCTTTGAAAACTTTGGATTTCAT
>CALGGJ010000123.1 GCA_937915745.1 uncultured Prevotellaceae bacterium | reverse complement strand
CGTCCGGATGGGTGTCGCGGTACATATTCCGGTCCATCAACTGATACGCTTCTTCCTTCTCATAGCCGAACAGACTGCAAAAGCCTGCAGAAAGCACAAGTGCAACGACACGTTTGTCGATGAACTGGTACACGGCAAACGGTACAGGGGAGTTCTCCATATTTACTTTTATCAAATTATCATACTGATATGTTTGGTATCTCTCCATAGGGGAACCTTTCTTTTTATGACTCCATTCGTTACGGCAATGTCATCTGCTGACAGGTTGTTGCCTGCCTGCGCAGGCGAAGGAACGCGACGCCTGCTTCCATGCTGCGCTGTGTCTCAGGATGAAGTTCAGCAAGACTAAAAAGCGCTCTGGCAAACATGGAATTCGTGCGAGTACCCGAAATAAAATATCAGCGTTTTATTGATACCTATTGCTGTCAATTTTTCAATTTGATTATATTATACATATGATGTGACGGTCAAAAGTCGAAGAAAAAAAGTCTCGGCTCTCCCCTGACTCATTTTTCAAGACGATTAAGTGCCCAATTATTGTGCACCTTGATAAAAGTACAGCTGTATCATGCATTTGGAAGGGAGTATTCCTCCCGTTTTCATCAACCAAACGCCGCAACTGCTGTCTTTTGGGCATACGTATCCCTTGGTTTCTGCCTGCGCAGCTTCCGAAAATTCACCGCTCCAATCATGAAGCTGAATCGCTGCTTGATTCGCAGCCGCCCCCGGATCGGCATGTCATCGACATGGCAAAAACGGCGCAGCATGGAAGGTATGCTTTCTACTCCGTTGCGGATTCTTCCATATTTCTTGTATTCGGACGTTTGCATCTCCGCCTGCTTTACAGCACGGGCAATCTGGCCCTTCGAAATCATAAGTACGGTCGTTCGCTTGTGGAACTTGGGGCGGCATTTATCTCTATAGGGGCAGCCTGAGCATTTGCTGGCATAGAAAGAGGCACGGCAGGCCCCGGTATTCTTGTTGTAATTACAGGCCTTCGGCGCTTCACCATTCGGGCATTCCAGCACCCGGGTTCCGTCCTCACTCATTTTGAACGCTGCGAGGAATTCATTTACATCCCTGCCTGTCAGATCTGTCGGCACGTGATGTATGTTGTTGAGGGCTGCAAGCTCCTGCGCTTCCTTGCTTCCATAAGCTCCGTCCGTGATGATGGTTACTTCCTCGTCCTGTTTGCCAAGGCGGGAAATCTCATCTTTCATGAACTGGGAATCACTGTAAGTATTCTGCTCGACCTGATAATCCGTAATGATGGAACCTTCGGCTTTACCGTCTTCGTTGACACTCACATCCTCTATGATATTTGCGGTGTAGCCAATATGGCCCTTCCCGGCTTTCTTACGGTAGGTTGCCTCCGGATCATACGGATTCTGTATCAGGCCTGACAGCCCTTCCTCTTTTGTGCGAAGGCGAAGCTTGCCGCCTTCTTCAACGGTCTGCTGAGACAATACTTTTTTCAACAGGATCCACTCACTGCTGTCGGTGTATTTCTCCGGAATGGTCTGCATCAGCTTCCGGGCATCCGCCAGGACGGCTTCGATTTTGTCCGCAGTCTCTTCGCTGTGGTTGTGGTAGATCACGCGATTCCGGTCATCTGGCTCGGTGTAGTGCTCCATTCCGCTGATAAGGCTCACTTCCCCGTTTTTACAAAGGCGCTGGACCATGTTTGCGGTACAGGTGTAAAGCAGTTCAAGCCGGGACATCTTTCGGATATTTGACTCGATCATCAGGCTGTCCATGCGTTTGACAGACCCGGAGATTTTCAAAAACCCAGCCATCTGGGAGGAAAGCTTGACCATACATTCATGGACGAGGTCGATGCCGGTTTCTGCCTCGTATTCCAGGAGGCGGCGGCGGAAACGTTCAAGGCTCTTATCGCTGAGCGGCTGTTCTTGGAAGCTCGTCGTATGTAAGGCCACCTGATAGCGGACATCGAACATCAGGGATTCAATGATCCCGTCATCTGTTTGGCCGAAGTTTTCTTTCAGGATGTTGGCACCAAAGAGGACATTGACCGGGGTGTTTGGCCGGGAAGCCTTATTGTCGCTGTACAAAACGGAAAACATCTGCTCATCGATATACGGGAAAACATGATCCCCGAAATAGGCGCCCCAGGATTTTTCAAGGAACCTGCGCTCCCGGTCGGTAAGCTGGGATGTTGTATCATCAAGGGAAAGCTGCTGGCAGGAATTGGTAACAAATGACATAAGATATGACCTCTTTTGCACGATTTCTTTTACACCGTTATTATACCAAATAATCTGCTTGGAGTCAGCATTATCGGGCATTTTTATAGCCGCCTTAACGTAACTTGGTGATCGAAACGGTTGAATGAAGCATTACTCCGGAAAGAGGGCACCGGTACTTTTGACCCTCACATCATAATATGCGATTCCAACTAAACACAATCATTTAACTTTCTGTACATATGGATTTCACAAAATCAAAGCTACAACCCTCCGTTCTGGCAAAGAAATCGGCAGATTTTGTAAAAATCCAGTGTTTTTACACTATATTTAGCGATTTACACGACTGATTGCTCTTGACTTGTACCACCGTTTCATATTAAAATGTACATATGAAACTTGAATTATGCACATATGAAACGGAGGGAAACAAATGGCACGCGAATCATCGTTGCCTGAAAACGTAACCCGGTTTAAGCCCTGTAAGTGTTCCAGAATCCGGAACGACGGTGGTGTCTACCGCGTGTATAAGTACCGCGCAGTAAAACTTGCCAGTGGGCAGTGGAGTAGCGACTACGGGCATCTGATCGGCAAAATCGTCCCGGGCGAGGGGTTCTTCCCCAACAAGCGCTATCAGCAGGAACTCGCCGGGCAGGAAGCGCTTTCTTTCCCTGATGGGATCACAGATGTTTCCTATGGCGGCTATGCCCTGCTGCTGTTCCTTTCCAAAGATATCCTCGAAAAACTCAAGGCTTGTTTCCTTCAGGAAAGAGCTGCGCAAATCTACTGCTATGCGTTGATTTTGTGTGCCAATGGTTTTCTTCATCTCGACCAGGTGGATGATTTTTACCAGGAAAGCTTCCTGTCTGTGCAGTATAGAAAGTATTCCTTTAAAATGGGATACACAGCCCTCTCCAATCTGCTTCATGACCTCGGACTCAGGGGAAATCCGGTCCGCCGGTTTGAGCAGAGCCTGATTGATGAATGTTCCAAAAACGTTGCCATCGACGGTCACGTCATTCGGTCGCGCTCCGAGGAGAACCACCTTGCAGAGCCGGGATATAAATTGCAAGAGCTGAAGGCTCCTCAGGTCAATCTTCTCATCGCTTACGATATCCGCGCCAAAATCCCCCTGATGTACCGCACATACCGGGGTTCCATCGTGGACAAGAAAAGCGTAGAAGATTTTCTCCTGAGCCGGTCATTCAAAGACACGAAGTTCATGGTTGACCGAGGATTCTTCTCAGAAACAGTGCTGGAGCTGATGAGCCGGGACGGGAACTGTTACATCATTCCGCTCGCCAGCAATAATAAAGATCTCAAGCGAATCAAGAAGGATATGCAGTACAGCTCTGGCGAGTTTATATATAAATACGGCAGGAAGAATTCTGCCCGCATCGTCTACTACGAGGAGAGAGTGGACGAAAAGACCCGTATCCTTGTCTATAAGGATATGGACGAAAACAATTCCAAGCGCAAAAGCTACAAGCAGCTGATGGACGCCGGAGAGAACAATTACACGCAGGAAAATTATGACAAGTATTGCGACTGGTGGGGCGTTTACTTTCTTCAGACAACCGCGCCGGATCCAGCCCCGGTTATCTACTCGGATTACAAGGCGAGATGGGCGATCGAGACCTACAACAACTACGTTAAGAACGATGCCGATTTTAACGATTTGAAATTGCAGGACTACTATGTCCAGCACGGCTTTGATTTCATCATGCTTGTTACTGGTCTGATTCATGAAAAGCTGAATGCGGCGGTTCGCTCGATGAAGAAGTCAAATATCTCTACGTTTGATCTGCTCGTAAAGGCCGGTCATATGCGGATGGTTCTGCGGGGAAATGAGTGGCAGCTTCACAACACAAGGACAAAAGATTTAGAGCTGCTCAAGAGGGTGGGCTTTACGCCTGAACAAGCTTATCCTGTCTGAGAACAGAGGGTTACGTCATTCATATGTACAGAAACATCAATGATTGTGACTAAACATGTATACATGTATACATGTTTCAAAAATGTGGCGCGATATGCAAATAAGTGTTACAATATCAATAGCTTTATTAAAATATAAGAACAAAGTATTAAAACACAAGGGGGAAAATCATGAACTTATCAATCCAGATTTTAATTGCGTTAGTGTTGTCCGTTGCCGTAGGTCTCGGCGTCGGACCGGAGGGACTTCCGTTTATCAACAAATGGATCGCTCCTATTGGTACCATCTTCATCAACTTCATCAAGATGATGATCGTGCCTGTTGTATTCTGTTCTCTGATCGTCGGTGTTACCAGCCTGGGTGGAGACAGCAAAAAGCTGGGACGCATCAGCGCCAAGACCATCGGTCTGTACCTGTGCACTACGGCTGTGGCTATCGTTCTGGGTTTTGTCGTAGCGGGCATCATCCATCCCGGTGAGGGCCTGGATATTGCGGGAAAGGTTGCGCCGAAGGTAAAAGAAGCACCGACCTTTATGCAAGTGCTTGTTAACATGGTGCCTACCAATCCGGTTGATTCCATGGCGAAAGCCCAGATCCTGCCTATCATCGTCTTCGCTCTCTTTGTAGGTGTGGGCATTTTGTCAATGAGTTTTTTAATGATACTATCCGATAACCGTTCCCTCGCCATAACACTTGAAACAGATTCCATGTGCTACGTGACTGTACTGAGGAAGATAGCCACTGCCACCACATCTGCTACATGGAACGAGATTGTTTATAAGTCTCTTTTCTTGGTCATATAGCGGAATACGTGAAGTCTCATGCCGTTTCTTATGACAATCTTCGCATAGCGTTACTAATGAATCATTCTCATATTCCCAAGGCTTGCAGCCTCTTGTGTAATGAGTATGGTGAATATTCAAGCCCTTCAATTTGAACGAATAAAACGTAAATCTTATGGAAATCAATCTGTTTCCAAATGTGACATTGATTATAGTTCGTTCATAGGGTATGTGGTCAATAATAAAAGGCATAGAATATTCTATGTTTACGTAGATGGCATCCGATATGGAATATGGGAACTCAAATAGATACGCCCAACCAGAAGCATCAGAGGAATCGGCTTTCTTTATTGAGCGGCCATATTTGTAAACAGTAGCATCTATAAAGTCTATGTGGGCTTTAGATACTGCTATTACCTTTTCAGGGTATTCAAATATATCTCTGAAAAGGTTATTCTTGGATTCAAGCAGATTCAAGTCATAAACGTGGATTCCAACATTATCATCATATTCCTTTTCAAACTTGATGTTCTTGACTTGGTGGGGATTCCTTGTAGGTATGCCAGCCCAAAACTTTGAGAAAACCACATCGTTGAAAGTCCATCCTTTCAGCAATGCGTCAATATCTTCAATTCGGTTGACTTTCATGTAATTGTAGCCATTGTGAAAGCCCAAGCATCCACAATCCCTACATCTGTAGTGGTCTCTATTAAGTATCTCATTACACTTCTGCCACCACTCTTTTTGCTGTAATAATTCGTTATAGGTCATAGTTCCAAATTCCGATTTATCAGTCTGCAAAGGTACAATTTTTCTACGGCTTTTCTTTCAAAAGCTGTGTCAAGCTTTCTTTTCTTTTCAAAGATTAACATTGTTGACTGCATCAATGTATCTGTTTTCAATACATAAGAACCAAATCCCGTTTTGATTTCGCGATGAACACACCTTGAAACACGGTTTCAATCCCATCTTTCTTCTTTCCCTTTCTTCAATCATGGTACATACCCATGAAGAATGAAAGGAGGGAAGAAAAAATAGTGTGCCATCACTCAACATTTTGAGGTTACGGAACATGAACAATCGGCGAAAAGTTGTCTTAAAAAGTGTAAATTCACTGTTAAAAAGTGTTTAGTAAAATTTCGCCAAAAAGGGTGTTTTGGAGTATAAAAAACGGGCTGATTTTAAGCCTTAAATGTCGGGAACATACAGTAGAATTTTGGCATATTTCATCATTTTGCATACTTACTTAATACTCTGTATATAAGTTGGTTATATGCGAAAAATTGCCATCATAATGCCCAGACTGAAATGGCGGGGTGAATAATGAATTCACGGTTACAGTCAGGGTATCGATTCCAGCCACACGCCCGGAGGCTTCGGGTGCATTCACCAGGGGACAGTGCAAGATTGTGCATAAGGGCCTAGTCCGGAATGATTCCGAGACAGGGTTTCACCATGCTCTTTTGCCCTCCCCGACTATACAAACAGGGTTAAACACTGTTAAATACAGTGTCGCTGATAATATTATTTGCCGATGACGATGCATATATCAGATTTTATCACTACCTTTGAATGCCCGAATATGGACATGAAGCCTCTGAAATGATACGAGCAAAGTCATGAACTACGAATGGAACTATACTCCACCTACTGCGTCCGAACAGGAGGCGGCAGCAGAGCTGGCACGCAAGTTGAATGTCAGCTCGGTTGTGGCACGACTGCTCATGGGCCGCGGCATCACCACCGAGGAAGAGGCACGACGCTTCTTCCGTCCGCAGCTGCACGACCTGCACGACCCGTTCCTCATGACCGACATGGACCTCGCAGTCGAGCGACTCAACATGGCCATGGGACGCAAAGAACGTATCATGATTTACGGCGACTACGACGTGGATGGAGTCACCGCCGTGGCACTGGTGTATAGGTTCCTCAGGCAATACTACTCAAACATAGACTACTACATCCCCGACCGTTACGAAGAGGGGTACGGAGTGTCGCGCCAGGGAATCGACTACGCAAAGCAGACCGACGTGAAACTCATCATCATACTCGACTGCGGAATAAAGGCGGTGGAGGAGATTGCATATGCCAAGAGCCAGGGCATCGACTTCATCATCTGCGACCACCATGTGCCCGACGACATCCTGCCTCCGGCCGTGGCAATACTCAACGCCAAGCGGCAAGGAGCCACCTACCCCTACAAGGACCTTTCGGGATGTGGTGTGGGGTTCAAACTGATGCAGGCCTTCGCCCTGAGCAACGGCATCGCATTCAGCACACTCGTGCCACTGCTCGACCTCGTGGTGGTGAGCATAGCAGCCGACATCGTACCAATCATGGGCGAGAACCGAATTCTGGCCTACCACGGAATGAAACAGCTGAACACTGGCCCGAGTACGGGACTGAAGGCGATAATCGATGTATGCGGACTCACCGACAAAGACATTCACATGACCGACATCATATTCAAGATGGGACCTCGCATCAATGCCTCGGGCCGGATACAAAACGGGAAGGAGTCGGTGCGCCTGCTCATAGAACACGACTACGACCAGGCCATCAAGCTGGCCAGACAGATAGACCAATACAACGAGGAACGCAAGGAACTGGACAAACGTATGACCGAAGAGGCGAGCCGGCTGGTGAGCCAACTGCCCGAGATGCAGGACGAGAGCGCGATTGTGATTGTGGGCGAAGACTGGCACAAGGGTGTGATAGGCATCGTGGCCTCACGACTGACCGAGCTCTACTTCCGCCCGGCCGTGGTACTCACCAAGTGGGGCGACGAAGTGACAGGCTCGGCACGCAGCGTTACCGGATTCGACGTATATAAAGCCATAGAAAGCTGCCGCGACCTGCTCGAAAACTTCGGCGGACACACATACGCAGCCGGACTCTCGATGAAGGAGGAAAACGTAAGTGCATTCCGCGAACGATTCAACCAATACGTGGCTGCCAACATAAGGCCCGAACAAATAAAACCATCGCTCAACATCGACGCAGAAATAAGCTTCCGCGAAATTACCAACAAACTGCACAACGACCTGAAACGCATGAGACCATTCGGACCCGAAAACCCCAAACCGGTGTTCTGCACCCATCAGGTATATGACTACGGAACGAGCAAAGTAGTAGGCCGCGACCAGGAACACATCAAACTCGAACTGGTCGATAGCAAGTCGAACAACGTGATGAACGGAATTGCATTCGGACAAAGCTCGGAAGCACGATACATAAAGACCAAACGTTCATTCGACATTGCATACACCATAGAAGAAAACACACACAAACGCGGCGAAGTGCAACTGCTCATCGAAGACATAAAGACCCACGCACAAAACGACGATGCACAACGAGGAATACCTACAGATACTGAAAGATAACTGGGGCTACGACTCATTCCGTGGCATACAAGCCGAAATCATACAGAGCATCTGCAACCAGCGCGACACCCTGGGACTCATGCCTACCGGCGGCGGCAAGTCAATATGCTTCCAGATACCCACACTCGCAATGGAGGGGCTCAACATCGTCATCACACCCCTCATTGCACTCATGCGCGACCAAGTGGCATGGCTCAGAAAACGTGGAATAAAAGCCACTGCCATCTACTCGGGCATGAACCGCGACGAACAGGAACGGGCCTACGCAAACTGCACATACGGGAAATACAAGTTCCTATACATATCGCCCGAGCGAATAGCATCGGCCACGTTCCGCGACCACCTGCGACTCATACCACACATATGCCTCATAACCGTTGACGAGGCACACTGCGTATCACAATGGGGCTACGACTTCAGACCATCATACCTCAAGATAGCCCAACTGCGACACATCATACCCTACCACGTGCCACTGCTCGCACTCACGGCAACAGCGACACCACGAGTGGTCAGCGACATACAGACACAACTCGAGTTCGGACAAAACAACGTCATATCAATGAGTTTCGAGCGGAAAAACCTGGCGTACATCGTCAGACAAACCGCCGACAAGACACGCGAGACAATCAACATCCTGAGCAAAATGCACGGAAACGGAAGCGCAATAGTATATACCCGCAGCCGAAAACTCACCGCCGAAATAGCACAGACACTCAACAAAAACCAAATTACCGCCGAGAACTACCATGCCGGACTCAACCCAACCGAAAAGAATCACCGACAAGAACTCTGGACAAACGGAAAAGTGAGAGTGATGGTGGCAACCAACGCATTCGGCATGGGAATAGACAAACCCGACGTGAGAATAGTGATACACTACAACCTGCCCGACTCAATAGAGAGCTACTTCCAAGAGGCCGGACGCGCCGGACGCGACGGGGAGAAAGCATACGCCGTACTGCTATATAACCCCACCGACAACAAAACCATGAACCAGCGGATTGCCGACAAATATCCCGAACCACAATACATACGCCAGACATACGAAGACGCATGCCACTTCCTGGCCATAGGAATGGGCGAAGGACTCGGACACATGTTCGACTTCAGCATCGAGAAATTCGCCACCTTCTTCCACCACTATCCACCCAGAGCCAACAGCGCACTCAACATACTCACACACGCCGGATACATAAACTACCAGGAAGAAAACAACTTCAGGTCGCGACTGCGCATCACACTGCGAAAAGACGAGCTCTACCACCTGACAGCGGGCGACACACGCGCAGACAAACTGCTGCAGACACTGCTGAGACAATACACAGGGCTGTTTGCCGACTACACCGAAATAGACGAAATCGCACTCGCATACCGCACCGGATACACTCCCGAGACAATATACAACACACTGAAAGACCTGCAGGCACAGGGCATCGTCAACTACATACCACGACGCAACACACCTACACTGCAAATGCTCACACCACGCATACCACCCGACGACATAGTGCTGAGACACGAGATATACGACGACCGCAAAGCCGACTACGCATGGCGAATAAAACTCATGTTGAACTACACAACCAAGACCGACCAATGCCGCAGCCAGATGCTCCTGAAGTATTTCGGCGAACAAGACCCCAAACCATGCAGACAATGCGATGTATGCATCGCGCAACGCAAACAACTCACTACCGAGACATTCGACAAAATACGCAAACACATACTCAACATATTAGCCGACAACCAACCACACACAATCGACGAACTGCAAACCGGCACAATCGACGAACTGCAAACCGGCACATACACCAGGGCTCACTTCGACACAGTGCTGCGCACCATGATAGAAGAAGAAGAGATAACAACCGACGGCACCAAAATCATGAGAACGTGACACAACAATCATAAAGGCAAGAAACGCCTGACATCAAGACAAACGAAAGACAACATGGGATTCTTTAAGACACTATTCACAGGAAAAGAAGACACACCCGAAGAGAAAGCACAGGAGAAACAGCGCAACGACTTCGACATGTTCAAATACGACAGCATACAGGCACTGCACATGCGGCAGACCGACTTTGCCATAGCATGTCTTAACCATGCACTCGACATACACGACGATGCCGAGACACGTCAACACCTCGCCAATGCCTACCTCGCCAACGACGATATAGACAACGCTATCGACCAACTCAAGCGCCTCATCAACCTCCAACCCGACAATCCTGCATTCGCCATATCGCTTGCCGAACTGCAATATCAGCGCGAGCAATACGAAGAGGCACAGGAAACATGCAGAGAGGCCATCGGGCATTTCGCGACCCTGGCTCAACCGCACCACATCCTGGCCAAGATAAGCCAAGCACACGATGACCTCATTCAAGCTGTGGCCGAAGCTACGATAGCCATCAGCCTGCAAGACGACCTTCATGAAGCATACATGCTGAGAGCCGCAGTACTTGGCAAGATGGGACAATACCAAGAAGCCGAAACCGATGCCGACAAGGTGCTTGCACTCATGCCCGACAACGACGAGGCACTCACCATCAAGGCACAATGCTGTGTTGCTACCCAACGGACCGACGAGGCAGAACAGATATACCGGCAAATCATAAACGTCAACCCGTTCCATGCCGATGCATACATACACCTCGGACAACTGCTCATGAAACAGGGACGTACCGATGAGGCCACACAACTGGCCGAAGAAGCTCTGCAGAATGTGCCCGAACAGATGGCCAGAATAAATGGAAGCTTTTCAAACATGCAGGAAGAGACAGACTGACATAGCAGATAACAAACAAGCACAAGCAATAACAACGAAGAATAACATTCAAACAGAAATAACTAAACACACACAGATGGAAACAGTATTAAGCGGAATGCGCCCAACGGGAAACCTCCATTTGGGCAATTATTTCGGAGCAGCACGCAGCTTCGTACAGATGCAAGACCAGTACAACTGCTACTTCTTCATTGCCGACTGGCACTCACTCACCACTCACCCCAAGCCCGAAGACATACAACATAGTGCCCGCACCATATTGGCCGAATACCTTGCCTGCGGCATTGACCCTGAGAAAGCCACCATATACATACAAAGCGATGTGCCAGAGACCATCGAGCTCTATCTCTATCTCAACATGAACTGCTACCTCGGCGAACTGGAGCGTGTCACCACATTTAAGGAGAAGGCACGCCAGCAACCCGACAATGTGAATGCAGGACTCCTCACCTACCCTACACTCATGGCAGCCGACATACTGCAACACCGCGCAGCCAAGGTGCCTGTAGGTAAGGACCAAGAGCAGAACATGGAGATGGCCCGACGATGTGCACGTCGTTTCAATAACATCTATGGCGTAGAGTTCTTCCCCGAGCCACAGAACTACTATTTCGGGGAGAATGCCGTCAAGGTGCCGGGACTCGACGGTACAGGCAAGATGGGCAAGAGCAACGGCAACTGCATATATCTGTGTGAAGACGAGAAGTCGATACGCAAGAAAGTGATGCGCGCTGTAACCGACAACGGGCCTCAAGAGCCCAACAGCCGGAAGCCCGAAGTGATACAAAACCTCTTCACGCTCATGCAGATTGTTTCGGCAAAAGATACTTACGACTATTTCGACTCGAAATGGAACGACTGTACCCTGCGCTATGGCGACATGAAGAAGCAGCTGGCCGAGGATATAGTCCAGACTCTTGCTCCTATACGCGAACGTATTGCAGAGATTTCGTCCGACCAGGATGGTCTCGACCGCATTGCACGCATGGGAGCTGAGAAGGCGAGGGAGAGTTCGCGAGCCACACTCAACGAAGTGCGGCGCATCATTGGCTTCAAGGTCTATTAAGCTCCTATATCTTTCCTTATAATAAATTAAGGTGCGTTCTATTTATTATTGCTGTCCGCTAAACTATGAGGTGTGTCTTCAAAGTTTAGCGGACAGTAATGGTTTGTGTTTATACCAGTTTTGCTTTATCCCAAATCGGCCGTTAGCGTTTAGATGATTTTAAGTTTATTTTCGAGCAGGTTTT
>CALGGJ010000122.1 GCA_937915745.1 uncultured Prevotellaceae bacterium | reverse complement strand
GTCATACCGACGGAGCGAAGCGCAGGAGTGTATCTGATATGTAACTAAAACATAGCATGAAACCTATGCATACGAAACCTGTAATATTGTTATCGTCATAAATTTTATAGTATATGGATAAATTTAATGTAATTATTGTAGAAGACGTGATGCTCGAACTGCGAGGCACCGTCGAGATATTCCGCAACGAAATACCCGAGGCAACCATCGTAGGTACGGCACAGACGGAAGAAGAGTTCTGGGACCTCATGTCGCGCACCACACCCCACCTCATCCTGCTCGATTTAGGGCTTGGCGGCTCCACCACTGTAGGCGTTGATATATGCCGCAAGGTGCGCGAGCAGGAACGTCCCGTCAAGGTGCTTATATTCACCGGCGAGGTGCTCAACGAAAAGCTGTGGGTCGATGCACTCGATGCAGGAGCCGACGGCATCATCCTCAAGAGTGGCGAGCTGCTCACTCCCGGCGACGTTGCGAGCGTGTTGAGCGGCAAGCATTATGTGTTCAACCAGCCCATCCTGAAGAAGATAGTGAGGCGGTTCAGGCAGTCGGTGCTGAGCGAGTACCGGCGGCAGGAGGCATTTGTGAAATACGATATCGACGAGTACGACGAGATCTTCCTCCGCCACCTTGCCCTGGGCTACACCAAAGACATGATAGCCAACCTGCGCTCAATGCCCTTCGGCACCAAGAGCCTTGAAAAACGTCAGGCCGAAATCATCAGCCGGCTCTTCCCGGGCAGCGAGGGCGAACGTGTCAATGTGCCGAGGCTCATCACCCGCGCCTTCGAACTGCGGATACTCGATGTTGACGACCTTGAAGCCGACGAAGAATGAGTGTCCCTTACATCGCCGGCCGTCCCGGGAACCGTGCAGGCATTCTCGTGGTTATATATTTCCTGCTGCATGTTGCCGTGGCCCTCTGCAGTTGGATAATCAGCACCCATGGCGGTGAGGCACGGACACTCTGCAGTGCCGACGGCCTCCGTTGGGCGTTTTCGCATTTCGTGTCCAATATCTCGGCTGCACCCTGGGCCGAACTCCTGCTCGGCATCATCACGGTCGGCATCGTCACACAGTCGGGCATATTGCATAGCATGAGCAGTCAGGCCACCCTGAAACAGAAGCGGGCACTCTCGCTTGCCCTCCTCGTACTGCTCGTAGAGGGTGTGGTACTACTCTGCCTCCTGCTGCCACCCGCAGGCGTGCTTCTCAGTCCGCTGGGCACCATAACCCATTCGCCGCTCGTCCGCGGATGGTACGGCATGTTGTGTCTTGCAGTCGTCGTCGTGAGCAATGTGTTTGCACTGTCGTCGGGACGTTTCGTCAGCCTGGCCGACACCGTCGAGGCACACGTCGCACTCCTTCACCGGTGTCTGCCATCCATACCCCCGCTGATAGTATTAAGTCAGGTTGTGGCCGCACTCGACTACACACACCTGCTGCCCGCCGGCTCCGCTGCCGCCACAGCCGTCGTCATCCTGTCTTATCTTGCCACCGTCGTCGCCTGCGTGTCCAAACCTACATAACCGGCACCGCGTATATACGCACGACGGCGAAGATATACAGCCTCGGGGCTGTACGTATATTGACGTGACACCAAGCCTATATAGGCATGTCCGCCACCTGTCATACCGACGGAGCGGAGCGTAGGAGTGTATCCAGCGACCTCCGCCACCTGTCATACCGACGGAGCGAAGCGCAGGAGTGTATCCGATATTAGGCTCTGAAGGGGAGTTAAAGGGTAGTTAAAGAGAAGTTAAAGGAACGAATGTTTTGTAAACACCCTATAAGTAACGTCCCTTCCTATCCTTTTAACTTGACCTTCGGTCTTCGTTTTCTCGCCATGCCAAAGTGAGCAAGCTCCCTTTGGTCATTTGGCTTAACGAAAACGTTCCTTTCCATTCCCTTCCATTCCCTTCTACTTTCCTACACTTTCAGTCTGTGCTTCAGTTTTTGTGTAATCTGCATCAAAAAACTGTTTCACGGACGTTTTTTTGCCATTTAGATATTGCCAAACCATAGATTATGCTTATCTTTGCAGCCAAATCGTGTAGTGCGTCCGTTTGTCAGGATGTATGAAGCGTCGGGGGTCGGCCTGTATCCGACAGACATATTAGGAAGCGTGTACGCTTTATTTCCAACTTGAGAACCTAGACAATTCGCAATTTAGGAAATCGTTATCCCGGAGACCTTGTGCTATCCGCGTAAAAGAAAGAACGTTACCGCTCTCCTCTGATTGTAATATGAGTTTACAGCCCATGCTGTATCCATATACGTCAGGGGTGTGAGCCATTACTTCATTCTTTTTACGCAGGTAAGTCTAGGACCTTCAAGTTGAGAATGGGCATTTCAGGCTCACACCTTTCTTTTATGCCTAATTGCGTACTGAATAATCTGTAAATTAAATTATTGGACGAGATGTGGAACGTCGGTTTATAACTTTGTTTCCTACGTTGATATCAGGTATATCATCCTGAGAAAGACTGGTGACGTAAAGTTGCGTCCTGTAGAGTATATCATGCCTCAATAATAAAACAAATATAAAATAGGTACTAAAATAAAAAAAGAAAGGAGAACACAAGGAGATGCAAAGAACAAAACGTCAGTAATAAAAGAAAACAAAAAATTAACAATGGGAAACAACAAAATTATTAACTTGAGACGCCCGATGGCGGGTGTTTCGCAATAAAATTTTATCTATGATAAAAAGAATGTACACAATGCTGCTGGCTACAATCTTCTGCGTGGTTGCAGCTCATGGCCAGTCGTTCGACGTCGATGGGATTTCGTATAATGTCATAACACAACCGACAGACGAATCGCCAGGCGAGGTGGAAGTGACTGGAGGCGAGATAAAGGAAGAAATCGCGATTCCAGAAACTGTCACATACGACGAGAAGACCTATACCATAGTAAGTATCGGCCGTGATGCTTTTTCAGGACGTTATCGTTCCGATAACTTTACAAGGAAGTATATCATTCCAGGGACAGTCAAAACAATAAAGTATCATGCTTTCTATGATAACTATTATCTTGAGGAAGTGGAATTCAACGAAGGACTTGAAACCATTGGTCAATCAGCCTTTGGATATGCGTACCAACTGAGGGAAATCCGTCTTCCGAGCACGGTGGCATACATAGATGCAGATGCATTTATAACAAATCAAGAGAATAGCGCTACTATTTCTTGTTTGGCTTCTACTCCACCAAATATCGGCTCGACAACATTTCAAGGCCGGACAGATGCGACACTTCATGTTGTTGTGTCAGATGTAGATGCATATAAAGACGCAGAGTATTGGAAGGACTTCTCCGAAATCACAGGTGATATATTATATACAGACAGAACAGATAGATGTTATGCACCTGTATTCACTCTCGACAACGACCTCCTTACCATGTCATGCAAGACCGAGGGAGCTACCATCTATTATACAATCGATGGTTCCTTACCTGATGAGAATGCAATTCGCTATACATCTCCAATCTCTTATAGCACAAATCCAATTATCCGTGCCATTGCTATTGCAGATGGAAAAGAGAGTTCGGCCGTCAGAAATTACTATGACACAGAGTATATCGAGAGTATAAGGAATGTTACTGACGAACAAGGAATTTCATATACATTAATACAATCAGACGATGGTAACTTTTTTTATTATTCGGTTACAGGACACTCCGACGAACTAAGCGCAGATATAGTTATTCCTGATGAGGTCAATGGTTGTCCAGTGAGAGCAATCAGAAGCAATGCCTTCTATAATTGTTCCAACATAAACTCTGTCACGATTGGTAATGCCGTGACGCAAATAGGAAGCAGCGCCTTTTATAATTGCTCTAACATAAGCTCTGTCACAATAGGAAAAGCCGTGACGCAAATAGAACCCAATGCCTTTTATGGTTGTTACAATTTGAATGTCGTAGTGGTTACGGTAAAGGATAATTTCGAATTCTGTAATAATGATATTATTGGAGCATTTCGTTCTGGATCCATTAAATTAATAGACAATGATGGAATTGAAATAACAGAATTCGTTATTCCAGAAGGTGTAACCTCCATTGGTGAAAAAGCTTTTCAAAGATGTACAGGTCTTTCTGCAATCACAATACCTAATAGCGTAACAAGCATAGGTAGTCAAGCATTTTTGAAATGTATTTAGAGACCTCTAAACAACCACAAACAATGAAAAACACACAGAGATAAACCTCTGTATATCAACTACTTTTAGATTTTAACACTTCGGACTTGCTTTTTGGTGGTTC
>CALGGJ010000121.1 GCA_937915745.1 uncultured Prevotellaceae bacterium | reverse complement strand
AAACGTGAAAGTAGGAGATAAACGCCTATGATTAGCGTTTACCTCCTACTCGATTTCTGACTTCATGGGCGTAGTTAAACCTAAAACGCTAATGACCGATTTGGGTTAAACGGGTCTTACATAGGCAAGGCGGTCAGTCGGTGTTGTAGAACTCGGTGAAGGCCTTGCACGTATATTCCTGGTCGGCAGTGCATATCGTTTCTCGCACGCTGTGCATTGCCCACATGGGGTTGCCCATATCTACACCTCGCATAGGCATTTGCGAGGTGAGGATGTTGCCGAGCGTGCTTCCTCCGGCCGAGTCGCTGTGGTTGACGAAGTATTGGCACGGGACGCCTGCTTTTTTGCATATCTCGGCAAATACGGCTGCACTGTCGGCATCTGTTACATATTTTTGGTTGGCATTTATCTTGATTACCGGTCCGCCTCCCATCAGCGGGTGATTGGTGGGGTCGTGTTTGTCGGTGTAGTTGGGGTGCAGTGCATGAGCCATATCTGCACTTATCATGAATGAGTGTTCGATGGCACGATAGAAAGCGTCGGGTGTCGGTCGTTGATTGCAGATGCGCTCAATGATGTTGCGCAGCACGGGTGATGCAGCTCCTTGTTTTGTTCCGCTTCCGGTTTCTTCGTTGTCGAATATGGCGAGCACTTGTGTCATGTCGGTTGTGGCGGTGTGTGTGAGTGCATGGAGTCCTGCGTGTACCATTGCGAGGTCGTCGAGGCGTCCGCTGCTTATGAATTCAGAGTTCATGCCTACCTGTGTGGCTGGTTGTGTGTCGTAGAGCGAGAGGTCGAAATCGAGTATTTCGTCTGTTGGGCAGCCCAGTGTTTGGCTGATTATGTTGAGCAGCATGTTGCCGGCTTCGAGTTCGTTGTTTATGAATCCGAGCACTGGCAGCATGTCGCGTTGTTTACTCAGTGGGTTGCCGTCGTTTACACTTCGGTTGAAGTGTATTGCAAGGTGTGGTATGATTAGTATGGGACGGTCTGTCTTCATGCGCCGTACAGTAGGGTGGAGGGGGTTATTGCTGCGTGTCATGACTCGTCCGGCAACGCTCAGGGGGCGGTCGAACCATGTGTAGAGTATAGGTCCTCCATACACTTCGGTGTTGAGTTTGACGAGTTTGCCTTCACACTTTATCTCGGCTTGTGGTTTGATGCGGAATCCGGGTGAGTCGCTGTGTGCGCATATAAGTTTGAATCCGGCCTCTTCCATCGGTCGTTTGCCTATTCTGAATGCAAATACCGCAGTTCCGTTTTTTGTCACGTAGAATTGGTCGCCTGGCTTGAAGGCAGGGAATGCATCTTCGGCTTTCAGTTCTTTGAATCCTGTTTTTTGGAGGCTTTGCTCTACATATTGTGCAGCCATGAAATTGACGGGCGATGCGTCAATCAGTGTCATCAGGTCTTGTGCTATGGTCATAGTGTGGTGGGTTGTTTCACTGGTATGTCGTCGATGCGTTGTTGGTGGCGTCCGCCTGCAAATTCGGTTGTGAAGAACTGGTCGAGACACTCGCGGCATGTCTCCTCGTCGATGAATCGTCCCGGAAAGACGATGACGTTGGCGTTGTTGTGTTCGCGTATGAGGTGTGCTATCTCCGGAAGCCACACGAGTCCGGCACGTATGCCCTGGTGCTTGTTGAGTGTCATCGATATCCCCTCGCCGCTGCCACACATGGCTATTCCGGGATATACCTCTCCCGATTCGATTGCGGTGGCCAGTGCGTGTCCGTAGGTTGCATAGTTGCAGCTGTCCTGGGTATAGGTGCCGTAGTCTTTGTAGGCGTATCCTTTCTCGTCAAGGTATTTTTTTACGAATTGTTTGAGTGGGAATGCAGCGTGGTCTGACGCTATCCCTACAGTTTTTATTTCCATGATATATATATAATATTAGTGTGTATAATGTGTTAATTGTGTAATGGCAGTTAATCTGTCGGTCATCTTATGAAATGCATTGGTTGCCATGGTTCTCTTTCCGGTGGTGTGATGTTGCCTTGTCTTATCGATTTGAGCATCCATGCCATGTTGTCAGCCAGTGTGCGCATGGTCTGCATTCCTTCGGTGTCTTGTGCTGCCTGTCCGGGTTCGCGTCCGTATGCTATGTTCCAGTATTGTGATGTGACGATTGGCATGTTCATCATTTGGAATGGCATCTGCAGTGTCTGGAATGCGGCTGTTGCTCCGCCTCGCCGGCATACTGTAACGGCTGCTGCGGGTTTGCCTCCGACCCTGGCTCCTGCAAAGAAGCATCGGTGTATGAGGGCGAGGATTGGGCCTGTGGGTGTGCCGTAATATACGGGTGAGGCGACGATGAGTGCGTCGGCCCCGTTTATTTTCTCAATGGTAGTGTTGCATATATCGTCGTCGAATATGCATCGTCCGTTGCCGTTTTGCCGGCATTTGCCGCAGGCTATGCATCCACGCACGGGTTGTGCTCCGATCCAGTGTATTTCGGTTTCGATGTCGTGTGTTGACAGTTGTCTCGCAATTTCGTCGAGTGCGGTGTGGGTGTTGCCATTGCGGTGCGGGCTTCCGTTTATAAGCAGTACTTTCATTGTGGTTGGTAGTTTATGGCTGATTGGTATATCTGGCGTGTCATCGTGTGGTCAAGTTTTACGTATGCACCTACGGTCGGTCCCTTGTTTTCGTGCAGTTTGCATACGAGGGTGTCGATGTCGGGTTCTGGAATTCCGAGTTGTGTGATGTTTGTGGGCAGTCCCAGGGATTGCCACAGGTTGACGAGCCGTCGTATCCCTTCGAGTGCCACGAGTCGTGGCTTGGCTCCGGGTGCCGCGCCTTCTACGTCGGCCGGTGTCACTCCCATCACTCTGCGTGCCATCTGTTCCACCTTGTCTATGTTGTGTGCCTGCATCCATGTGAGCCATGCAGGTACTATTGCTGTGAGTCCGGCTCCGTGTGCGACGTCGTATATGGCGCTCAGTTCGTGTTCCATGAAGTGGCAGGCCCAGTCTTCATCGCGGCCCGTGCCGCATATTCCGTTGTGTGCAATGGTTCCGGCCCACATTATGTTGGCTCGTGCGTCGTAGTCGCCTGGGTTGTTCATTACTTTGGGTGCTTCGTCGATGATGGCCTTGAGTGTGGCTTCGCAGAGGCGGTCGGTGAGTTCGCATCCCGTGGTGTTCGAGAAGTATCGTTCCATGACGTGCACCATCATGTCGGCTATTCCACATGCCGTCTGGTATGGCGGCAGTGTGAATGTGAGTTCGGGGTTCATGACGGCAAACTTGGGTCTGAGCCAGTATTGTGTGCGCAGCGATAGTTTGTGCAGTCCGTCGGTGCGTGTTATCACCGAGTTGCCCGATGCCTCACTGCCCGATGCGGGTATGGTGAGCACCACTCCCACCGGCAGTGCCATACCGACCGTGGCTTTTGAGCTGAAGAAATCCCAGAAGTCGCCCTCGTACGGCACTCCTGCCGCAATGGCTTTTGCCGTGTCGATAACGCTTCCGCCTCCTATGGCCAGAATGAAGTCGCATTGCTGTGTGCGTGCGATGTCGATACCCTCATACACCTTGGTGTCGGTTGGGTTGGGTTTTATGCCGTGCAGTTGGCATACTGTGATGCCGGCCTCGGTGAGCGACTCACACACACGTGCCAGCAGTCCGCTGCGCCGCGCGCTTACGCCGCCACTGGCCACGAGTGCGCGGCGTGCACCGTATTGCCGTGCCAGGCGGCCCGTGTGCTGTTCGGTGTTGCGTCCGAATACAAATTCGGTGGGGCTGTGAAAGATGAAGTTGTTCATCGTGGGGGTGGAAAAGGGGGTTATTTCATTTGTCTCCGCCTTCCGACCGCAAATGTAGCGAAAAAAACGCTGTCAGCCAAATTTACTTTGTGATTAGTGTCAAGTTCCTGCGATTTTTTTTGGCTGTATCGTCCAAATGTCTTACCTTTGTACCCAAATCAACACATATGTAACAACAATTATTCAAAAAATATTTCAAAAACCCATTAAAACCAAAACCAGGATGAAACGAAATTATCTATCAGCACTGTTGGCCCTGTCGTTTGCTGCGTTACACGCTCAGACGGGCGGTGGCATGTTTGGCGGTATTCCTCAGCCCGAGGTTACGTTCGACACTTATGTAGCAGCTCCCGAGGGGTTCGACAAGGAGCAGGCCGACGTGGCGAAGGGCAGGATTGAAGAGGTGGAATACAAATCCGCCACGGTGGGAACCACCCGCAAGGCAACCATCTACCTGCCTCCACATTATGACAAGAGCAAGAAATATCCTGTGCTCTACCTCCTGCACGGTATCGGAGGCGACCACAGGGAGTGGATGCAGGGTGTCCCCAACATCATCATGGACAACCTGTATGCCCGGCAGCAGGCCGTGCCCATGATTATAGTAATGCCCAATGGCCGTGCCTTGCCCGACGACAGGCCCGAGGGAAATATCTACAGTCCCGAGAAGGTGCAGGGATTCGAACGGTTTGAACACGACCTTATAGACGACCTCATACCCTTTGTCGAGGGTCGGTACTCCACCTATACCGATGCCGCCCACCGTGCCGTTGCAGGCCTGTCGATGGGTGGCGGGCAGTCGCTCAATTTCGGTCTGGGCCATCTCGACACGTTTGCGTATGTAGGCGGATTCTCGTCGGCACCCAACACCCGCCAGCCCGAGCAGCTCATACCCGACATCGATGCCGCTGTGAAAGCCAACAAACTGCTGTGGATGGTATGCGGCAGCCGCGACGGACTTATGTTCAACAGTTCGCGGCTCAAGGCTTTCTGCGACAAAAACGGAGTGCCATGCACCCTCATACAGTATCCCGAGGGGCAACACGATTTCGTGGTGTGGAAGTACGGACTGTATAATTTCGCACAGCTGGCATTCAGGTAACAGAAAGGGGGAGGAACGGCATACTTGTCTCGTTCCCCTTTATGACTGCGCACTCTAAGTCCTACGACCGCGCACTCTCAGTCCCACGACCGCGCACTCTCAGTCCCACGACTGCGCACTCTAAGTCCCACGACTGCGCACTCTAAGTCCCACGACTGCGCACTCTAAGTCCTACGACTGCGCACTCTAAGTCCCACGACCGCGCACTCTCAGCTACCAAATATGCCTACATCAAAAAAAGCCTTGCAACAAATTCTGCAAGGCTTTTATGTCTTTAGTCGGCTCAGACCATTAACCCCAAATCGGTCATTAGACTGTTTCGCGCTTTGAAAACTTTGGATTTCATCCG
>CALGGJ010000120.1 GCA_937915745.1 uncultured Prevotellaceae bacterium | reverse complement strand
GCTTGGGCTATGCCGAGGCAAAGAAAAGGTCGGATGAAATCCAAAGTTTTCAAAGTGCAAAACAGTCTAATGACCGATTTGGGTTAAAAAAAGTCGTGCAGAGCATTGCGCCCTGCACGACTTAAGTGTTTTATAATAATCAATATTCCGGGTTATTGTAAGACGCCTGTCGGTTCAACGTAACTCGTCTTTACTTAACCAGCACTCTTTTGCCATCGACGATGTTGATACCTGGTTGCAGGTTGTTCAACTTCTGGCCTGCAATATTGTAAACACCCTTTACGGCTGCATCGGTTGCTACGTTGCTGATTGCATCTGACTCTACCGGTCCGAGATAGATGAGGTGAACGTAGTTGATGTTGATGTAGTCGTTGGTCACAGTATAAGGCTTGTCGATACCGAGTTTGAGGATTCCGTCTTCTGGTACCTCGATTTCAATTTGAGTGATATAGTAACCTGCGTTGAACCAGGCTACGTATGCGTTGGTGTTGTAAGGTACGTACAGGGTCTGACCATTCAGTGTGACAGTCTGAGAGCCCGAGCCTCCCAGATTCTCTTCAAGTGCATATTCCGAGTTGCGGTGCAGATATCCAATGACTGTCGTGTCTGAGGTAGTTCCGAATACCCACGCATTGCGGTCGCCCTCCGGATTTGCTGCATAGCGGCTTGCATCCCCTGCCGGGTCACCTGCACGGTATGCACCTTGTGCTTCAATGATATATTTCCCTGCCGGCAGACCGGAGACAGTCTGATATAAGTGGGACTCACCGCCGAATGCGCTGAATGTATTTTGCTTATATCCGTTGCACGAACCACGGTCCCATCCCGGCACGTTTTTGTTGCTGTTTCCGCTGTCCTGGTCGAGGTCGGGGTTGATTAGCAGGCAAGAGTAGTCGATAGGGTTGTCGGCCGATGCAATGCCGTCAGGCAGCTTGAGTGCAGTGATAGCCTTTCCGGCACGGCTGATGAGTTCTTCGCAGGCAGCGTCGGTCTCACAGCCTGTCTGCATGGCGGTTTCCACCTCTTCGACCACTGCTTTCAGTTCGGCAAGCTTGTCGGACGGAGCGTCAGAATAGTCAAACACGGCTTGTTCCAGTGCATCATACGCTTGTGCGAGTCCTTCGTGTACTATAACAGATGCCTTTGATGCTTCCACTGCACTGAAGAAATTGCCTATCGCAGCCATGATATTGTCTTCGCCGGCTTCCTTTACGGCTTTCACTGCATTGTCCATATTGTTGCGTGCTTCTGCCGACATAACAGCGTCGTCGAGTGCATCGGCCTCTTCCTGCAGCTTATCAACCACCATTGCGACGGCTTCAGGGTCAACACCAGCGTAGTAGAGGTGGAAGTTGTCGAATGTGGAGTAGCATGCATCGCGCGGAGCAGATGTTTCGCGTACGCCGAGTGTGAGTTTCCCGTCGTCAAGCACATATCCATATACCGTGTTTACATACAAGTCGGGCTCGTTGCGGAACACGTTTGCGATGTCGGTCGAGCCGGCCGGAACCCACTTGCCTGTTTCAAACTCGTACGAGCCTGAACCGAGGGTTGTTGTGGTATAGTTGTCGAATGCGTTCATCAGTTTTGCTGCGATGTTGTTGACATATACTTCGGCACAAATCTCGGTCGAGTTGCCAGCCACGTATTCACTGTATGCAGTGCTTTCGCTTGCAGTGCGGTAATATCCCTGTACTGTGAGCTTGTAGATGCCCGGCTTCAGACCTTCGATAGTCTGGAAGCAGTCGTATGTGGTGTGGTATGCAGTTACTACGGGGTTGCCTGTAGATGCAGCTTTCACGTCGGCTGCGTTCTTGGGATTCCAGGTCCACCCGTCATTGCCCTTAGAGAAGTTAGGGTTAAACACTATTGCCGTGATTTCATCACCTTGCTTTTGGTTTTCTGCAATCTCTGACAGGATCTTGTCGTACACCATCTTCGATGCTCCCTTGCAGTATTCGCTTGTGGCAGTCTCGTCGTCGTATTCACCCTCCATGTCCATCTTGAAATCGCCCAGTTTGTCGGCCAGTTCAGGGAACGTCTCTGTGAGGTTTTCCATAAACTCGTCGCACTCATCGAGGGCCGTCCTGAGCAGTTTGTAGTCGTCAATCGATGCTTTCAGCGCATCATAGGCAGCAGTCAGGGCCTTTATTTCCTCTTCATATCCTTCTGCGATGCCTCGTGCTTTGGCTATTTCGTCGGTAAATGCCTGCTTCACATCCTTGTTGGCCTTCACATCGTCTATCTCAGGGAACTCGGCAGTATAGCGGTCGGCCAGTCCGTCGAGGATTACCTTGTTAGGGTCCTCAGTCACTTCACCGTAGTAGTAGATGGTGAAGTTGTCGCCTGCCACCCAGCTTGCCGTTGTAGATGTGGTGCGGATGCCAAGTTCCACATCGCCTGGTTCCGACATGGCAAATGTGATTTCATAATGGCATGGCTTTTGATTTTCGGTTGCGATTTCGAGTTTCATATCGACCTCGTTGCCGTTTCTTACAAAGAACGTTACGCCGGTTACCATCGGCGCTCCGTCTTTCTGGAATACAGCTATTGCATCGCAACCCACTTTATACTTACCTGCAGGCAGGCCGGTGATAGTGGTTGACATCTTACCATCGCCCAGGTGATTGCTGTCAACATTGTATGTAGGACGCCAGGCCTGTATGAACTTGTCGATTGTAACATCGCCGTTGGTGTATGAATCGCCTTGATATCCGCTGGCATTTGCCGAACCGATGTTGACAGTCCACCCATCGGCATTACCGCTGTCGAAGTTGGAGTTGGTCATAAGTGGTGTGGCATCCTTCGGGGCGTCGTTGGTGGCACCAGCCAGTGTAGATGCAACTCGGTATGTGTAGATGTCGGCTTGCAGTTTTGCTTTGGCGTCTTTCAGTTCGCTTTCGGTCGATGCTGTGTTGTTATATACGGCTTCAGCATCGGCTGTCGATACTTCCGGATAGTCGGCATTGGTTTGTTTGATGAATTCATCCAAGTCGATGGCCGCTATGTACGCCTGCATCTTCGGCAGATATTCCTTGTATATGCTTTCGGGAATGAAGGCCCAGCTCACACATGCCCCGTCTCTTTCTTCGCTGAGGTCAATCATAGGCGTGATAGGTTTCACACCGTTGGATACAAAATCGTCGTCATACATGTCAAATCCCATGTAAGACTTCCCGATGAGGGTCTGCATTTCCGATTCAAGTCCAGTGTTAGAGTCGGCAACTGCTATCTTGTAGATGTTGCCTTCGGTCTTCTCTATTGTCCAGAGGGGGAATCCGTCGGTTTGGTAGTCAACAAATGCATTGGATACTGATGATGCAAATAGTTGGTACCATGTGTTGTTGTAGATGTTCCAAATGCTTACTGTAACCCCATCCCATTCTTCACCTTCTATTTCGTAAGGTGTTACCATGATGGTGTTGCCTGCCTGGTTGATTGCAGCATGTGTACTCCACTGTGAGTGGCTGCTGCATACACGGTTGGTGAGGAATGCCCCACCGTCGATGTTGTAGAGGTAATAGAGCGTCGTGTCGCCAGGTGTGGCAGACGACAACTTCAGTTCAGCGTAGTCGCTCGGACTGATTGTAGGTTCAACCCACCCTTGTGCACTCATTCCGAGTGCCAGGGTCAGCATCGAACCAAAGAGTGTAATTTTTCGGTTCATAGGCTTTGTTGTTTTTTGGTTTGATAACTGTTGTTTCAGTTTTAGTAACTGTTGTTTCAGATTTAGTAATTTGTTGTTTCAGATTTAGTAACAGTTGTATTTAATCGTAGTGGTCTGTTTGGTTTTGATTATATGGCGTTTTAATCTATCTGTTTACACCGCTTTGCAATCTCGGTTGCCCAAGAAATACAATCAGATGTATATTTGCAATCTCGGTTGCAAATATACAAATTTATTTTATAAAGAAAGTGTGAGGTTCTACATTTTTTGTGTATATCAGCAGTAAATATCATTTGATTAGTATTTTTTCTCCATTCACAATGTTCAATCCCCGTTGCAGATGATTGGTACGAAGCCCTGTGATGTTGTAGATTGAGTCGTATGTTGCGGGTGTGGCGTTTTGTGTCATGTCGATACCGGTGGCTTTTCCTGCTTTGATTAGTTGGAACGGGAAGTCGCTGAGCTGGTCGGTGCCACCGAATGTGATGGTTCCGTCGTCATTTGCTACCCAATAGGTGTTTGATGTGTTGTAGAACTGCACGAAGTCGGTTCCTGTTGCCATTGTGATGCGTTGTGGCCTGAAGGTTCGTGCAATGAGTTGTCCGGCAGCGTTGAGATATAGGCTGTCGGATGCCGACATGATGTCGTATCGTGCATTTGTGGTGCGGCTTATGTGCCATATTTGGCTGAGAGAGGGGGTACCCTCGTTGTCGGTGAGGGCTGTGCGGAGCGATGGTGATGCATCGGCTCCAGCGGTATTGGTGAGGTAGGTGCCGGTAGTTCTGTGACGTATCAGGTAGTCGTCTTCATCGATTAGTATGTCGCTGCGGGGATATACGAGCAGCTCGAATTGCAGTGTGGCTATTGTCGTGTCGTTCGTGTAGTAGGTGATTGTTGGGAATGTACTTTGGCTCATGGCTGCAAGTTCCAGTGCAGAACTATCGCCCACTGCGTTACCGTCGGTGGTCCAGAGGTATTTGCCTCCTTCGAGCAGGGTTGCTGGTTTGACATAGAGTGTTACGTCGGTGTTTTCTTTGATGGTTGTCTTGTCTATTCCTTCATTCAGTTTGTTGCCTGCTTTAATGCTTGGCATGAGTTTGTGAACGTTGAGATGGAATGTGACCATAGTCTGCCGCCCACCCTGGTTGGTGAATATGGCTCTCACGTCGCGCGATGTTGTGATTGCAGGTATGGTTATTGTGTAGTCGGTCTGTCCGTTGTCCCACAGTATTGTGCCCCATCCGCTCGGGCAGTTGCAGTTCAGTGTCACCTCGCTGCCGTATTCTATGTCGGCGTTGAGTGTTTGTGTTCCGTTGATGTATGGTATTACTTGGCTTGCCTGGCAGTCACCTTGCACTGCAATAGTGAATGCCTGTTCACTTTTTATTCCGTTGGCGTTGGTGTATGTCACCCTGTATATGTGGCTTTCATATGCACTTACGGATATGTCGCGTGTGGTCTGTCCGTCGTCCCATAGCCAGAGTCCTGTGTCTTCTTCGCCTGCGGGCAGTTGTGGCATCAGTGTTACCTCGGTTCCTGCAGACAGTCCTTGGTTGGCTATATATTGATATGTGTTTTTCAGTCCGCCCAGCTCGTTGCCTTTGACTGTTTGATTGCCGTATTTCATTTTGCCCGATAGCTCAGTAGGCACTTTGTCGGCCGGAGCGATTCCATCGCGTGTGTTCATTAGTACAGAGTATCCGAGGTGGTCGTATCCGCCGCTGGTGCCTCCTTGTCCGCCCCAGTCTATCCCCATTTCTTCGTATGCACGGTGCGAAAAAGGCATACTGACACCTTTCACTCCTTCGTAGTGTCCGATAACGGTACCCCAGTATGGCCGCATCTGTGCTCCGAGTGCAGGTCCGGTCATGAGCCATGCGCGCGAGTCGGAGTAGTAGTATGCGTTGTTGGCGTAGTGGTAGTTGGTCCATGGCAGGTTTGCCACGCTTTGTGTCTGTGCTGCTATGTACTCAATGCCTGCTGCCAACCGGTGGTCCATGAATGCGAAGAGGTCATCGCCTTGGTTATATATCTGGTGTGCAACATCGACAGCCAGTCCTGCTGCCATCGAAGCGTGTCCGGTGTCGCGTCCGCTTTCGTTCATCTGTCCCAGTTTGCCGTAGGCTCCGGTTTCGAGTGGCGACTGTGTTGTTGTAACGATGAGGTTTCCCCAGAATTCGGTGAGTCCGTCATTGAGTATCGGGTCGGCAGTGCGCGGGTCGGTGAAGGTTCCTACTTGGTCATATTTGATGAACGACAGTCCTTGGTTGTATATGAATACGTCGTCGCATAGTACGCCTATGCTTAATACGGCCAATGCGTTACACAGTCCCCAGTTTGACCAGTAGTGCCCTGGTGCCTGCCACCATTTGCCTGAGTTTTCCCATGTTCCGTTGCGTACTCTGAGGAATCCGATACAGCCTGGATACCACACGTCGAGCATCCACCGCTGGAATTGTTTGAATTCATCGCGGCTCCATCCTTCGTAGTCGCGCATGAGTTCGGCTGCTTGTGCAAATTCATAGCCATATAGTCCGTACGCCAGACATTGGTCGCTGGTGCCTGTCACTCCTTTTGTCGTATTGGCCCATGCCATGAGAGTCTTCACTGCGTTGTCTGCATTGGTTTTTGTACCGTCGATACGCCATCTCAGTGCATTCTGATAAGCAATGGTGGCACCGCGTGCAGCGTTGATGTAGTTCTCGCCGGTACCTCCGCGCACTATGTATTCGGTGGGCCATGTTGCGCATGTGGCTTGCGAGTATTCTGCTTTTTTCAGTACATTGTAGGCTGCAGTCACCTTTTCATTGCCGTCGGCCAGTTGCTGGCGAATGCGTATGAAATCGGCTTCGGTATGGAGTCCGCCTGGATGGTGGAATCCGCGGTTGGTGTCATATCCTATTGTTACACCGCTTGTGTCGAATGTCTTGCCGCGTGTGGCGTTGAGTTTGGTGCGGGCTGTGGACAGGGCGGTACGGCACGAGTTGATGGTCGATTGGCTGGCTGTGCCTATCGCTATCAAGTCGTTGGCTATATTGATGGCATCTTGATATTCGGCGATGGCCGATGGGGGATAGTTGTCTGTATTGAGTCCTGCGAGATAGTTCTCAGCACTGGTCACGGCCGATATCAGCATGGTGAAGTTTCCTTGACCTGTCTGTCCATACATCGTGACTGGTATCAGGACAGCGATGGCTAATGCCTTGATTATATTAGGAAGTTTCATAAAAAGTTAAGAATTAGTTGCGCCACAAATTTACGAAAAAAATCTAAATCATGAGTTCCCAGTGCCGCAAAAATAATGTTGCAGGAGTAAAAACACTGAAATAAGTGTGCAATGAACGCAGTATGTGCATGTACGTCGGAAAAACGTATGTGTGGTTGCGACTTGGAAAGTGCGTTGTCGTGGCGTTGCATCACACTGCAGCTCGAATAAATTCAGACCTCAAAACGATAACGATAAAATCCACATATCAGCAGATGGCTGACTATGTGCTAAATGTTAAAAAAGTGTTAAAATGCGGAATATGTTTGGTGAGTTCGGAGAAGTGTCGTACCTTTGCGGTGTATTAGTAGGGTAGAACACTATATCTCCATGCAAAACAACTGCATCAAGGTGTTTATATAAAAAAATCACGAGTGGATGCAACGGCTCACACTGTCAGACACATCACGAAACGCAATGATAGAATCTATTAGATGGTGATGATTTTTTTACATCATGTGAAAAACAAAAATAGAAACAGGCAACAACTACAAAACATTATAACATTATGCTACAAATCAAAGACATTACATTCGGCTACAAGAAGGGGTTCGCAGTGTTGGACCACTTCTCGCTAGACTACACAGAGGGCGGTATCTACGGATTGCTGGGTAAGAACGGCACAGGCAAATCGACACTGCTCTACCTCATCATGGGCTTGCTGCATCCTCAGTCGGGTCAAGTGACCTACAAGGGTCTTGACACTACAACACGTCGGCCCGAACTGCTCAACGACATGTTTATCGTACCCGAGGAGTATAACCTACCGGCCATCATACTCGAGAAATACATCGAAGTGATGCGCCCGTTCTATCCACGTTTCGACTCCGACCTCATGTACAGCTGCCTTGATGCATTCGAGATGCCACACGAGATAAACCTCGGTGCGCTGTCGATGGGACAGAAGAAGAAGGTGTATATGAGCATCGCACTGGCTGCACGCACCCACCTGCTCGTGATGGACGAACCGACCAACGGACTCGACATACCATCGAAGTCGCAGTTCCGCAAGATTGTGGCCAGCTCGACCGACGACGACCAGATAGTGATCATCTCCACCCACCAGGTGCGCGACGTAGAGTTGCTGCTCGACCACGTGACGATGATTGAGCGCAACTGCGTGCTGCTCAACACCCGTATGGATCAGCTCTTTGGCGACAACGATGTCATCAACCTTGAGGATGTGTTTAACCGTTTATTAGAAGAAAGGAAAGGAGGACTCCGTAATGAATAACTTCGACAATGTCCGCTTTGGCCACTATGCCAAATTCGACCTCACCATCAACCGCTCGTTCTATCGCAACCTGGCACTCGTGCTCCTTGCCACCATCGTGGGATTGGTTCTCATCTCGTTCATGATGCGTTGGCTCACATTCTCGATAGGTGCAGAGCAGACCACCTACAACGACCTCACCATGACGGCCATATTTACGGTGTCAATTATCATCATTGCGTTTCAAGTCATGGCAGGATGCACGCTCCATCCGCTGCGCAACAAGCAAGGGCGAATCACTCACCTGACCCTACCCGCTACCAACCTCGAGAAATATCTGTGGCACCTTACTGTATGTCTTGGCGGCTGTTTGGCGGTGACCGTCGTAAGTGTGGCTGTGGCCGACCTGCTCAACCTCGCACTCAGCGCCATTGTATTCAAATCGACCGATGGAGTGCAGTCGTTGTTTGCAAGTGTGTTCTACTCTATACCCGATAAGATGACCGCTCAATTCACATTCATGGATTATAGCATGAGTGGCCAACCAGTTGACCCCACTTATCAGCCGGAACCCGATTCTATTCTTCACAACATAATAACCTCATCATGGGTGTACGCACTTTGCATGGCGCTGTTTGAAATGGGAATCTATGCAGTGGGCAATGCTCTGAAGTATAAGTTCAACATCATTATCACCTACGTTGCCATGCAGTTCGTGGGCTTCATTTTCGCTATCTGCATCATTATCGGCTCCATCATCTTCAGCCAACATGCCGACAGCATTGACCCCGAAACCGCACGCAACTTCATCGAGCACCTCCACATCTACTTCTACATACTTGCAGCCCTAAGTGCCGCAGGCGGCATCGCCCTGTTCGTGTGGGCTTACAAGCTATATACAAAGGCACAACTCACTAACTCGTGGAACAAATGAACTTTAACGGGAAGAAAGCAATATACCTGCAGATAGCCGACTATATCTGCGACAAAGTGCTGCTGGGCCACTTGGCCGAGGAGGAACGCGTGCCCTCGGTGCGCGAGACCGCTGCCGACGTAGAGGTGAACAGCAACACGGTGATGCGAGCCTACGACTGGCTCCAGAGTCACAACATCATCTATACCAAACGCGGGCTTGGCTACTTCGTCTCCCCTGGAGCACAGCAGACGATACAGTCGGTTCGTAAGACCGAATTTGTGGAAGAGTCGGTGCCAGAGCTACTGCGCACCATGCAGACACTGGGCATCACAGCCGACGAACTCACACAGTTGTTAAATAGCGTATCTATAAGCCATAAACAGAAGAATCCTTCTTCAGACGCAGGCTAACCGACCGTACCATAATAACAAGAGCTAAGTATTCATCATAAATATTTAATAGTATGAAATCAAGATTGTTATATTTTCTTTTCATTATAAGTGGTGTCGGTGTAAAAGCACAAGGCATAGGCTTAATCAATAAGAAACCATTTGAACGAAACAAGTATCTGATTAGTGTTGCCTTTGAGGTTACCAAACGAATTGGACCTGATTGGTACAGAAAGGGTATTATTCCAGAAGTTTCAGATACAACCACAATGTTTGATATAACCAAGGGAATAAATGCAGATGCTAAAATATACTCGAATTATGGAAGAAAATACTATACAGTGACTCTGTGGTATGACGAATCCACTCAGAAAGAACTGACATATCAGTATGCATCAAAAGTTGACATATGGGAGGATAGCGGAAAACCATTGGGCATTACATTCGGTTCAATGAAAGGGTGGGCCTTTTTTTAAGATGTCTTATTCAGACATGAAACGACTGGGAATATATAAACCAAAATCGGTCATTAGACCGTTTCGCGCTTTGAAAACTTTCGAATAAATTCAGACGTTTCCTCGCCAAGGCAAAATGCAAGCACTTTGCTCTTCTGGCTTAACGAAAACGTTCTTTTTGGCATCTTTTTCACGGCCTTTCAGTCACGACTGCGTCGTGACAATCCGTGTGTTTTTTGGGAACCCCATTACTCCTTCAATGCCGCAAAAAACCTGCTCGAAAATAAACTTAAAATCATCTAAACGCTAATGACCGATTTGGGATAAAGGGTATCAGATTCCATTTGAAAAAATTGAAGTAAAACATACAGTTAATGAAGAACATGAGTTGCAATTTGAAATCAAATAAATCAATGACAAAATCTTCATGTTAATGTTCACCACCAAAAACATACATAATAACATCATGAAACAAACATTCATTATCATCGCTGTACTCACAGGATTGGTATGTACAGCCATGCTCACCTCATGCGATGTAAACATTCGTACCAAGGACTACCGCGACTCTGAGAAATGGGGCAGGGTTACGACCGACACTCTCGAGCTCAAGCCCTTCACTGGCATTGTGGTCAATGCTGCAGTAGATATAGTACTCGTGCAAGGCGAAAAGATGGAAGTCGTGGTTGAAGGAAACGAGAATGCCATCGACGAATACTCATACACAGTGGAAGACGATGAACTTGAAGAGAACGCCTCAATCCTCGTAGTCGATGTGGCACGACGTCTGAACTACAATCTTCCGAGTGTGCGCCTACATATCGTCACCCCAAACATCGAAAACATAACCCTCAATGGGTCGAGCGACTTCGACATCAAGGACTCGCTCACCGTCGGACACCTCAATATCGAGGTTAATGGTTCGGGCGATATTGACATACGCCAGCTCAAGGTCCAATCAGCGTTCTCAATCCACCTACATGGTTCGGGCGATGTTACCGTGCGCGACCTCGAATGTCAGTATCTTACGGCAGAGGTCAACGGATCGGGCGATGCAGACCTGCGTAACGTCAGGTATGCCGACGAGACAGAATTGGTGACAAATGGTTCAGGCGATATCGATGCCACCATTACAGGGCACACCATCACTGCCACGGCACAAGGCTCCGGCGATATCGACCTTGAAGTAGATTGTGACGAACTCACAATCTCGTCGCAAGGGGCGGGCGATGTTGAAATCAAGGGTAACACCAAGGTCCTGCGACGAAGCAGCACCATGCTCGGAACCACGACTACAAAGAAACTGAAAGCGGAAAAGGTAATTATAAAGGAATAAATGCTGCGCTAAATACTTCTCGCCCGTGCTGCTTGCCATCGTAGGTAACCCGTGTCTCACTGCAATGGACGATGACTGTCGATGTACTCCGACGGCATAAAGTGAACTTCTCTAAAATCACTTCAACGCAGTCACCACCACAGAAGTAAATTCTTGCCAGCAAACCTGCAATCTCGCTGTACTGACAGCCGTATGACGTACATCGAAGATCCAGTGCTTTGTCGATAACCGTACCTGCGAAACGGAAAAAAGCTCTCTCACATGAAATATTCTTCCAAAAGGATTGATTTTCTCATATTTTTATGTAAATTTGCCATGTCATTGATGCTTTTGCTTGTCTTTAATCGCAGCACTAAGGTAGGTGAAAAATCTGATAAGTCCAAATCCTGGACCACTCGGCTGTGCCGCTTGCCTTAGCAAGAATTTTTTGTTGCAGAGGAGCTTATATAGAAAGTTCAAATAAACTGCAGCGGAATTTAGGAAAATGAGTAACTTTGCGAGTGCAAACGGACACAAAGTCAAGTATCATTACATTTTGGAGTACCGATATCCATATTCATGCAAATTGTAGATAACATCGTTATGAGAAATTGTTTTATGCTAAGCGTCTTCGCAATGTTGTATTCCATTAATATTGGGGCACAAGATACTTATACAATGGCCGGCCCTTACGAGGTAGTGGCTCGCGACGGACAGTATGCTGGTACCAAAGGTGGCAGCGAGCGCGACATGTACAAGGCACTGACGAGTGCCCAACAAGGAGATACTGCCACGGCTGTCATGATTATCAATGCATACTCACAGACCCTGCAGCGCTTCGATGGCCACGACGCACCACTCTGTGCCATACAGGCTTTCTGGCTCGTACGTGCGATGACATTGTTAGATAAGTATCAGACACCCGCATGGTCGGATATGATTCACCGTGCAATACTGCCCGTCATTAACAGGTTTGAGGCCGATAGCCCTTACGCTAACGGCAATTGGGGCGCTATCGTCAACCGACTGCGTATGGCCTGCGGTATTTTCCTGAGAGACCGTG
Organism: uncultured Prevotellaceae bacterium; assembly: GCA_937915745.1. Classification (GTDB taxonomy): domain Bacteria; phylum Bacteroidota; class Bacteroidia; order Bacteroidales; family Bacteroidaceae; genus Colivivens. Next base: position 8,071 of record CALGGJ010000120.1, on the reverse strand, counting down.
TGGTTTACGATTCTGCCGTCGATTACTTCCTCCATGCCAATGACAACGGTTCACTCCCACGTTACATCAGTCCGACTGGCCAGTGCCAGGAGACAGGACGCGACCAAGGACATGCCCAGCTGGGACTGGGTGCTCTCTGTGAGACCTGCGAGATGGCATGGGAGCAGGGCGATGACCTCTGGGGTGCACTCGACAACCGATTACTGAAAGGCATTGAATATACAGCCAGGTACAATCTTGGCTACGACGTCCCATTCGAGACGTGGACCGACTGCACCGGTCTCTACAACGACTGGACCGAGCCAGGCGAGATGGGGCGTGGCCGCATACGCTGCATTTACGACCTGCCATACCGCCACTATGTAGGACGTCGCGGTCTGAAGATGCCATACACCAAGAAGATTCTCGATTTACAGGCCAGTGCCGAGAAACGCGGAGAGGTGAAGCGCAATCCTGAGGCCGACCAGTTCAGCATAAAAGGAGTCAAGGAGGGTGCAAAGTTGCATCAGGTATTCACATATTCTGCACCTGAAAGAGCGCCGCTGAAACACGATTACGAAGTCTATATTCAGCCGCGAGGGCAAAAGGAGTGGACAAGGATAGAAACCTATATGGCTAAAGTAAATGCGCCTGTAGGCGGCGGAGGCACCGGACACAAGATTTCCGAGATTTCCTACGCCTTTTTCGACTTCACGGGCGATGTCTTCGTGCGCGTCATTTGTAAAAACAAGAAGTATAAGACTGCCCGCATCCGTCCCGACTATCGCGGTACGATTGCCAACATCCAAAACGACTCCACCCTCCAGTTCCTGCTCTTCCAACCAGAAAACGTAAGCGTAGAGTTTGACGGCAACATCACCGACAATCTGCTGCTCTTCACCTCGAAGCCCCCTCAGACTAAGGAAGAGGCAGAGCAAGATGCCAAGCAGCAGGGGCGTAACTTTGTTTACTATGCACCTGATTTTTATACCGATGAGACGATACGTGTGCCTTCTAACACCACTTTATACCTGGCAGGCGGCAGCTATTTCACAGGGACCTTCGCTATCGAGGATGCCGAGAATGTGAGCATCCTGGGCCGTGGCATTGCCCGACCAGCCAATGGCTACGAGGGTTGCCATGTGCATCGCTCAAAGAATATACTTATTGATGGACTGATTCTCAACACCTGTCCTATTGGCGAGTCAGATGGCGTGACACTCCACGACGTGCGGTCTATTTCCCATCCGCAGTGGGGCGATGGTCTGAATATCTTCGGTGGCTCCAGCAACATTCTCTACGACCGCGTGTTCTGCCGCAACAGCGACGACTGTACCACAGCCTACGCCACCCGCAAGGGCTTCAAGGGCTCTGTACGTAATGTCCGCATGACCAACTCTACGCTATGGGCCGACGTAGCACACCCCATCATGATTGGTCTGCATGGAAACCCGGAGGTAGGCGACTCGTTGGTAAACCTTCGCTACGATAACATCGACATCATCTGCCAGAGTGAGGCGCAGATAGAGTATCAGGGCTGCATGACCATTAACTGTGGTGATGGCAACTACGTCAAGGATGCTGTCTTTGATAATATCAGAATCGAGCAGATAAACCAAGGCTGCCTGCTGCAAGTGCGCGTGGGATGGAACTCTAAGTATTGCACCGCTCCAGGTGGTGGTGTGGAAAACGTCACTTTCCGCAACATACGCTACAGCGGTCAGACTCCCAATCTGTCTATCATTACCGGTTACGATGCCAACCACAAAGTGAAGAACGTCACCTTCGAAGGTCTGAAAATCAATGGTCGTACCATCTGCGATGAGATGTCCGACAAGCCCCGTTGGTATGCTACCAGCGACTATGTGCCTATGTTTGTCGGCTCACACGTAGAAAACCTCCAATTCAATAAATGATTTAAGATTCGCAAATATTTGTTTCATATGCAGATACGCTCCTACGGTATTTCATACCTCCGTCGGTATGACTCCATTGAAATGCCCTGTCTGCCGACAGGCAGGCCCTATCTATGCAAAAGTATGCTATTTTGCACGGACTTTCCGGACTATTTCAACTGAACCACTTTCCGTCTGTCATACCGACGGAGCGAAGCGTAGGAGTGTATCTAATATGTAACTTATAAATAGAAGTATGAAACTTATACATACGAATCTTGTATAAATGATTCTACGTTACATAATGCACCGTGCAGAACAGCAGTCACAACGAATGTTTATGTGTCGTAAGATGAGGCGCTCCTTGCCGAGGTAAACGTATGAAAGCTATGTCTTAGTCTTTCAGTTTGGCTAATGCTGATTTAATACGTCGCATTGCTTCGATGATGTTTTCATCGCTTGTGGCGTAGCTCATTCTGAGACACTCTGGCGAGCCGAATGCATCGCCACCAACTGTAGCCACATGGCCAACTTCAAGCAGGTACATTGCGAGGTCGGTGCTCGAGTTGATGGTGTGTCGGCCGTCTGTCTTTCCAAAGAATGCTGAGCAACGGGGGAAGAGGTAGAATGCACCTTGTGGCTGGTTGACTTCAAGGCCTGGTATGTCGCGTGCCAGCCTGACGATGAGGTCGCGGCGGCGTTGGAAGGCTTGGCGCATGTTTTCAACACATTGTTGTGGACCGCAGTAGGCAGCTTCGGCTGCTTTCTGGCTCACGCTGCACGGTCCGCTGGTGTATTGGCCTTGCAGTTTGTTGCAGGCCTTCACAATCCATTCGGGGGCTGCGATGAAACCGATACGCCATCCAGTCATAGCGTAGGCTTTACTAACTCCGTTGATGATAACCACTCGGTCGCGGATGTCATCGAACTGAGCTATAGACTCGTGGTGGCCTATGTAGTTGATGTGTTCGTAGATTTCGTCGGCAATGACTATGATGTCTGGGTATTTCACCAATACGTTTTTCAACCCTTCGAGTTCGTCGCGGCTATATACCGAGCCGGTGGGATTGGATGGCGAGCAGAGTATGAGCGCTTTGGTGCGTGGTGTTATGGTTGCTTCGAGCTGTGCAGGGGTTATCTTAAAGTCTTGACTGATGGTGGCTTCTACGAAAATGGGTGTGCCTTCTGCCAGAAGCACCATCTGTGGATAGCTCACCCAGTAGGGGGCTGGTATGATGACTTCGTCTCCTGGGCCGATGAGTGCCATTATGGTGTTGCACACCGATTGTTTTGCTCCGTTTGAGCAGAGTATCTGTGACGGTTGGTAGGTGAGTCCGTTCTCGTTCTTCAGCTTATCAGCAATGGCTTGCTTTAGTTCGGGATATCCGGGTACAGGGCTGTAGCGCGAGTAGTTTTGGTTGATTGCCTCGTGTGCAGCTTGTTTGATGTGGTCGGGGGTGTTGAAATCGGGTTCACCCACACTCATGTTGATTACGTCGATGCCCTGTGCCTTGAGTTCGCCGCTACGTTGCGACATGGCGAGGGTGGCTGATGGTTGCAGGCGTTGTAGTCGTGATGATAGTTCCATATATAGTGCAGAATTAATGGTTAAACAGATGTATTGTGTGTGGAAAAATGTGTGGGTATGTCTGAAGTGGTATTCAGAGGTGGAGGTTGTGACCCATTCGCTCTTTTTTTGTGCGCAGGTAGTGCTCGTTGTATTGGTTAGGCGTGATTTCAATTGGCACGTTTTCTACAATTTGTAGTCCGTATCCTTCGAGGCCTACTCGCTTTACGGGGTTGTTGGTGATGAGCCTGATTTTGCTTATGTTGAGGAATCGCAGAATCTGTGCGCCCACTCCGTAGTCGCGCAGGTCGGGGTCGAATCCCAGGTGTATGTTTGCATCTACGGTGTCGAGTCCCTGTTCTTGCAGTTTGTATGCAGCAATCTTATTCATGAGTCCGATGCCTCGTCCTTCTTGCATGAGATATACGATGCACCCCTTGCCTTCACGTTCGATGAGTTGCATAGAGCGGTGGAGCTGGTCGCCGCAGTCGCATCGTTTGCTGCCGAAGATGTCGCCTGTGGCACACGATGAATGCATCCTCACCAGTACTGGTTCGTCTTTCTCCCATGTGCCTTTGATGAGTACCACATGTTCCAACCCATTGCTTTTTTGTCTGAATGGAATGATATGGAAGTGTCCGTAGTCGGTGGGGAGGTCGGCTTCTACACCGCGTTCCACCAGCGATTCGCGTTCGAGCCGGTATGCAATAATGTCTTTTATCTGTATGAGCGGCATACCTAGTTCGGTCGCTTTCTGTTTCAGTTGTGGCAGCCTTGCCATTGTTCCGTCGGGGTTGAGTATTTCGATGAGTGCAGCAGCTGGTTGGAGTCCTGCCAGGCGTGCCAAATCGATGGCAGCCTCTGTATGTCCGGCCCGTCGCAGTACTCCGCCGTCTTGTGCATAGAGTGGGTTGATGTGTCCGGGACGTCCGAAGGTATCGGGCGATGATGTGGGGTCGGCCAGTGCCTTAATGGTTGCAGCACGGTCGTGTGCCGATACTCCGGTTGTGCATCCGTCTAGTTTATCGACGGTGACGGTGAATGGGGTGCCGAGCATTGAAGTGTTGTGATCGACTTGATGTGGGAGTCCCAGTTCCTGAGCTCGCGATATGGTGATTGGTGCGCAGAGTACTCCACGGCCTTCGCGAAGCATGAAGTTCACCTTGTCGGGGGTAATCAGTTCGGCGGGGGTAATGAAGTCGCCTTCGTTTTCGCGGTCTTCGTCGTCAACCACGATTACAAATTTACCTTGCCTGAAGTTGTGCAAAGCTTCTTCTATAGTACTGAATGTATTCATTGTGCAGATTGTATTTGTTTGATCTCGCCCAGCAGGTCGTTGCATGCCGAAAGTGTCAAGCGCAGTTCGTGACGCAGCCTGTTGTGGAATCGTGGTTCCTGACGTATGATAGGCATATGGTTGAGGTGTACCAGTATGTTCCGACTCTTACTGTTAGACAGTTCTTCAACGCACCATTCCATTTCATCGCAAATGTGCACGAGTTGGGTGTCGGGGCGGTACCAGATGGTTTCTTTCAGTATTTTCAGAGTGAGCCATGGTTTCCAATTCCGTCGATAGGCGTTGCATGCTTCGGCCAATGATTGCAGGCGCAGGGCAGCAGTTGAGTAGTCGGGATCGTAGATGATGACTTCTTTGCGGCCTATATGGCGTTTCTGACGTATGCCGAGCAGGCGATTGAAGAATTGTTTGTATGTGTCGAAATTGAATACTACCGAGTCTTTGTTTGATTTTATAGTGAGGAATGCCCCTATCGGTGCCAGTACTATGGTGCTCAACCACATGCCTACTTCTACTGGCACGGTGCCTGTCTTCGCCATTTTCTGCCCTCCGATGTTGATTATGTAGTATGCAATGAAGATTACCACGGCTACGACTACGGATAGCCCGAGTCCGCCTTTGCGGATGATGGCTCCGAGGGGTGCTCCGATGAAGAAAAACACGAGGCATGTGAGTGCCAGTGTTATTTTTTCCCAGAATTTCATTTGATGGTTGCGTATTTCTGCGTCTTGTGCTTTCATGATTCCGGCCTTGAAATCTACGTCCATCTGTTGTTGTTGCACTCGGTTGATTGCTGCTCTCACTGTTGCCTGCTGTTCGGATGTGGTCATGTGTGCAAACAGTGTGTCGATATCAACAGATTGAAATGCACCGCAGGCTTTCAGACTGTCGGTCTTATCGATGTCGTCCATGCGATAGACGTATAGCACCCCATGCTTCATGTCCTGGTAGTAGCCTCGTCCCAGGCTGTCGGCATCGTGTTTGAGCGAGTCGATGTCTGTCAGCAGGCGGTCTATCCGTTTTGTCTTGGCTGCCCCCGAGAATGTTTCGTTGTCGGCCATGTTGAGGTTGGTGTCGAAGTCGATGAGCAGGTCTTGTCTGACGAATGTCTCGCGTCGGTAGGGTACGTTCTTGGTCATCAATGCGGCCGACCTGAGGTTTTCAAACTGTTCACCACTGTATAGGTGGAGCAGGATGAACTGTTTGTCGGCACTCGACTCGAGTCGGGCCGAGTCGGCCAGCACTATGTGTACGTTATCTACTCCGTCGCGCATATTGTAGATGACGACATCGTAGAGCATACCCGTCTCTTTGTCTTTTTGTTTCACGTAGAGGTTGATACCGCTTATGCCGTCGTAAAACACGCCTTCGGGTATATCCACTTCGGGCGATTTCTGCATGATGGAGTATCTGAAGAGCAATATCTGGTTTTCTGCGTTTGGTGTTACAACGTCTTGAAAATAGAACGATATCCCTGCGAGTATCATCATGACGACGAGCAGTGGCCGCATGGTTCGCCACAGACTTATGCCTGCAGCCTTGATGGCCAGCAGTTCGAACCGTTCGCCCAGATTGCCGAACGAGATGAGTGAGGCCAGCAGTATGGCCAGCGGCAGGGCTATGGGTACGAGAGTCTCGGCTGCATAGAAGAAGAATTTGGCTATCACATCATATCCCAGGCCTTTTCCCACCAGTTCTTCCATGAATTTCCACAAGAACTGCATCATCACTGCAAACAGGCTGATGCAGAAGGTGCCGATGAATAGTGTGATGAAATTCTTCAGTATGTATATGTCGAGTTTCTTGACTATGCGCATAACTGACTGCAAAGGTAACCATTATATGTGAAAAATGGAAAGTTAATAGTGAAAAGTTGATGTGTCAAGCCGAGAAATGTGGCGTGCCGATACTGTTTTTTAATTTTCACTTTTCACTTTGGCCTAAAATGGTTAACTTTGCAAGGCCTTAGGGGTGGAGGGTAGGTGTCATCCACCTCCGGGGTAGTATGATTTAATAGTAGATATTTTTCACAAAAATATTTAGTACATGGCACTGAATTATATCTGGATTGCATTTTTCGTGATAGCGTTTGTGGTATCACTTGTCCGGCTCATAGGTTTTGGCGACACCGAGGTGTTTCCTGCAATAATGGATTCTACGTTTAGTTCGGCAAAGACTGGTTTTGAGATATCGTTGGGTCTTACCGGTGTGTTGTCGCTCTGGATGGGCATTATGCGCATTGGCGAGCGTGGCGGACTTATTGCCTTCACGTCGAGGTTGTTGTCGCCTGTGCTGACAAAAATATTCCCCGACATACCAAAGGGGCATCCTGTTATGGGTACCATCTTCATGAACATATCGGCCAATATGTTGGGCCTTGACAATGCAGCCACACCTATGGGCTTGAAGGCTATGGAGCAGCTGCAAGAGATAAACCCGAAGAAGGACACGGCTTCAAATCCTATGATTATGTTCTTGGTGCTCAACACCTCCGGCCTCACGATTATACCGGTCAGCGTGTTGGTGTTCCGTGCCCAGATGGGTGCTGCACAGCCCACCGATGTATTCGTGCCAATTTTGCTTGCTACCTTCTTCAGTACGATGGCTGGCCTTGTAGTAACTAGCATCATACAGCGTATCAACCTCTTTAACCGCACGTTAATCTTGTTCCTCGGCACACTATGTGTGCTTGTGGCCGGTGCCATCTGGGGACTGAGCAAGATGTCGGCCGATGCCATGAACGATTTTTCTACTCAGTTTGCCAACATCACCTTGTTTGTCATCATCATGCTGTTTATTCTGTCGGGGGTGATGAAACGTATCAACGTGTATGATGCATTCATCGATGGGGCAAAAGACGGTTTCTCAACTGCCGTCAAGATTATTCCCTACCTTATTGCGATACTTGTGGGCATTGCAGTGTTCCGCGCCTCGGGTGCGATGGATTATGTGATTGACGGGATAGGGTGGGTAGTTGGTCGATGCGGACTTGATACCGACTTTGTTGCTGCATTGCCTACAGCCCTGATGAAACCATTGAGTGGCAGTGGAGCACGTGGAATGATGGTTGACGCCATGCAGCAATATGGTGCCGACTCGTTTGTGGGCCGTCTGTCGTGCGTGTTCCAGGGTTCCACTGATACCACGTTCTATATTCTTGCCGTGTATTTCGGTAGTGTAGCGATACGCAGGACACGCCATGCAGTAACCTGTGGCCTTTTGGCCGACTTTGCCGGCATCGTTGCAGCAATCATTATCAGCTATATGTTCTTCCATTGAACCCAAATCGGTCATTAGCGTTTAGATGATTTTAAGTTTATTTTCGAGCAGGTT
>CALGGJ010000119.1 GCA_937915745.1 uncultured Prevotellaceae bacterium | reverse complement strand
CTAAATAATAAAAATTTATAAATAATATTATATTTTATTATAAAATGAGCTTACAAGAAGGAAATGCAGTGGGTCTAGATTTAGGAACTACCTATTCCTGCATAGGAGTTTATAGAAATGGTGGAGTTGAAATTATTCCAAATAGAAATGGAGACAGAACTACTCCTTCAATTGTAACAATAGTTGATGGGAATACTATTTTAAAAGGAGAAGAAACTTTGGAATATTTAGTCAAAAATTATGACAGCTCTATATATGCAATCAAAAGATTTATAGGAAGAGATTTTAATGACAATTCAGTTAAAGAAGAAATTAAATTCGAAAATTTCCCTTTTAAAATTGTGCCAGATAAACAAGGGAAATATCCTCTTATTTTGGTTGATAAAGACAATAAAGAAATCAAATTTACAGTCGAAGAAATATCTTCTTTTGTAATAAGAAAAATGGTTGATAGTGCTGAATCCTATTTAGGTAAAAAAGTAAGTAAGCTTGTCATAACAGTTCCTGCCAATTTTAATGATGCTCAAAGACAATGCACAAAAAACGCTGCAAAATTAGCTGGAATTGAAGTTCTTAGAATTATAAATGAACCAACTGCAGCTGCTTTAGCTTATGGAATAGGAGAAAAGAAAAATGAAACTGATAGTGGTGAAGAAAAAAAAATATTAGTTTTTGATTTAGGTGGAGGTACCTTTGATGTCACAATACTTAAAATCAATTATGGAAAAGAACAAAATTTTGAAATATTATCTACAAAAGGAGATAAATTTTTAGGAGGTGAAGATTTTGATAATAAATTAGTAGAACATTTTTTAGAAAAATTTTGTAAAAATATGAAAGAGTCTAAAGAAACAATAAAAAAAGATAAAAAAGCTATTAAAAAGTTAAAAATTGCTTGTGAAAATATTAAAAGAGTATTAAGTAATAGTTTAGAATCAACTTTGTCAATAACTAATTTTTATAATGGTAATGATATTTTCGAAAATATTGAAAGAAAAGAATTTGAAAAACTATGTCAACCATTGTTTGATAAATTACAATCACCAATAGAAGACGCTTTATCTGATGCAAAATTATCAAGAAATGAGATTTCAGAAATTGTATTAGTTGGTGGCTCATCCAGAATTCCAAAAGTTAAATCATTTTTAAAAGAATATTTTGAAGGAGTTAAAATCAATGATACAATTAATCCAGATGAAACAATTGCTTATGGAGCAACTTTAATGGCAGCTAAAATTTTAAATAAAAAAGATGATGAAACTCTTAAAGGATTTAATTTAATGGATATTACTCCATTATCTTTAGGATTAAATGTTAAAAATCCTAGTGAAGACCCAGAAATCAAAAAGGAAGGACATCTTATGAGTGTTTTAATAAAAAGAGGCTCAAAAATTCCCTATTCTAATTCAAAGCTATATGAAACATCCTTTGATAATCAAACATATATTAATGTTGTTATTTATGAAGGTGAAAAAAAATATACTAAATATAATCATATTTTAGGAAAACTTGAAATGACTGGAATTCCTCCAAAAAAGAAAGGAGAAGTTAAAGTTGAAGTAACATTTTTTGTTGATGTAAATGGTATTTTAACTGTTACAGCCAATGAAAAAACTACTGGACAAACGATACAAACCAAAATAAAAAATGATATGGTTGGATTGACTGATGAAGATATTGAAAATCTAAGGAAAAAAAATGAAAAATTTTTAGCAAAAAATATGATGGACAAAAAAATTGATTATACTAATTTAAAAGATTCTTTAAAAACTTTTCAAGATAGCCTTAAGGAAGCTGAAGATGATGAAGATAGATATGATATTTTAATGAATTATAATAATACTTTAGAAGAATTCATAGATAAATTTGAAACAGATTTTGATAACGAAACAATGACAGAAAAATACTATATATATGTTAAGGATTTAATTATTTCTTATTCAAAGGTATTAAATATAAAAAGTCAAATATCAAAAGGAGATACTGAAATTATTATTAAAAATATTACAAAATATTTAAAAGTTTTTTCAAAGCTTAGCTCAGGTTATCTAGACGAATTACTTGAAATTATGAAAGGAAATATGGCTAAAAAAATTTTCCTAGAAATTGTAGTCAATGTATTGGAACAACTAAATGAGTGTGGAAAAAAATGTTTAGAAGAAATGAAAAAATTTTGCAGATATCATTCATTATTATATTTTGAAAAATCAAATTTATATTTCAAAAAATACATTGGAGATGTAAAAAAATTAAGTGTCTGCAGTAAAGCAGTTATGGATAAATGCAAAGAGCAAGTTAAATATAGTAATATATTAATAAGTCAGATACACTCAGGTGCAATTCTTTTATGTGAAGATTCTTTAAGAATGGGAGAATTAATTCAATCCACAGGCACAGGTTTCACAAATAATCGTTTAGTTTTACAGTTAAGCCCACAAGATGATAATGAAAAATATCAAATTGTATTAAATAACTACGAAAAAATGTTATCAGAATTTTCAAATGAACCAACAAAAAAAGAAGCTATATGCAATGCTAATATTATCAAAATTTGTCATAGATTTTTAGGTTATACTAACTATAAGAGATATGTTGGCTTAGGTGAAAGATGTGAATTTATAGTTAAGCAATTAAATATAGATCGTGAAGAAAAGTGGTATAAAGATTTCTTAGAAATATATCAAGAAGTTAAAGATTTATACATAACTATAGGTGAACCAGAAATGAAAGAAATTATAAGAAAAAAATATAAAAAAAAATTTGAAGAAATAAGTAATAAATTCAATAAAAGAAAAAATACAGCTGATTTTATTAATTTTGTTTTAAAATTAAGGCCTTACAATGGATATGATGAAGATATCAAAAATGGTAAAAAAGTAAATGGAGCTACTCCAGAAAATCTGAAATATTTATTATCTAAATATCATCCTGACAAATATACTTTTAAGGAAGAAGATGAAAATAGCTTTGATAGGATATGGCAAGATGGGTCACATGATAGAGCAGGTGGCCATTGGTCGTGGTCATGAGATAGTAAGTATAATTGATATTGACAACCAGGGAGATTTCGATTCACCTGCATTTCGTTCGGCCGATGTGGCCATAGAGTTTACAGCCCCTCATGTGGCCTACGGCAACTGTCAGCGTGCCTGGGAGCAAGGGGTGAAAGTGGTGTCGGGCAGCACCGGGTGGCTCACCAATCATGCCGACGATGTGCGACGTGCGTGCAACGATGAGGGCAAGACCCTGTTTTGGGCTTCAAACTTCAGCCTGGGTGTAGCTATCTTCTCGGCTGTAAACCGATATCTGGCACAAATAATGCAAGACTTTCCACAGTACGAAGTAAGTATGCGCGAGGTACACCACATACATAAACTCGATGCGCCAAGCGGAACAGCCATTACACTAGCCTGTCAGATAAAAGATGAGGCACCAAGGTTTACCGACGTGCCGATTGAGTCGGTGCGCGAAGGCGAAGTACCTGGAATACATTCGATAGAATACGACAGCACAGCCGACAAGATAATCATCACCCACGATGCACACAACCGTATGGGCTTCGCTCTCGGTGCAGTCATGGCCGCTGAGTTTACAGCCAGTCACCAAGGACTGCTCAGTATGGACGACATGATGACATTTGGTGAAAAAAACAATAAAACTTAAACAACTGTGAGTACTCCGCAGACTTCGGCCCTTAACTCTCAGGCTCGTGACCGCGCACTCCCAGGCTCGTGACCGCGCACTCTCAGGCTCGCGACCGCGCACTCTCAAGACACACCTTTGCAAAGAAAATAACATCAATACACATAAGTCACTGATATGACAAAATTCAAAGGAACAAAACAGATAAAGGCAGAGCGTGAAAACGCAGCTGCCAACGAAAAATCCGCCCTACGTAAAAACTGGATAAAATTCATCATCATCACCATTCTGTATCTGGCATTCCTTTACTGGGTTGGCAGCTGGTGGGGCCTCATCGTATTGCCATTCATATACGATGCCTACATCAGCAAGAAGATAAAATGGACGTGGTGGAAAAAACTGGAGAGCCCGGTGGCCCGTACCATAATGAGCTGGGTCGATGCATTGGTATTTGCCCTCGTGGCCGTGTATTTCGTCAACCAGTTCTTCTTCCAGAACTATCAGATACCAAGCTCATCGCTCGAGAAGTCGCTGCTCACCGGCGACTACCTGCTCGTAAGCAAACTGAGCTATGGACCGCGAATTCCGCAGACACCGCTCACCATGCCACTCACACAGCATACACTGCCATTTGGCGGCATGAAATCGTATATAGAATGGCCACACTGGGACTACCGCCGAGTGCGGGGCCTGGGACATGTGGAATGGGGCGACATCGTAGTGTTCAACTATCCGTCGGGCGACACCGTGGCAGTAAATTATCCGGGCGACTTCTACGAACGATGTTACATGATGGGTCGCGAAATATATAACGAACAAGGAATACGCCTACCCGTAGCCGACCAACTATCTACAGCCGCACAGATGGAGTTGTTCGACCAACTCTATGCAGTAGGAAAAAAGATAATAGCCAGCCAGTCGAACCTGTACGGAGAAATAACAAGCCGTCCAGTTGACCGCCGCGAAAACTATGTGAAACGATGCGTGGGTCTGCCCGGACAAACACTGCAAATCATCGATAAGATAATATATGTTGACGGCGAAGCAAAACCAACACCTACACAGGCACAATTCAACTACTACATATACGCCAAATCGCCACTGCCCGACAAACTGCGGGCCGACATAGACCTCAGCGACGAAGACTACCGGCAGTGGAACGACCGTCCCGACCATCCGTTTGAGGAACACCGCCTGGGAGTGCCACTCACCAAGGCCGCACACGAGATTCTGTCCAGCCACACCGAGATAATAGACAGCATCGTAGAAATACTCGACCGCAACTCGGGACACGTATATCCGCTCAACCACGAATACGGATGGACACGCGACAACTACGGCCCCGTATGGATACCGAAAAAAGGCGAGACAATAAAGCTGGATATGGACAACATAGCCATCTACGAACGACCGATACGAGTGTATGAAGGTCACGACATGAAGGTTACCGAAGACACCATTTACATCGACGGCCAACCAGCCGACACCTACACATTCGCAATGGACTACTACTGGATGATGGGCGACAACCGCCACAACTCGGCCGACAGCCGCTACTGGGGCTTTGTACCCGAAGACCACGTGGTCGGAAAACCACTCTTCGTGTGGTGGTCGGTATGCCCGGATGCCAACCCAGAAGCCAACCACATACGCTGGAAACGACTCTTCAGATGGGTGGATAACATCAAATAAACACACCTTTTCGGCACACCGATAAATTTAATTGCATACAACTTGCCATTTATTCATAATTTATTATTATCTTTGCAAACGGATATACAAATCCATACGGGCGGCAGCAAAGCCACCAATCAAACCCTTACGACCAACCTGAAAACAAAACCCAAACAATATTAACAAAACAAAAAGATCTATTTATGTGGTTATTTAATTCATCAATCGGAAGAAAACTCGTCATGTCCATCACGGGCCTTGCACTTGTTCTCTTCGTCACCTTCCATGGATGCATGAACGTTGTTGCACTCATCAGCAAAGATGCTTACAACACTATTTGCGCACTGTTGGGTTCAAACTGGTATGCCATAGCAGCCACACTGGGACTCGCACTGCTCGTAGTGATACACATCGTATATGCATTCATACTCAACTTCCAAAACCGCAAGGCTCGTGGAAACAACAAGTATGCGGTCACAGCAAAACCCGACAAAGTGGAATGGGCCAGTCAGAACATGCTGGTGCTAGGCATCATCATAATCATAGGCCTGCTGCTCCACTTAAAAGACTTCTGGTATAACATGATGTTTGCAGAAATCATCGGACAACCACTACTGGGCGGACTCAAACCGACCGACGGATTCGGATACATCAAGCAGACATTCTCCAACCCCGTCATCGCAGCACTCTACGTCATATGGATTGTGGCAATATGGTTCCACCTGACACACGGCATGTGGTCGTCTATGCAAACCATGGGATTGAGCGGACACACATGGTTCAACCGCTGGAAATGCATAGGACAGATTTGGAGTACAGTCGTCATGTTCCTCTTCCTCTGTGTAGTACTCGGATTCGCCATCTTCCCCGACCAAGTGGGACAGTGCGACTTCAACTTACTGCCATTTGCAGTGAAATAAAGAAACGAAAAAAGAAAATCCGTAAATAGTAAATATTATGCCAATCAAAATAGATTCAAGAATACCCGAGGGACCAGTGGCCGAGAAATGGTCAAACTATAAAGCCCACCAACGCCTCGTAAACCCAAAGAACAAGCTGAAACTCGACGTCATAGTCGTTGGTACAGGCTTGGCTGGCGCCAGCGCAGCAGCAAGCCTCGGCGAAATGGGATTCAACGTACTCAACTTCTGCATACAAGACTCACCACGACGCGCACACTCAATAGCTGCACAGGGCGGTATCAATGCAGCCAAAAACTATCAGAACGACGGCGACTCAATATATCGCCTGTTCTACGACACAGTAAAAGGCGGTGACTACCGTGCACGCGAAGCCAACGTATATCGTCTGGCCGAAGTAAGCAACTCAATCATCGACCAATGCGTGGCACAAGGCGTGCCATTTGCACGCGAATACGGAGGTACACTCGCCAACCGCTCGTTCGGCGGAGCACAAGTGAGCCGTACGTTCTATGCCAAGGGACAAACCGGACAACAACTGCTGCTCGGTGCATACAGCGCACTCTCAGCACAAGTACACGCAGGTAAAGTAAAACTCTACACACGCTACGAGATGGAAGACGTAGTCGTTATCGACGGAAAGGCACGAGGCATCATTGCCAAAAACCTCGTGACAGGAAAACTCGAACGCTTCTCGGCCAACGCAGTAGTAATAGCCACCGGCGGATACGGAAACACATACTTCCTCTCCACAAACGCAATGGGATGCAACTGCACAGCAGCAGTTCAGTGCTACCGCAAAGGCGCATACATGGCAAACCCGTCATACGTGCAGATACACCCTACATGTATCCCGGTACACGGCGACAAACAGTCAAAGCTGACACTCATGTCAGAATCACTGCGTAACGACGGACGCATCTGGGTACCAAAGAAACTGGAAGACGCCAAAGCACTGCAGGCAGGTACCAAAGAAGGATGGGAAATACCTGAAGAAGACCGCGACTACTACCTCGAGCGCCGCTATCCGGCATTCGGAAACCTCGTACCACGCGACGTAGCAAGCCGTGCAGCAAAAGAACGCTGCGACAAAGGATTCGGTGTCAACAACACTGGACTTGCAGTATTCCTCGACTTCTCCGAAAGTATCAACCGACTGGGACTTGAAGCCATGCAACAACGCTACGGAAACCTCTTCGACATGTACGAAGAAATAACCGACGTATATCCAGGCGACCTCGCCAACGAAATCAACGGAGTGAAATACTACAAGCCAATGATGATATATCCGGCCATACACTACACCATGGGAGGCGTATGGGTAGATTACGAGTTGCAGACATCAATACCAGGACTGTTCGCCATAGGCGAATGTAACTTCTCCGACCACGGAGCCAACCGCCTCGGAGCATCAGCACTGATGCAAGGACTGGCCGATGGATATTTCGTACTGCCTTACACCATTCAAAACTACCTGGCCGACCAGTCGATATGGCCACGTGTCAGCACCGACATGCCTGAGTTTGCGGAAGCAGAAAAAGCCGTGGATGCCGAACTCAGCCGACTGCTCAACATAAAAGGCAAACGCTCGGTTGACTCTATACACAAAGAACTCGGACACATCATGTGGGAATATGTAGGTATGGGACGCACAGCCGAAGGACTGAAGACTGGTATCCAGAAGATGAAAGAACTGCAAAAAGAATTCGACACCAACCTCTTCGTTCCAGGCACAAAAGACGGACTCAACGTCGAACTCGACAAAGCAATACACCTGCGCGACTTCTTCACCATGGGCCAACTCGTAGCACACGACGCACTCTCGCGCAACGAATCGTGCGGCGGACACTTCCGCGAAGAATACCAGACAGAAGAAGGCGAAGCAAAACGCGATGACGAAAACTACTTCTACGTAGGATGCTGGAAATACGGGGGCAGTGCCGACACAGACCCTGAACTCATCAAAGAACCACTCGAATACGAAGCAATAAAGGTACAAACCAGAAATTACAAGAATTGATTATGGCTAAAAATTTGAATGTCACTATAAAGTTCTGGAAACAGAACGGTCCGAAGGACAAGGGCCACTTCGAAACCCACGAGTTGAAGAACATACCCGACGATACATCATTCCTCGAAGCCCTCGACATCATGAACGAGGAACTCATAGCTGCCGGTAAAGAACCTTTCGTATTCGACCACGACTGTCGTGAAGGAATCTGCGGCATGTGCTCACTATATATCAACGGCACACCACACGGAAAGACAGAACGCGGAGCCACCACGTGCCAACTCTACATGCGACGCTTCAAAGACGGAGAAACCATCACCGTCGAACCATGGCGCTCTGCAGCATTCCCGGTCATCAAAGACTGTATGGTCGATCGCTCCGCCTTCGACAAGATAATGCAGGCAGGAGGATACACAACTGTGCGCACAGGCGCACCACAAGATGCAAACGCAATACTCATACCCAAACAAGATGCCGACGAAGCAATGGACTGCGCATCATGCATCGGGTGCGGAGCATGCGTGGCAGCATGTAAGAACGGTTCGGCAATGCTGTTCGTTTCCAGCAAGGTAAGCCAGCTCGCACTGCTACCGCAAGGGCGGCCCGAAGCCGCCAAGCGAGCAAAAGACATGGTGGCCAGGATGGACGAACTGGGATTCGGAAACTGTACCAACACACGAGCCTGCGAGGCAGTATGCCCTAAGTGCGAAACCATCGCAAACATAGCACGACTCAACCGCGAGTTCATCAAAGCAAAGTTGGCCGACTGATAACAACAGACACTCGGCCAAAACTGGAGGAAGACAGGGTACGTACACTCACCAACCCTGTCTTCCTCTGGCATATATTCCAACCATTGCTCCAAATATAAGTGTCGAAGATAAACCCAAATCCGGTCATTAGTCCTAAAGAGTGAATGTGTCTTTATCTACGAGTGTCTGTTCGCCCGTGTTCATGTTTTTCAGTGTCACCATGCCCTGCTGCATCTCGGTTTCACCGGCAAGCACCACGTATGGTATCTGTCGTGCGTTGGCATAGCTCATCTGCCGTTTCATCTTGGCTGCGTCGGGATAGAGTTCTGCCCGCACTCCGTTGTGACGCAGACGTGCCACTACAGGCAGCAGGTATTGTACCTCAGCATTACCGAAATTGACGAAGAGGACCTGTGGCCGTGTGAGTGCTGAGGCCGGATAAAGGTCGAGTTGGTTGAGAACGTCGTAGATGCGGTCGGCACCGAAACTGATACCCACGCCCGAGAGTCCGGGCATTCCGAATATGCCGGTGAGGTTGTCATAGCGGCCGCCTCCGGTTATACTGCCCATTTCTACATCGAGAGCCTTCACTTCGAAGATGGCACCAGTATAGTAGTTGAGTCCTCGCGCCAGCGTCAGGTCTGTCTCCACTTGGTTTTTCAGGCTGAGGCCTTCGAGGGTGTTGAGTATAAATTCGGTTTCTTCGATACCTTTCAGCCCAATGGTGCTGCCGTTGAGCAGGGTACGTATGGTTTGCAGTTTCTCGCTGTTGGTGCCGTTCAGGCCAATGATTGGCTGCAGGCTTTCGATGGCATCGGCCGGCAGGCCGGCGGCCTCAAGTTCGGCGTTCACACCGTCGAGACCTATCTTGTCGAGTTTGTCGATAGCCACAGTGATATCAACTATCTTTTCGGCCTGTCCTATCATCTCGGCTATTCCGGTCAGTATCTTGCGGTTGTTTATCTTGATGCATACACGCACACCGAGGCGTGTGAATACTGTATCGACTATTTGCATCAGTTCCACCTCATTGAGCAGCGAGTCGCTTCCCACGATGTCGGCATCACACTGGTAGAACTCGCGGTAGCGCCCACGCTGCGGACGGTCGGCACGCCATACGGGCTGAATCTGGTAGCGTCGGAATGGTAGTGTGAGGTCGTCGCGGTGCATCACCACATAGCGTGCGAACGGCACCGTGAGGTCGTAGCGCAGGCCTTTCTCACAAAACCTGCCGGCCAGATGCAGGGCATCGCGACTGAGCAGTTCTTCGTCAGATATGCCGCGGAAGTAATCGCCCGAGTTCTGTATCTTAAACAGGAGCTTGTCGCCCTCCTCGCCGTACTTGCCCATCAGGGTCGATAGGTTTTCCATGGCTGGAGTCTCAATCTGCTCAAATCCGTAGAGGCTATATACCTCGCGAATGGTGTTGAATATATAGTTGCGTTTAGACATCTCGACAGGCGAGAAGTCGCGCGTTCCCTTTGGTATTGATGGTTTCATAATGAGATATGCTGTTTCGTATGTGTTGTTTTCAGAGTGCAAAGGTAGGGAATATAAGCGAAATGTGAAAAGTGAAAGGTGAAAACTTACGGCAAGACATGCGAAAAGCGGTTTGCCGGCACTGATTTTTCACTTTTCACTTTTCACTTTTCGTCAGTAACATAAATGCTGGCTTCAGACTGTGCTTATACCAGTCGTTTTTCTTATCTACCCACGTCCCCTGCAGATTTATCCACGTCTTTTGCATGAAAATCAGCTGTCTTTTCAAGAAAATCCACGGTTTGTTCGTATGTCGCATCTTTCAGCAACACCCTTCGGTTGGCGTCGAGCATGTAGAACGAGGGTGTACCTGTGATGTAGTACAGGCGTTTTGCTTGCGACGGTTGCACACGTACTATACTCAGGTCGGGGTTGGCAAACAATGGGTTGGTCTCCATGTCTTGTTTGGCCAGCAGGCAGTCGTAGCATTCGGGGTCGAAGAACATCAGCAACACCTGTTTGGAGTGAATATTTCCGAGTCGTTGCCGCTTGCCCTTGCTGTCCTTAAACTTGAAATCGGCCGCTGTGTCCCCCACCTGGTTTTTGTCGATATTGTCAAGCATGGCCAGTGTACGTTTGAGGTTGGCGTAGTGGGTTTTCTTGTGTTCGGTACGTGAATAATACCGTGCAGCCTGTCTCAGCAAGTGGGCGTAGGTTATGTCGTTGCGCAGTGGCGAGAGGC
This sequence comes from uncultured Prevotellaceae bacterium, assembly GCA_937915745.1. Lineage (GTDB taxonomy): Bacteria > Bacteroidota > Bacteroidia > Bacteroidales > Bacteroidaceae > Colivivens. Next base: position 4,309 of record CALGGJ010000119.1, on the reverse strand, counting down.
GGTTGCCGAGGTAGTGTATGGTGTTTGAGTTGAATTGTTCGCGGCCCTCGGGTGTGGCAAGTGCCAGCTCCACGTATCTGGCAGCGGCGTCGGCGCACAGCAGACTGTCGGCCACTGGCATTATGTTTATGAAATCTACGAAACCCTGTTCGCCGCACCGGCGGTTAGTACTGCTGGTGTCGTCGAAGTTATATTGCTCCCAATAGTGTTGCAGCAGGTAGGCAAGGCGTTCGGCCGGCTGGCCGAGCGTAGGGGGCAATGGCGGCAGCGGGAAACTGGTGTCCTGTGCCTGTGCCGGCAGCCACAACCCCACAGCTGCTATGAGTATTGGGCATAACAATGTGCGATGTATGCGGTTTTTACAATTCATTACACAGTTGGCGCATCCCTTCCGATGCTTTTTTTGCAATTACGTGTATGTTGAGGTATTGTGGCACATTGGTGGGGGATGGGTCGATGAGGTATATGTGTGCATCGGTGCGTGCATAGTTCACCAGTCCTGCAGCCGGATATACGTTGAGCGATGTACCTACGACTACCATTATGTCGGCCTCGGCCACCTGCCTTGCGGCGGCCTCAATCATGGGTACCGGCTCGCCAAACCACACGATGAACGGTCGTGCCGGGCTTCCGTCGCGTGCACGGTCGTCGGGGTAGGTTATGCTTTTTCCCGGGGGCAGGGTCTCTATTTGCGACGGGTCGTTAGGGTTGCGGCTCGATGTTATTTTACGCAGTTCGCCATGCAGGTGAATGATGTTGGTCGATCCGGCACGCTCGTGGAGGTCGTCAACATTCTGTGTCACCACACACACATCATACTTAGCTTCAAGTTGTGCCACCAGCTTGTGAGCCTCGTTGGGTTGGGCGTCTTGCAGCTGTCGGCGCCGTTCGTTGTAGAAGTTAGTCACCAGCTGCGGGTCGCGGTAGTAGCCGTCAATCGATGCCACATCCTCAACCCTGTATTGCTCCCACAGTCCGCCCGAGTCGCGGAAGGTGGTTATACCGCTTTCGGCACTTATGCCGGCACCGGTGAGGAACACGAGTTTCTGCATAGCATTAGGTCCGTTGGTGTTTGTATTTGAAGAGAATGGCAAACAAGACGGCTACGACGAGCGAGTAGGCGGCAAAGATGTACCAGCAGGTACTCCAGTCGCCCACGGTGTAGAAGTTGCCGTTGATTTCTTCGCCATGTGTAAAGTGGTTCACCACTTCGCCGGCAAGCAACATTCCTATTGAGGCTCCGAAGCCGTTGGTCATCATCATAAACAGTCCTTGTGCGCTGCTGCGTATGTTAAGGTCGGTCTCTTGGTCAACAAACAGCGATCCGCTGATGTTGAAGAAGTCGAAAGCCACACCATATACTATCATTGAGAGGATGAGCAGGGTGACTCCGGGAAATCCCGGGTCGCCTATGGCAAAGAGTCCGAAGCGGAATACCCATGCAAACATCGACATGAGCATCACTATCTTAATGCCAAATCGTTTCAGGAAGAACGGAATGAGCAGTATGCACAGTGTTTCGGATATTTGCGACAGAGAAATCAATGTGTTGGCGTGTTGCACCCCGAATGTATTTGCAAAGGCCTCATTTGCTCCGAACGATGCGATGAACGGGTTGGCATATCCGTTTGTGATTTGCAGGGCCGAACCCAGCAGCATTGAGAAAATAAAGAAGATGGCCATCTTCTTTTGCTTGAACAGAGTGAAGGCACGGAGTCCCAGTGCATCGACCAGCGATTTCTTCTCTCCTCCCTGGTTGGTAGGGCATGCAGGCATGGTCAGTGCATAGAATGCCATTATGATGCTGAGTATGCCCGATACGGCAAATTGCCATGGTTTGTCCTGCAACCCGCTCCAGTCAACACATAGCATGGATATGATGAAACCGATGGTACCCCACACACGAATCGGTGGGAATGCTTTCACCGTGTCTTCGCCTGCACCCTCCAGAGCGGCATAGGCCACGCTGTTGGTAAGCGCTATGGTTGGCATGAAGAATGCCACGCTGATGGTATATAGCGTGAACAGGATGCTGAAATTGGCATTTTCACCTGCGCTGTTACCGTAAAATGCGACTGCACACATGGCTGCACCGGCTATGAACTGACATAATGAAAGGGTTTTCTGGGCCTGAATCCAACGATCGGCCACTATACCCATGAGTGCAGGCATGAATAGCGATACAAAGCCCTGCACGCTGTAGAAGTAGGAAATATAGTTGCCTAAACCTGCTGTAATGAGATAGCGCGACATACAGGTAAGATAGGCTCCCCATATTGCAAACTCAAGGAAATTAAGGATGGTGAGGCGGAACTTCAGTCCGCTGGATTTGTTTGTTGCATTCATTTCGGTTATTGTTTATTAAGTTTGATACGTGGTTATGTGACAGTAGGCTGTGTGCCGACGACTGCAAATATAGTGAAATTATCTGAGTCGGCAGGCTTGCATTCCGCATATTTTATGTTTTTTCCCACTCTTTCACACACTGCAAAATAAATAACGGTACCGTGGCATCAAAGTGAGTGTGCACTCACAGGCCCGAGACTTCGCACTCAAAGCCCCACGACTTCGCACTCAAAGCCCCACGACTTCGCACTCGCAGGCCCACGACTTCGCACTCGCAAGACCGGCCTCACACCGGCACACTTTTTTCATTCAGAAACCCGGGGTTGTGACGTATGTATTCATATCCAAACCTGCACCTCAGGCAGTCTTTAGCCTCGCAGTATCGGGTGGTGAGCTGTATGAGTGCCTGCGAGTCGGCAGCCGAACGGCAGGTCACACCCGCATCGTTCCATCGGCTGATGATGTGGTTGGTTTCAGCCGGAAGCTGCTCGAGCAGGTCGAGTGCACGATTGGTCAGGGTCTCGTCCAAACGGTAACGCCCGTATGCAAACAGTAGCGGTATCACACAGTTCAGCACTAACAGCCGCTGCGATGAAGCCGAGAGCCGTCCGCTGTTTATACGGCTTGGTTCCGACACAAACGAATAGTGAGTACGCCAGAAGTCGCTCACATCAGTGTCAAACAACGACAGCAACTGGTTGATATCATCGGTTCCCACCATGCGTGCGAGGTTCAGACGCCCCACATGGTAGAGCATAGCCAACTGGGCTATACGTCTGTGAGGGAAGTTCTGTGGTCGCATCCGCAGGAATTTCCACACGGTGGGGTCTATGGGTGTGAGCGTAAATTTCTTGCTCAGATACCGCCACTCACCCTGCAGGCGCGAGTAGTAGCCATCAGCATCCGACGGCTCTGACAGCAAACCGGCCATGCCGAAAAACAAAGCCTCAACCTGAAACAAATCGTCACGATGCTTGCCAACAGCCCCCGACGGCAAAGCCAAGGCCCAGCGCTCAAACGCATCACCGTTCTTGCCAAAACCGAACGTGCGAGCCACTGTTACGAAAGCCGTGTCTTCCCAACTCAGCCCACATTCCTTACGCCGTTCCATAATCTGTTGCATACGATACTCCAGACGCTCAACACTCAGAGCCGACAACCACGATGTGATGGTGAGACGCGGCAACATAGGCAACACCTCACGACAACGAGGGTGATAATCCGACATGCTCAGCTCGTTATAGTTCTCGCTCACCTCGTGAGGAATATCAACCCGCAACTGCGGAATCCTTACACCCCCCGACGTCGTTACATCGCAGTCAGCATCCTCCACCACATGCAATACTACTGTATCATAGGCCCCATCGGAGTCGTGGTGGTGTCGATACCAGTCCGACGAACGCAGGTGTATCTCTACATTACCCACCCACAACGTGCCACCGATGCGTAAGCGGGCATCAAGGAAATCGGGACCGGCATCGGCATTATGCCTGCCCGGACTTATAACCTCAACCTCGTCACCATCGGTCGTAAGCAATCCTTGAAGCGGAAACAGCCTGTGTTTCCATGTATAATGCAACAGATATTCCATAAACAAAATCTACGGATGCAAAAAATTACGTCATCACGATAATGTGTGTGCAAAGATAGACATTTTGAGCGAAAAGCAGGAAACGAAAAGCAAAAAATCAACTCCACCACCCTACATTTCATGCCTCAGCACCTATGCATCGTATGCAAATCCGCAAATTCACAAAAAAATATCTGGAGGTCGTCCAAACCATAGTAACGCTGAAGGAATATGACCTTGAACATAAGACTGCATCTATCACTAAAAAAAGGGTCTGAAACATATCACGAAGGTGCAAGCATTGGTTTTACTGCTTACACCTTGTTCAATAATCATCTTTGAGCCCACTTGAAAATGTGGCATTTGTTTGATTAGACATTGACCTCTGACTGG
>CALGGJ010000118.1 GCA_937915745.1 uncultured Prevotellaceae bacterium | reverse complement strand
TGGGATTGGGGTGTCCCCGATCGGAAGAGTTGTCAGGTTCGTGGCGACTCTTTTTGTTATGGTCGGTGAGGATAGATCTTAAGCCCCATCAATTTGCCATTCTCATTGAAGATGTTGGGTTCCAAAACGTCGTAGGCCAGGTTTACTGCCTGCGGATTCAACACATGGCGGGTCAGCGGATAGGCTATCAAGTCGGCAATTTGCAGGCCTGCAATGTCCTCTGATTTCCATTTGAAGTCAATGCAGGTCATGCGGTTCCTCATCCGTTCTGCGGTTACCCAGTATGTGCCTTTCTCTAATAGCTGTTCGTAGTAATTTTGAAGATTTCTGTCTTCGCGTTTACCTCTGCGTTCAACAATAGCAGAGATTCTTCCAGAGTCATCTTCGCAATGGTTATCAACGCAGAAGATAGCCCGTTCCAAAACAAATGAGAGAGACTGCCCATAGACATCGTTCAGCTTACCGAACTGGCGGATGTAAGACTCCTTTAGGATGGAGCAACTAACTATGACATAAACGTCTTCCTGTCCCAGCAGATGGTTCACCGCCTCATAGAAACGACGTTTCACGTCAAGGTCGAACAAAACTTCAAAGCCGTTCTGGCATTTGCGAATGTCGCGTGAGTGAAGAATGTTTGTCTATCGCCCCAGAACTCATGCTTCAACGCCCGCACTTGCTCGTTCAACAGGGAAACCTTGTCATCGCGCACAAGGATGCCACAAAGCGTGAAGATAGGGAACGTAGGACTGAATGTCTCCAAGTTCTGGTCTCCGCACCCGTCTATGTATAAATGATAATTTGTCGTTTTGTTAGCATCCATTGCAATTCTGTGTTTTTGAGTCACAAAAGTACATAATTCTTCTCAATTCACCTTGAGGATTTCCGAGAATCTTCAAAAAGAGATAAAGATTTAACTGTTTTTCCGAGAAAACAGGTCAAACTGCGTTAATCTTCCAAAATCGCTTTGTTATCTCGCCGATTCTTCGTAACTTTGCACCGCATAATAAAACACAGACAACGGGTATGATACGAATTGCAGTCCAGTCTAAGGGTCGCCTCTATGAGGAGACCATGAGTCTGTTGCAGGAAGCAGGCATTAAGATACCGAATAGTAAGCGGACTCTGTTGGCAGAAGCAACAAACTTCCCGATGGAGGTGCTCTACCTTCGTGACGACGATATTCCACAGACAGTAGCCGACGGTGTGGCCGATGTAGGTGTGGTGGGTGAAAACGAATTTACTGAACGACAAGCCGATGCAGACATCATTTCACGGCTGGGATTCAGTAAGTGCCGGTTGTCACTGGCTATACCGAAACAAGCCGATTATCGGGGAATCGAATGGTTCGACGGGAAGAAGATAGCCACAAGCTATCCGAATATACTACGCCGGTATATGGACGACAACCATGTGCAACCCGATGTTCACGTGATTCAGGGTTCGGTAGAGATAGCTCCTGGCATTGGTCTGGCCGACGGTATATTCGATATCGTGAGCAGTGGTTCGACACTCGTAAGCAACAACCTGAAGGAAGTGGAGGTGGTGATGCATAGCGAGGCGGTGCTCATCGGTAACAAGGCGATGGATGCATGCAAGCGCGAGTTGCTTGAAGAACTGCTTTTCCGTTTCGACGCGGTGAAGGCGGCTGACGACAAGAAATATGTGCTTATGAATGCTCCGACACAGAGGGTTCCGGAGATTGTGAGTGTGTTGCCGGGCATTAAGAGTCCTACAGTGATGCCGTTGGCCACAGAGGGGTGGAGCAGCATACACACGGTGCTTGATGAAAAGCGATTCTGGGAAATCATCGGCCAGCTGAAACGGCTCGGAGCTGAAGGCATATTGGTGCTTCCGATAGAGAAGATGATATTGTGAGCATACACACTATTGAGGTATAGAAAAACTACACGGATTCATTGTTTACCATGAAAATAGAACGTCCACACAAAGATGCAGCCACGCTCAATGCAACGGTACAGGCCGTGATTGATGATGTGCGCCTGCGTGGCGATGCAGCGGTGAGGGAATACGAGCAGCGGTTCGACCACGTGTGTCTCGACCGGCTGAAGGTATCCGACAGCGAACTGAGCGAAGCCGAAGCAGCGGTTGCTCCCGAACTGAAGGATGCATTACTCCTGGCACACCATAATATAAAAAAGTTCCACGAGGCACAACGGTTTGAGGGAAAGAAGATAGAGACACAGCCAGGCGTTACTTGTTGGCAGAAAGCTGTTGCCATAGAGAGGGTCGGGCTGTATGTACCCGGGGGTACCGCCCCCCTTTTCTCTACCGTATTGATGTTGGCCACACCTGCAAAGATTGCGGGCTGCAATGACATAGTGCTGTGTTCACCGCCAAGTCATGAGGGTAAGTTGCACCCTGCAATACTTGTGGCTGCACGGATAGCGGGAGTAAATAACATCTATAAGATTGGAGGGGTGCAAGCCATCGCTGCAATGGCCTATGGGACTGAGAGTGTGCCCAAAGTGTATAAGATATTCGGTCCTGGAAACCAGTATGTGATGGCAGCCAAACAGATTGTGAGTTTGCACGATGTGGCAATAGATATGCCTGCCGGACCAAGCGAAGTGGCCATCGTGGCCGACGAAACGGCAAACCCCGCATTCGTGGCAGCCGATTTCCTTTCACAGGCAGAGCATGGAACCGACTCACAAGCCCTGTTAGTGACAACCAGCAAGACGATGCTGAATGATGTTGAAAGCGAAATAGAACGGCAACTACAGTCGTTGCCAAGAAAAACGATTGCCGCCGAATCGCTGAAACACAGCAAACTTGTATGTGTTGACACTATCGACCATGCTATGGATATCATAAACGAATATGCTCCCGAACACCTCATACTGGCAGTGAGCGACTATATGAGTGTGGCCGAAAAAGTGAAAAATGCCGGCTCGGTATTCCTTGGTAACTACTCGTGCGAAAGTGCCGGCGACTATGCATCGGGTACCAACCACACCCTGCCAACCAGCGGATATGCCAGGGCTTACAGCGGAGTATCGCTCGATAGTTTCATCCGTAAAATCACATTCCAAGAACTCACCCCCGAAGGCATCAGGAATATCGGCCCGTCGGTGGCTGTGATGGCACATAACGAACAACTCGAAGCACACAAACGCGCAATGACAATGAGATATGAGACAATTAGTCAGAAATAACATACTCGCACTCAAGCCCTACAGCTCGGCTCGCAGTGAATACAATGGAAAGCAGGCAACTGTATGTCTCGATGCAAACGAGAATCCGTATGGCGTGTTGATAAACCGATATCCAGACCCCCTGCAGACCGACCTGAAACACATGATTGCAACGGCAAAGCAGGTTAGTCCCGAGTGCATATTCCTTGGAAACGGGTCGGATGAAGCCATCGACCTGGTTTATCGTATCTTTTGCGAGCCCCGCATGGATAATGTGGTGGCTATAGACCCTACCTACGGCATGTATGAGGTATGTGCCGATATCAACGATGTGGAATATCGGAAGGTATCACTCGACCGACAATTCCAACTTGATGCCGACCGCCTGTTAGCTGCATGTGATGACAAGACCAAGGTCGTCTTCATCTGTACACCGAATAATCCTACGGGTAACGACATGAACCGTGAGGCTGTGCTGAAGGTCATAAACACGTTTGATGGTATAGTAGTGGTTGATGAGGCATACTCCGATTTCTCACAATTGAGACCGTTACGCCTCGAACTGAACGACCATCCACACATGATAGTGCTCAACACCTTCTCGAAAGCATACGGATGTGCTGCCATACGCCTTGGTATGGCATTTGCTGCACCACCCATCGTGGATTTATTCAATAAGGTGAAATACCCTTATAACGTGAATCTGTTAACACAACAGCGTGCAGCCGATTTGCTGCAAAACGAGATGCTGAAAGTACATCAGCGCATCAACATGATACTCGAGGAACGCACAACGATGATGAAGGCATTTGCCATGTTGCCTGTGTGCAAAGAAGTATATCCGTCGGATGCTAATTTCTTTCTGGCCAAAGTGACAGATGCAAACAAGATATACAACTATCTGGTAGATAAGGGCATCATCGTTCGCAACCGCACAAATGTCCATATGTGTGGCAACTGCCTCAGGATAACAATTGGTACGAAAGAAGAGAACGCCCGATTGCTCGGCGCTTTACGCATTCTCACTAACCCTTGACCTCCAACCTCCAACCTCAAACATTCACAATGTGATGGAAAGAAAAAAAGTATTATTCATCGACCGCGACGGGACACTTATAGAAGAACCGGCCGACGAGCAGGTAGATACCGTCGATAAGTTCAGGTTTCTCCCTCATGTCATCAGTTCGCTCAGTTTTTTACGCGGCAGGACTGATTATGAGTTTGTGATGGTGAGCAATCAGGACGGACTGGGAACGGCTGCAAATCCCCTGGAGGTGTTCAGCCGGTTTCAGGACCTGTTATTACATACGTTGGGTACAGAAGGCGTTACGTTCGATGACATTCTCATCGACACCACCTATCCCGAAGACAGCCGGCCAACACGCAAGCCAGGGACAGGTATGCTGGGAAAGTATCTGACGGAAGAATACGACCTGCGACATTCGTTTGTGATTGGCGACCGCGACACAGACGCCCTGTTGGCACAGAACCTGGGGTGCAAAGCCATAATCTTGCGAAGCCGCTTTACAGAAAAAGAGCCTGAAACGGCCGGCAGCCAGGTATGCTATGTCGATTCATGGCAAAAAGCCACAGAACTCATATATGCAGGGATGCGCAAGGCCGAGATACACCGTAAAACCAGCGAGACAGATGTCTTCGTAGAGATGAATCTTGACGGCACCGGACATGCCGACATCCGCACTGGACTCGGTTTCTTCGACCACATGCTGCATCAGATAGCCCGACACGGATGTATAGACCTTACTGTCAGGGTGAAAGGCGATCTGGCTGTGGACGAACATCACACGATTGAAGACACAGGTATCGTGTTGGGTGAGTGCCTGTTAAAAGCATTGGGTAGCAAGCAAGGCATCGAGCGTTATGGTTATGTACTGCCTATGGATGATAGCCTGTGTCGTGTGGCACTCGATTTCGGAGGCAGAGCATGGCTTGTTTGGGATGTGCAGTTTAACCGGGAGAAAATTGGAGACGTGCCTACAGAGATGTTCTTCCATTTCTTCAAGTCGTTCAGCGATGCCGCACGGATAAATCTAAATATTTGGGCCGAGGGAGACAACGAACATCATAAAATCGAGGGAGTGTTCAAAGCCCTTGCAAAATCAATAAAAATGGCAATTCGACGTGACATTTCCAATTATCAACTGCCGTCCAGTAAGGGAATTTTATAAAAATGCAAAAAAATAAACGTCAGAAATACTGCCAGTATAAAAATAAATACCTAAATTTGCTCGGTTTTTGCGCGTCCAGGAGAAATGGTGAACTCGTCGGTACTGGGTTTTTTATTGCAAAACTCATAACCGCTATCCCATAACCGCTAACCCTAACCGCTAACCCATAACCGCTAACCCATAAACTATAAACTCATAAACATTCACAGTATGAAACTTTCACGTATTGATCATCTTGGCATTGCAGTCAAGAGTATCGACGAAGTTCTCCCTTATTTCGAGAACACATTAGGATTGAAGTGCTACGCAGTAGAAGAGGTAGCCGACCAAAAAGTAAAGACCGCTTTTCTGAAAGTAGGTGAGGTAAAACTGGAGCTTCTTGAACCAACAAGTCCTGAGAGTACCATAGCAAAATTCCTCGAGAATGGCGGCCGTGGTGTCCACCATGTGGCATTTGCGGTAGAAGACGGGGTAGCCAATGCATTGGCCGAGTGCGATGCACAAGGCCTGCGCCTCATCGACAAGGCTCCACGTGCGGGGGCTGAAAACATGATGATAGCTTTCCTGCATCCAAAGTGTACGGCTGGTATCCTCACCGAACTTTGCGAGCCAGCCCTTCATTAATCCCGATGCTCGATGAATAAGAAATAAAAAAGTGTAGAGGGACTCTATAAATCAGCAACAACATGAGTATTCAATCACAAAAGATACAAGAACTTGTAGAAAAGCGCGAGAAAGCACGCTTGGGTGGTGGCGAGAAAGCCATCCAGAAACAACACGAGAAGGGGAAATACACGGCTCGCGAACGCGTGGCCCTGCTTCTCGATGAGGGTAGTTTCGAAGAAATGGACATGTTTGTGACACACCGCTGCCACAACTTCGGAATGGAGAAAAAACAATTCGACGGCGACGGAGTCGTTACCGGTTATGGAACAATCGACGGGCGTCTGGTGTATGTCTTTGCACAGGACTTCACCGTTAATGCCGGTTCGCTGTCAGAGACAATGGCCTTGAAGATATGCAAGGTGATGGATGCCGCAATGAAGACAGGAGCACCGGTGATAGGGCTCAACGACTCGGGCGGTGCACGCATTCAGGAAGGCATCAATGCCTTGGCCGGTTATTCTGAGATATTTGAAAGAAATATTCTTGCAAGCGGTGTTATCCCGCAGATTTCGGGTATCTTCGGTCCATGCGCCGGCGGTGCAGTCTATTCACCTGCACTTACTGACTTCACACTCATGATGGAAAACACGTCATACATGTTCCTCACTGGTCCTGCAGTGGTAAAGACCGTTTTGGGAGAGGTGGTGACTCAGGAAGAACTGGGTGGTGCAAGCGTACACTCAACCAAGTCGGGAGTGACACACTTCACCGCTGCCACCGAGGAAGAGGCCATTGCAATGATAAAGCAGCTGATAAGCTATATCCCTCAGAACAATCTTGAGAAGACGCCACGTGTGAAATGCACCGACCCGATAGACAGGATGGATGACTATCTCAATGAAATCATCCCCGACAATCCCAACAAGCCCTACGATATGTATGAGGTCATCGGTGCCATCGTGGATAACGGCGAGTTCTTCGAAGTACAGAAAGATTATGCACGAAACATAATCGTGGGATTTGCACGTTTCAACGGCGAATCGGTAGGTATCGTTGCCAACCAGCCAAAAGCCCTGGCCGGAGTGCTCGATTGCAATGCGTCGCGCAAGGGTGCGCGGTTCGTACGTTTCTGCGATGCATTCAACATACCAATCGTAACACTTGTCGATGTACCTGGATTCCTTCCTGGCACAGGACAGGAGTACAACGCTGTTATCCTGCACGGAGCCAAGCTGCTCTATGCCTACGGTGAATGTACGGTGCCTAAGGTGACCGTCACACTGCGCAAGTCATATGGCGGCTCACACATCGTGATGAGTTGCAAGCAACTGCGTGGCGACATGAACTACGCATGGCCGTCAGCCGAGATCGCCGTGATGGGAGCTGCCGGTGCGGCCGCTGTATTATATGCAAAAGAAGCCAAGGCGAAGAAAGAGGCAGGAGAAGATGCTGCTGCATTCATTCAGGAAAAAGAAGACGAATATACAAAACTCTTTGCCAACCCATACAATGCAGCCAAGTATGGTTACATCGATGATGTCATAGAGCCTCGCAATACACGCTTCCGCATTATCCGCGCGTTGGCACAGCTCGCCGACAAGAAACTTACCAACCCGGCCAAGAAGCATGGTAATATCCCACTCTAACCCCCCGATTCAACAACAGAAAATAGTAAATTTATGATTACATTATTATCAGTCAATTGGAGCGACGTATGGGCAATGGCCGGCATCGGGTTCGGTGTGGTGTTCTGTGTTCTCCTGTTGCTCGTGGTCGTGATGTTCTTATTAGGATACACAGTGCAGAAAGTTGAAGGAGCCGGTACGAAGAAAGTTGCTGCCACTGCTACGGCTGCAGCCCCGACAACTGCAACAGCTGCAGCTGAGGCTGTGGACACAGGCGAAGCATCCGATGCCGACAAAGCAGCTATAGCCATGGCACTCTGCTTGCACTTCTTCAGTGATGTGCACGACGAGGAAAGCCATGTCATCACCATTCATCACAACGAACATTCGGCTTGGCATCACGAGTTAAACGAACATGTATTACCCCAACATTAAATATTCATCATGACACAAATGAAAGACTTAAAATTCAAGATCGACGGTAAAGACTATGTAGCCCGGGTTGAAGAACTTGAAGAGGGCAGGGTTCAGGTAGTCGTCAACGGAAAAGCATATAACGTAGAAGTAGAACACGAAGTTCATCATTCAGCCGCAGCGCGTCCTGTTGCCCATGTTGCTTCCGCTTCTGCTGCCCCTGCCGCAGTTCCTGCTTCGGCAGCCAAAGTAACTGCCCCGCTGCCGGGTAACATCACGAAGATACTCGTGTCAGCCGGACAGAAAGTGAAGAAAGGCGACGTTGTGATGGTTATGGAAGCCATGAAGATGGAAAACAACATCACCGCTGAGACCGATGGTACCGTCAAGACCGTCGTGGCCCGGATAGGCCAGTCGGTAAATCAGGGAGATGTGCTTCTCGAACTCGAAGGCGTACAAGCAGCTGCTCCTGCCACCGCACCGGCACCGAAGGCCGCACCCGCACCTGAAACCGCTCCGGCTGCCGCACCGGCACCGAAGACTGCCGCACCAGTTGCAGGAGCAAAGACAGTAACTGCACCGCTGCCCGGAACCATCACAGACGTGAAGGTGAAAGTAGGCCAGGCTGTGAAGAAGGGCGACGTGCTCGTCGTTATGGAAGCCATGAAGATGGCAAACGACATCATGGCCGAGTCTGACGGAACTGTAAAGAACATACACGTACAACAAGGTGCATCCGTCAATGTAGGCGATGCACTCGTAGAAGTAGGCTGATACATATATGAAACAGATAAAGAAAGCATACAGCCTTTTCGGCCTCCTCATGCTCATGTCGGTAGGATGCTTTGCAGCCGATGGCCATTTCGACATCGACCAAACCATGACAAAGTTCTTCGAGACGATGGGCTTCAGCCAGATATTCACAGCTGATGGCGGATGGAAGTATCTCGTCATGCTAGTCGTAGCCTGTTTCCTGCTCTATCTTGCTATTAAGAAACAGTACGAGCCCCTGCTTCTCCTGCCCATCGCGTTTGGCATGCTCCTCTCCAACCTTCCCGGAGCCAATATGTTCCACACCGAGATGTGGAACGATGAGTTCCTCAATCCGGCAAGCGCCTACTACCACAGCTATCGACACGTGTTGGCTGAGGGTGGCCTGCTTGATGTGCTGTATATCGGAGTGAAAGCCGGCATCTACCCCTGCCTCATCTTCATCGGTGTGGGAGCGATGACCGACTTCGGTCCCCTCATCGCCAATCCTAAGAGCTTCCTGCTCGGAGCAGCCGCACAGATAGGAATCTTTATGACTTTCATCACAGCACATGCACTCGGTTTCACAAGCGCAGAGTCGGCCTCAATCGGCATCATAGGCGGAGCCGACGGTCCTACATCTATCTTCCTCACCACGCGACTGGCACCGCAACTCCTCGGTCCGATCGCTATCGCGGCATATAGCTATATGGCACTCGTTCCGGTAATACAGCCGCCAATCATGCGACTGCTCACAACGAAAAGCGAACGGCAGATAGTGATGAAGCAACTGCGCACCGTGTCAAAGACCGAAAAGATAATCTTCCCCATCGCTGTGGCCATCGTCGTGACACTCATCCTGCCCGATGCCGGACCGCTCATCGGCTGTCTCATGCTCGGCAACCTCATGCGCGAATGTGGTGTGGTTGACCGCCTTGCCAAGACCGTGCAAAACGAACTGATGAACATCGTGGTCATCTTCCTCGGCACCACAGTCGGTGCAACAGCAACCGCAGGCACGTTCCTCGAGCCCAAGACCCTCTACATCCTCTGCATGGGCATCGTTGCGTTCAGCTTCGCCACGGCAGGCGGAGTGATATTTGCCAAGATTATGAACCTCTTCTCGCGCGAGAAAGTCAACCCTCTCATCGGTTCGGCAGGAGTAAGCGCCGTACCTATGGCCGCACGTGTGAGTCAGGTGGAAGGGCAGAAAGCCAACCCTCGTAACTTCCTCCTCATGCACGCCATGGGACCGAACGTTGCAGGAGTGATAGGTTCCGCAGTTGCAGCAGGCATCCTCCTCAGCATGCTCGGGTAAAGTCAACTGCTACATACAGCACATGAAACGGGCGCACCACGTCTTTATCAAAGTGGTGCGTCCGTTTTTGTATGCTCGGCATGAGTATTGTCTAACGGGTGTAAGTCCCCAACGAGCCCTGATAG